>JBJXFJ010000119.1:0-21988 GCA_046154735.1 Chloroflexota bacterium | reverse complement strand
GTCGGTGATCGCAATCGCAAGTCCGGGAGCTCCAGTCACAGGGCGCTAGGCCCCGTGCTACACGGTCCCGCCGAGAACTCAACTTCGAAATGACACTGCTGGCACCACCTAGCGGATGAGGAACAGTGGATAGCTAGGGGGAGCCGGGCTTCTAGCCCGACAGCGTCCGGTTCGATGGCCCAGACTGTGGGGCGACCCGCCCGACACCACCCAGAGGTCAGCTCGATCTAGCGAGCATCATCCGCCCTTCAGAATTAGTCGTCGTCATCATTGTCATTGCCCTGCTCAGCAGTGTCGTCGTCCTCGTTAGAGAGCCCCGGATTATCGGTGCCCTTGCCATCGCATACATCAGTGAAGCCAATGGCTCGCAGGCCGCCGTCCGGACGATCACCGACCTCCAGGCAGAGCGTGTCATCCTGATCGATCTCGCGTTGGCGGATGATCGGCTGAATCCAGGAGACGTCCACGACAACGCGCTCTTTCACGCCACTGAGATCCTCCGTAATGATCGCGAGCGTATCGCCAATCGTGCAGCGCTGCCCACTCCGCCGCCCGCAATCCACCGTACCAGTGAGCTCAAAATCCTTGGCCCACCCCGCGGCTGGCAACTCGAGCAAAAGTGCCGCCAGGCCCACCATCAAACCAGCCAGGACAATCCAGGAAAAAGAGCGCCTTCGAGAGCCATTCGCCTGCTTCATTCAAAAACCCTCATCCGCGTACTCAATTGCGAAAACGTATTGCTCAGTTAGATTGGAGCGTCAAGACGTTTGCCCACCACCTCTACACATTACGCGCGCAGACACCGAGCCGCAAGTGAGCTCCGCACTAGCAACATCTGCCAGTAAGATGGTCCGCGCGGTGGTCTGGGTTACGAGTAGGTCGCTAAGGATGATCGAGACGATACGCCTCGTTAATCACGTCGCTGAGAGATGAGTTGGTTCTCTAGGATGAAGTGCTTGAAGCTCTTGATGAAGTTCTCGTGGATCGCAAGGTGATGGTCCCACGTGTTCCAATCGTGGCGAGAGCTAGCGGTCAAGTGTCCTGAGGGTGCGAAGCGCGATTACCCAATCACAGACATCGGCGGTCTCACGAAGTCGACCACCTGCCAACTCACTTTCGACACGATCTGACGAGAACTCAAATTGGCATTCATATCGGCGCAACTTACGTTTGAGGTTTCGACGCAACTGAAGTCGATTGGCCTGGAGCAGTTCGGCATCTCCCCAAACGCTGTGTTCAACGGCCATTGTCGCGGTCTCCTCTGCAACGGCACATTGCGGCACTAAGCTTGCTCTGCATCATTGCGGCGCACTTTCAGCGTGTCGCGATGTTGACAGGCTGTCAATATTCAAAGCAACGTATACTCGTTTGTACTGACGCATAATCTGCCGCGCTCTCAGACTCGCATGGTCGCGTCGTGACTCAACATGAGCGCCCCGATCCGTTAGGTGCAGAACGGCCCAGCCCGGACACGCCAGCGCGAGCCATGACGGATAGCGGGGACGCATGAGCTCTCACTGCCAGAGCAAGTCCCACCGATTCCGATTTAGGGCCGACCCACGATTTAGTTGCCAGACAGACTTTTAGGAGTGTCAGTCAGGACTTCGACAGGAGCGCCGTTAGGGCATTCGACATCGCATAACCGATGCTCTTGCTCTTTCACCAACTCATCAAGCAGCGCGATAACCGCGGCTGATTGCGAGCTCCGACGGATAGCATCAGCAAATTCCCTGGTTATCTCGACTCGTCGAGGTGCGTCAACTCGTTCATACATTCCGGGCCCAACATTTTTCCATGCCACGAGCGCCCTCCTCTATGCCTATATTCTAATCTGCTAACTTCAAGATCCGTGCCAATAAGACTGCAAGTTGGCGTGCCTCGTCGGCCGACTCATCGGTGGTAATTCCACATGTTGTCTCGTCTGCTTGGCTATCCACAGTAACAACGCCAAGCATGACATCAGGGGCATCCTCATTCCATATGGGTGTGCTCACCACGGTGCGAAGATGAGCCGTGAGCGTGATTTGCTCAGGTGACAGCTTCCATGTTGTCGCGAGGTCCACACTGGTGGCTTCGCTCAGATTGGCTCGTGTTTGCCGTCCCTGGCCCCAGGCGTGGCCGGTACACCCAACAAGCGGTCTAAACGAAACATTTCGATCCGGCTGGTTTTCTTTGTTGTAAGCGAACCTGGGATACAATAAACCGTCTGAATCCGGGAGAAAAACGATGCATCCTGTTTGACTTGGGCAGGCTGACATTAGACGTACCACAGTCCCGCAGGTGTCCTCCACGAGCTTCCGAACGATCCGCTGTCGCTTATCGCGCTCTTCGGCGCTGCGATTAATGTTGCCTCTTGTGAGTGCTTCAGCAACACCGAAAGCTGGCGCAAGGACCATGAGAGTCGCCATTGCCCAGTGGCCAATCGTTAGGGTCTGAAATTGAGCGAGCGCGAGCCCGGCGTTCGCGGTTGTCCCGATGAGCCCAAAGATGATTGCCCAAATATCGTGCAAGCGTAGATGTCGATAGCGACTCAGCCATTTGACCACACTCACCCGCAGGCTCCCATCGATCGGCTGGCCGCAAGTTTATCGCATAGCTATGCTCGGCGGAAGTCCATTAACCAATTCCGAATCGTCAAACGCCTGATCATTGCTGCACGTAGCACGGTGGTGAGGTGTTCGCCCAAAGATCAACTTTGCGCTCCGCTATAAGTGTTCATCGCGGATCTTGCGGAGTTGTTCAGGAATTTCCCGTGAAACGGTCATCGACGTTGGCAAATCTGGCCAAACTAGTACGGACGGGCGGATGTGACCCGGTCGATTGCTTGGTGAAGTCGGGCTCATAGCCCCAGAGTCTGGGCCATCGAACCGGACGTCGTCGGGCAAGAAGACACGCCCCGCGAATCCGACTACCCTTTCAGCTTGCACTCGTTAGGATTCATCGACGTCAGAGCGCCAGAAGTGGGCACTTAAGACTACCTTGGTTTGGAGACAAGTTGCCTATGCGGCCAAGGTGGTTTGGGCGATGCTAGTTGCGAAGTGAATGGAACTGCGGTAGCCGAATCAAAAAGACGCCCATCAGGATCACTTCCTAATGGGCGTCTTCTAAACTGGGCCAAGCGGTGAGCCGCCGGGGAATCGAACCCCGAACCGGCTGATTAAGAGTCAGCTGCTCTGCCAGTTGAGCTAGCGGCCCGGGGACATGATACGGGATGCACGACGGCGACGCCAAACGAGCGAGAGACCTCACGTTCATTTAAGAGTCGGGGTGGAGGCCGGAGGCGGAGCATGTCAACTTGCGCCAGGACGCACCTCGGATTGCAGCATGGTCATCCGCCTTGGGGCCCCGCGTTGGATACTCCCGCTCTGTTCACTGTGCAGGCGCCACCGGGAGCGCTGCCATCCCTGGCGGCGCTTCGTGGCGGCCAAACTGCACACTCGGGAGAGGACACCCGCCTGGCGCCGAGTTATACGTGGACGGGAGCAACGCAGGGTCTGATTATGAGGAACACTCGCCCTCGCGATGTTTTGTGACACTGCTAAGTCGGTAGCAAGAGCAAGCAGACAGTGCTTGACGCTGGTGAGTCAGGACGCGCTCAGGCGACGCAGCGCGCGCGGGCTCGGTCGACTGCCGCCTCAAGAACGCTGGCGAGCGATTTACGTTCCTGCTCGGCAGTGAAGAGCGGCTGCTGCTGGATGCATCGGTCACGGAGATCCTGAAGGAAGTCACTCTCCCGCTCAGCGCGACTGATGAGGTGTGCCAGCGCCTGGGTATCGCCATAGGGAAATAGGCTGGGGTAGTCAGCGCTGAGCAGGCCACGATTGCCCGGGATGTCCGAGGCCAGCACGGGCGCGCCTGCAACGAGCGCTTCACCGAGCGCGTTGGCGCCACCCTCAAGGCGCGAGGTGTGAACGAAGAGCTGGCTCTGGGCCAGCATAAGCAGCACGCGCCATCGAGGCACCTCGCCGAGCCAGCGGTAGCGAGGGTTCTCGGCGAGCTCCCGGCGCGCTTGATCCGCGTAGGTCTCGTCCATGGCGGAACCGCAGTGGAGCACTCGCACGCGGCTTTCACGCGGGAGCAGCCGCACGGCAAGGGCAGTGCGCATGCTGTCTTTCACATCACGGAGGTGGCCTACCACCATCACGTCAAAGTGCCGTCGAGGAGCAAAGCGTGCGGGGTCAACGGCCGCGGCAGCCGCGCGCCTGGGCAACGTGACAGACTGATAGACCACGTGCGCCCTTGACGTTACTTGGTCCGGAAGCTCGCGCAATGACTCTGGCTGGAGCACGATGATAGCGTCCGCCAGCGCCATCGATTGGCGCGCCTCGGCGCTCACGGCCAGGTCCTGATAGAGATCTGTCCCGGTGAGGGCCAGGATGATCGGCCGCTCAGGATAATCGTTCCGAAATCGCACGATGGCGTCGTGGCCGCGGCGTGCATGGAGCGCCAGTAGTGCATCCCATGCTTGCCGGTCATATCTTAGGGTGACCTCTACGCGGTGGCCCAATGAACGGAGTTGGCGCGCCCAGCGGAGGGCGGTGACACGGTTTCCGAACTGCGTACGCGGTGGTGCGGGCGTGACAATGCCTAAGCGCATGGGAGGCTGGATACCAGGAGGCTCGGCCGCGCTCCCTCACGCCAGCCCTCTCCCAGGGGGAGAGGGGGGCGGCCTATTGGCGCGGGGTGGCGGTGCTCTCCGCCCGACGGGAGGAGGGGGACAGGGACGATTCAGATTATTGCGCGCACGTGCGAAAGCCAGCCCACACATCACCCCGATCTGGCTTGTAGAAGTTACGATACGAGGAGCGGATCAGACTTGAACGGGTGGCCCAGCAGCCGCCCCGAAGCACCATGTGATCACCGAACCAAGGCGCGGAGTAGTCCGCGTATGGCCCTGGGGCGAACCCGGGAAACGCGTCAAATGTGGAGGCCGTCCACTCCCAGCAGTTCCCGATGAGCTGCCGCACACCAAAGGCGCTATCTCCCGCGGGGAGCGCATCCACCGGCACACAGCCGCGCTGCTCCCAGTTAAGATTCGCACGTTCACGGCTCGGAAGGTCATCTCCCCAGGGATAGATTCGCTTGCGAGCGCTGAGCCCGCGACCTTCCGGACTGGGCTCGCGGGTCGCGGCCATTTCCCATTCAGCTTCGGTCGGCAATCGTCTTCCGGCCCAGACGCAATACGCCTGAGCCTCGTACCAGCTCACATGGAGCACCGGCAGCGCCAGCTCGAGCGGTTTCCAGACATCGAAATCCCGTCGTTCCCACGAATTAGTGTTGATCCGTCGCCAGTAACGCGGGCATTCCAGACCCAAACGCTGAACTAAGGCCCAGCCTTCAGGATCCCATAGGTCCTGCCGCAAATACCCACCGTCCGTGACGAAATCAAGAAACTCACCATTTGACACCGAGGTGCGAGCGATGGCAAAGGGGGCAATGGTCAGCTCCAGTCCTTGCTCCTCGTTGTCGAAGATGAAGTCACCGCCCTGACGACCCCCAAGCGTAATGGAGCCCCCGGGAATCAACGCGTCCCCTAGCTGCTTCGCTCGACGGTTGGCATCCAGGATAGGGTGGGACAGCTCAGTCCCCATGCTCGGCCGTGGGTAGCCATGCGTCTGACGCGTGTAGGTAAAGGCCTCCGCATGCATACACTCATGAAAGAGCGTCAGTGCGAGAAAATACTCGCCATCAAATCCATCGATGGCCGGACGACTCTTGAGCCGCCCGGATTCGTGCTCTTTAACTACCCGATCAAGCACCTGCTGAACGTAGGCCAGCGTTTCTCCCCGCGAGGGCAACGGCAGGTCCCAGCGCGCATCGTGCGGAATCTTCATCGAGTCGTAGAGCGCATCAGCATCCTTCAAGATCAGCGGCAGACCGCGGAAATGGTTCAACAGCCAGTGCTCTTGAAACCACCCAATATGGCCCACCTCCCAGCGAAGGGGATTGACGATAGCCAGCATGGGCCCCATGAGCTGGTCGTCCGTCAGATCAGCAATGAGCTCCAGTGTGCGTTGACGCGCCTCGCGGAGCGCATCGACCAACTCGCCTGCCCGTTCTGAAGATGTCTCAACCGTGATCACTGTCCGAAGCCTCGCCCATCGTAGAGGCGACCGGCCGGTCGCTCAACGGAATCAATGCCGGCGGCGCGGAACCGAGTGACCAGCCGGTCGCCCATAGGAGGGTTGATCGTCGCTTTAGGCAGAAGATAACGCACCCGTCTATCCCTCCGCGCGGCCAAACGCGCCGGTGGCTCGATCGCGTACCACGGGCAAGTCATCAGGCACGCAAGTAATGGTGGGTGCATCCAGAATCCGCGCACGAATGATGCTGCCCACAATGTCCACCAGCGTCACCAGTAGCACAATTCCAATCGCCAGGGTTAATACCTCATCATACCGAAAGAGCTTCATGCTAATGCTGAGCTGTGTGCCGATCCCGCCGGCGCCCACAAAGCCGAGCACCGTGGCCGCGCGCATATTGCACTCCCAGCGAAAGAGCGTATAGGAGAGCAAAATGGGCAGCGCCAGCGGTACCCGCGCAAGCAGGGTCACCGCCGCTTCCGAGGCGCCGGTGGCACGGGAGGCTTCCACCACCCGCTGGTCAACTGACTCCAACATTTCTGCATACAGCTTGCCCAGAATGCCCGCACTGTGCACAGCCAGGGCCAGCACCCCGGGAAATGGTCCCAGCCCCACAGCCACCACAAACACGAGCGCCCAGATAAGCTCCGGGATGGCGCGGCCGAGGTTGAGCAACATACGTGATGTCCCAAAGATGCTCCAGCGCAGCAACCAGGCTGGAAGCCCTAAGGACTGCCGCGACGTTTCCTCACCTCGAGTCCGAAGTGCGCCGAGCGCGAGGGGCACAGCCAGCACGAAGGCAATGACGGTTCCCGAGACTGAAATGAACACCGTCTCAAGAATCAGGCCGCCAATGGTCTGGAGAAAATCTGGCGCGGTAGCCGGCGGAAAGAGGCCAGATACGAAGCGCGCCACGCTCTTGGCGTTCTGGGGACTGAAGGGCTCCGTCAGGGAAACGCGGCTCTGCTGAAACGAAACGGCAATCACTCCGCCCAGGACAAGCGCCAGAATCAGATTGAACGGGCTGAATCCCGGGCCGCGCACGTCCTCAAATGAGGGCCGCCGCGGGTAAGTCCGCGCGCTCATCGTGCTGCACCTCCTCATCATGATCATCAGCCAGCCGATACAGTCGGGATTGATCAATCCCATCGGGTGCGCCGTCATACACCACGTCACCCTGATCCAACACCAGGATTCGCGGGCAGAGTCGCAGCGCCATCTCAGGCTGATGCAGGCTCAGTATCACGGTGGCTCCGTGCTCCGCGTTCAATCGCAGCAGTGCCGCCAGCACATCTTCCGCGGTGCGCGCATCCACCGACGCCACCGGCTCATCCGCCAGAATCAACTCCGGCCGGCCGAGAATCGCCCGGGCCACTGCGACGCGCTGTTGCTGACCGCCGGATAAATCGTCAGCACGATCGTACAGCTTGTCCCCCACGCCGAGATCGCTCAGCACGACAAAAGCGGCCCGGCGCTCACGCTCGGGCAACCACAATAGTCGCAGTAGCACGCGCCAGAGAGGCTGATGGCCAATCTGCCCGAGGAGCACGTTATGGGCCGTGGAGAGACTGGGCACCAGGTTATGCTGCTGCGAAACCCAGGCCACACGCCGACGCAATGCCCGCAGCGCGCCGGATCTGGCCGTGGAGAGGTCGGTGCCTAACACTGAGAGTTGCCCACTTGTTGGCCGCAGTGCGCCAACAAGCAGGCGAAAGAGCGTGGTCTTGCCGCTGCCACTCCGTCCCAGCAGGCCAACGACCTCACCGGAGCGGATCGAGACGGAGATATCACGGAGCCCCATGACCCCATTTGGATAACGCTTCCCGAGCTGAGCAGCAGAGACGACCAACGCGTTATCGGAGAATGCCAAGCCGGCGTGCCTCTGCGCGCACTTCGTCGTAATTGGCCGTGGTCACGCGGGCATAGCTTTCAGCACGCATGAGTCGCAGCAATTCTGGGTTTGTGATGGTCTCAAATGCCACTGTTATCGTTTCAACGAGATCGGGATCAAGCGCGGCGCGAACGCACCAGGGATAGCCCTGGACAAGCGCTTGCTCAATGATGCGAATCTGAGTGCCATCAACCTGACCGCCATCGATCAAGCGCTGCATAATCCGCTTCTCCACACCCCCCGCGTCCACGCTGCCATTCACCACGGCCAGCGCGGTTGCATCATGCCCGCCCGTGTAGACAAAGAGGTTCGGATCTGTGAAATTGCCAATTCCAGCGCGATCCAGCATGACCCGCGGATAAAGGGACCCCGACGTGGAGTTGATATCACCAAAGGCGAATTTCTTACCCGCAATGTCCGAGGCAGTCTGGATCGCGCTATCCGCTCTTGTGATGAGCGCGCTGTAATACTGCGTTGTGCTCGTCTCACGATCCACTTCCGTAACAATCGGATAGAGCTGTGCTCGCTGCTCCGCCTGCACGTAGGTGACTCCGCCAAAGTAGGCCATGTCCAGCTTGTCCGAGGCGAGCGCCTCAACAACGCCGGCGTAATCCGTGGCCACGAACATCTCCAGAGGCATACCCAGATAGTCGCCCAGATAGTCGCCAAAGGGCTTATACAGCGTGCGCTGCCGATCCGGGGCAATATTAGGAATGAGCCCCACGCGCAGAGTGGACGGGCGCTCCTGGCGCGCGGGCGCGGCAAGCACTGAAGAGCTCCACGGCAAAACGGAGGCTGCCGAGAGAGCGGCTGTCTGCTTTAAGAACGATCGACGAGATACCTGCATACCTGGCTCCACTCCAAACCCTATGGATCGGTATTGTATGAACCGAGCTCAATACCAGGGAGTGTAACCGAGAATCCGAACTACTGGGTCACCGCACCTGGCAGAGACCCTGCGTACCTCGCACCGAGCTCCAGGGACGGGGAGTTGAACATTGGGGGTCATATCTCCCACCCGACGGAGGGCGTCCAGAGCGCCCGATACCCCGCGTGTACGACTGTCGGATGTGACACGTTCGCACGGATGGCCCGGAAACTGGCCTGTTTGCTGATGGGTCCTGATGCAGCGTTACGGAACGCGCCCGCAGACGGCGGACACTCCTGTAGCGCGGTGGTCTTGTGCCCCGCGCCCGAAGAATCACCGATACGTGGATTCGCTTGAGATGCGGGAATCCTCGGGCGCGGGGCACAAGACCGCCGCGCTACAGTGAGACGCCGCGGAGCATTTGGGGGTCGTCTCTCCCATCAGATGGAGGACAATCAGTCCGCCAGATGACCCACTCATCTCCCATGCTGTATTAGCGTTGTACCTGAATGAGCCCCGTGCCTTGCTGAAACTCGCCAATCACGGCAGCAACAATGACCTGCTCTCGCTTCAGCTCCGCGAGCAGCGCGTCAAGTCGGTGCGACGGTACGGCCAGAAGCATCCCGCCCGACGTTTGCGCATCGCATAACAGCAATTGCTCAAGCTCCGACAACGACGTATCCCAGCGGATGCGGTCACTCAAGGCTTCGAGATTCCGACGGGAACCGCCAGGAATGGCGCCATCTTCAGCAAGCTCTCGGGCACCGGGCAGCAGCGGAACCTGATCAGCCCGAAGCGTCACATCCACCGAGGCTCCGGTAAGCATTTCTGAGAGGTGGCCCAGCAGCCCAAAGCCGGTCACATCGGTCGCCGCGTGAACGCCCACCGTCAACATGGCTCTGGCCGCGCCCAGGTTCAGCGTGGACATCGAACGAATGGCCGCCTCAATCTGTTCATCAGTGGCCGCGCCTACCTTAATCGCGGTGGTGATGATCCCCGTGCCGATGGGCTTGGTAAGGACGAGCGTGTCGCCTGCCTGGGCGCCCACATTACGGACGATGCGATCCGGATGAACGATGCCAATAGCGGTCATGCCGAATTTGATCTCGGGATCGTCCACGGTGTGGCCGCCCAGCACCGCGACCCCGGCCTCTGCCGCCTTGTCTACGCCGCCGCGAATGATCTCGCCAAGCTGCTCCAAGGGGAGTCGCTCGCGGGGAAAATTCGCCACGTTCAGCGCAAACAGCGCTTCACCCCCCATTGCAAAGACATCGCTCAGGGCATTTGCAGCCGCAATTTGACCGAAAGCGTATGGGTCATCCACCACGGGGGTGATGTAATCCACCGTGGCAACAACCGCCAGTTCGTCCGTCAGCCTATAGACAGCAGCATCATCCCGTGTCCCCACGCCAACGAGAGCGCGTGGATCATTCGGATGGGGTATATGGCGCAGCACCTGCACCAGCTCAGCCGGACTGAGCTTGCAGGCTCAACCAGCGCCGTGCGAGAAACTGGTGAGCCGCGGAAGCAGTTCAGTCATTCGTGTTGTCCCTTAAACCAAAATTTCACGCAATAGTGTTGGATGATTGACAAGCTCCTCGCGGCGGATTATCGCAGATTCACTCATACACCCACTCCGTGTGCTACGCTCTCACGTACCAACTCTCAGAGCGAGGCGGCACATGACTGAAGCCCTGGAACGGCCAGCACTTACTCCCGGCCAGGAATGGGTCTGGGATTATCCGCAGCCTGCGAACATCGAGGAGTCCCCTCGTCACGTTCAAGTCATCTTCAATGATCTGGTGATCGCTGACACCCGCCGGGCCAAGCGCGTCTGCGAGCAGGGCCAGCCCCCGGTGTACTACATCCATCCGGATGATGTGCAGATGCAATATCTCCAGGGCACCGATCTCCTCACCACTTGACCATGGCGAGGGCAGGCCGTGTATTTCACCGTCACGGTGAAGGATCGCGCGGCTGTCAACGGGGTATGGTCATACC
This sequence comes from Chloroflexota bacterium, assembly GCA_046154735.1. Classification (GTDB taxonomy): domain Bacteria; phylum Chloroflexota; class UBA6077; order UBA6077; family JACCZL01; genus CAVXYC01. The sequence continues at coordinate 11,145 of JBJXFJ010000119.1, read as the reverse complement.
CAAATCCCATTCCGGCCGCGGAGCCGGTGCGCAACTATCTCGCGTTTTATCCCGGCAGAATGGACGCCTGTTACGTGGACGATGAGCTTGTGACCGCTCAAGGTGACAATTATCACGGCGGCTGGGTCACCAAGGAGATTGTTGGCCCATTCAAGCTGAGCGCCAAATCGGCGTAACCAGTCTGCATCTCAGAAAAGGAGAATCCACCCATGCCAACGAATGGACCGCCGCCTCCAGGTCCCGGACAAGAGTCCGTTTGGGATTACCCAAAGGAGACGCGCATCGAGCCAACCACAAAGCACATTCAGATCGTCTTTGATGGAGTCATACTGGCTGACACCATCAAAGCCAAACGGCTTGTGGAGCGCGGAATTCCGCCGGTCTACTACATTCCGCGTGAGGATGTGCAGATGGACATGCTGGAGCACTCGGAGCGCACCAGCACTTGACCCTGGAAGGGGGCCGCGGAGTATTTCACCGTCAAGCACGGTGAGCGCACCGCACCCAACGCGGTATGGTCATACCCAAACCCAATTGAGAGCTCCGAGCTTATTCGAGAGCACCTCGCGTTTTATCCGCACCTCATGGACGCCTGTACCGTGGATGGCGAGCAGGTCTTCAGTGACACTCCCCGCCTCTATGGGTTTGCCACAAAGGATATCGCCGGGCCATTCAAGGGAGAAATCGGCACGGCAGACTGGTAGGCCTACGTACCACTGAGCACGTTGCAGACGGTGGCGGCGATGTTCGCACCGTCTGCAGTCATGGGAAAGGAGCTCCGCATGGCTGATGCACCCACAAATCGTGACGATTCACTGAGCGCCCTCGAGCAAGCTCGCGCAGCATTCGTGCAGGCGTACGAGGACGTGCCTGATGCCGCGCTCCGCTATCTCCCAGAAGGCGATGATTATGCGCTTGGGGGCCTCATCGTGCATGTGGCCAACGCCATGGAACAGTACGCTCAGGTGATTCAGCACATGAAGGCTGCTGATTTTGGTCAGCTCAAAGCGGCCGAAGGATCCGGTGAAACCCCGGAGATGCTCGAAGCGCTCAGGCTTGGATTCCATGGGCCGGAGCGTGCCCGCCACTGGGCACGTCTGGATAACGTGCATGAGGCGCTTGTGACCGAGGTGCAGAGCCTTCACCAGGAAGATTTCCTGCGCACGGCTCCAATCATCTTTGGCGCCGCCACCGAAGCGACACCCACCACAGCGTCCATGATCATGGGCTGGATGATCGACCATTACCACGATCACATCGGCCAAGTGCGCGACATGCGAGCCGCCTGGAAATCAACTTCCTGATGTAACAGAGCCGCATCCCGTCAGGGTGCGGTTCCTCCCGCGATCTCCTCGCCACCGGTATCGGCCATCGCCACCGTCTCCGAGCCGCGACCGTCAGCGAGCGGTTCCAGAGGCAGTCTCCATCGTTTGCGCACGGAGGAACCTGCTACAGGAATCTGAGGCAATGGCCCCCAATCTCGAACGGAGGAACCTGCATCAGAAACCGCTCGCTCACGGTCGCGGCTCGGAGACGGTGGCGATGGCCGATACCGGTGATCGGGAGCTACGGAGGAGGGACCGCACCCTGACGGGATGCGGCTCTGAGGTCTACTCCCAGCGAGCGAAAGCGAGGCCGCAGCCAGTTCCAGCAGGGGAGCGCACCACGGGCAGGTAATCGAGCAGCTCCATGGAAAGATGCTCGCAAGCGCCGGCCGTGGCAATCCACGAGAGAATTTCGCCAGACGGCCCCTTGATCCACTCATGCGGCATGGCACTGATTGCCGTGAGATCTCGTTCCGCCATCGCCCGCAACACCAATCGATCCAGATCCTCGCGCAGAACGCCAGTGCTCAACCCACCGGTTCCGATGATCGCCACCCGTTCTCGGCCGGGCCATTGAGTCAGCGCTCGTCCTACAGCCTGACCAAGGGTGTAGCAGCGGCGGGGGCTCAAGCGATTGGGTGGGTAATGGATATTCAGAAAGAGCGGCACGGTGGGAATGGGCATGCGTCGCGCGAGCCGCGTGAAGACGAATCCGAATCCGTGACTAATCGGCCGATCCATAGGCAGACTGGTAGCGATCGAAAGGTCAAAGTCATCCGCCATCAACGACTGTACCAGGTGGCGGGAAATGGACTGCGCCGCCGGGTACACGGCATCGTGATCGCCCCAGGACCAGTTGGAAAGACGATTCAGGTTGTCCGTCTGGGCTGGCAGGGGCCGCTCCATTACCCGAAACGAATCACCCAGATACACCATGATGGCCGGACGGTTATCGGCGTGATGAAGCTCTTCCTCATCATCCCCCATGATGACCAGGACATCCGGGTGGGCACGCAGAATGGTCTCATACAGTGTATCGAAGTGACGCTGAGCCGCGTCATATTGTCCCTGCCAACGTTCCAATGAGAGCGCCGCGGACAAGTTGTGCGGGGCGGAGTGAAGAAGATCGTCATAGGACGTCTGCGAACCGTCCAAGTTGAACAGCACCTGGCTCTTTCGGTCCCGTTCACCAAGTGCCTGCCAATGCTCGGGCGACAGACTCGTCAGCGGGCTGCGAGCTGAGCCAATCCCTAATACGATCTCAGCCATGATAAGAAAGTGATGAGTGATGGGTCATGAGTGATGAGAGCTTAGTACTTTGACTCATCACTCATTACTCATAACCCATCACTCATCGCTCCTCAGGGTGCTGCCTTAACGTACTCGGGATGTGTGTAGAGTCCGGTGATGGTGCCGGGGAAGACGTAGTCGGCCACCACGTTTGAGTCAACCACGGCCTCGGCGGGCACCCAGTGGAGCGGAACATTCATGAACCGATCGTACGCCAGGTCCCCCATTTTGCGCCACGTGGCATCCACTTTCGATGGATCCACGGTCTTGCGCACTTCCTTGTCAAACACATCGTCCACTTCCGGAAGCGCTGCGCCACTCTGGGTGCCCATGGCCGTGTGCGTACCATAGATACCCCAGCCACGGAGCTGCCGAACCGATGAGCCTACAACCTCACCATGATTGTTGAACTCACGTTGTCGCGACTGAGTTGTGCGCGAATTACCATCCATGGTGATGAGATTCACATCCACACCAATTGAACGCCAGTAGCCGCTAAGCGCCTCCGACATATCTCCAGATGCGGCGAAATACGCCGTGCTCACGAGAATGATGTTGGTCTTGAGTGGGTTTGAGGGTCCATAACCCGCCTCAGCCAGCAAGGCGCGCGCTTTGGCTGGGTCATAGCCATACATGTCTGGGAAGCGAGCTTTCCACTCGGGGTTCCAGCCGGGTCGATCTTCTTTGAACCCGAAGAGATAAATCGTCTCACCAATTCCGCGGAAGAACGCCCTGTTGAACTCATCACGGTTGACCGCTTTGTTGAGCGCCTGGCGAACCCGGCTGTCCAGCAATGGCGTATCCATGTAGACAAACGGCTGCGTTGGGTCCACGGCCGGCCGCTCTTCAGGGCGAATCTGCGGGCTCGGATACACACCGTGCCAGGTCAGGAACGATTGGAGGCCCGCGGCGCGACTCTTGATAATCTTGTACCCAGGACCCTCCGCCTGACCGATCATCTCCGGCGGCAGCCCGGCAATTTGGATCTCCCGGGCCTTGAGCTGAGCAATCCGAGTGGATAGCTCCCGCGTCAACCGATATTCAAACTCAGGAAAGTCAGGGGTCACACGCCAGTGCTGGTACGGCACGCGCTGGAAACGAATGTACTGCGACTGCGCTCGCTCAAGGAACTGGTAAGGCCCGGTGCCCGCGATCGGCTTGTCGGTGATCGTCGGGAAGTTCGGGCGGGAATCAGCATCGGCCTTGCTATAAATCGGTAACACTGCTTCCGCGCCACTCGCGGAAGTGATGAAGTCGGCATCTGGGCCCGTCAATCGGAAGACGACCTCGTAGTCGTTCACGATCTCAACATCCTTGACCACGGACTTCCAGTAACTCGTATGTGGATGTTTTGATTCGGCTGAGACCATCCGCTCCCAGGCAAAGCGCACGTCCTTGGCGGTCATCTCGCCAAAGCCGTTGTGAAATTGGACGCCCTTCCGAAGCTGGAAGCGGTACGAGAACCCGTCAGGCTCGAGACTGTACGAGGTCGCTAACTGCGGCACCGGCTCCTTGCCTTCAGGGTCCACGCCTAGAAGATTTTCATACATGGGGCGAAGCTGCCAGGTCTCGGGCGGCGAAATCACCGTGGGATCATTGCTCTCAATACCAATGGTTCCCACACCCATTACCAGGCGATTCACCTTGGGCGTCACGGGTCCACTGGCCGCGGGAGCGGCTGCACTGGGCTCTGCTTTCTGCGCGGGCTGAGCGGCGGGCGCGCTCGTTGCCTGGGCGGGAGCGGCTTGCTTCTGAGCCGCGGGCGGGGCGGCGCCCTGACAACCAATGACCGCGGTCAGAACGGACGCAACGACGGGGTAGAGCCAGAATTGTCGAGTCGGAGTTCGTAAAGCCAATGGACCCCTCCAATAGGCACGTGATGCACGTGGATAATGCACCCTTAAAGCCCCCAGAGTGAGAGCCTTCAGGAGCTACGTCAACAGAATCTAACCCCCCACTGATCGTAGCGCAACTAATTTAATGGCCGAGGTGCACCCGAAACCTGTGCCCGCTCGACGTTTGGGGTGCGGCGTGCGAGAACGCCGCTTTCCTTGTCCCCCGGGCTGGGTTGGGGGAACATCCAAAGCGGCGCTCTCGCACGCCGCACCCCAAAGTTCGGACGCACATTGCCCCAAGTTCTGGGCCCACCCAATGGCTGCCGCGCTTCAGGGGAGCAGTATTAGAGGTCACCACACCCCCAAAAGGTGTCCCGGTAGAGATGACATCCACCACCTCCACCGGGTAGAGGCTACTTATTGTCCCGCGATCGTGATCCTTCCTTGGGCGGCGTGATGCTCGCTTTGATTTCCTCGCGGGAACGAATGTGGTGCTTCTGCATGAGATACGGCCACTCGCGGTAGGGATTTTTGAGACCGTTCCACGGCGGCGGCGACTCGGGATCGGACACCGGCTCGGGCGTTACAAAGCGCATGACCTCGAGCTGGTCTTGACAGCTCTGCTCCAGGCGGATGGCCACCAGGCAGACGCCTTCAATGGATGGGCCCACCGCGGCAATACCGTGACCGCGCTGCAAGACCGCGAGATTTTCACCCAGTGAGACGGCCAGCGCATCACCACGCTCCGCTGTATCAACCTGATGAGCCTCGGGATACACAGGCAATCCATCTCGGAACGTATTCGCCATGATGTTGAACGGAACGAACTGGTGGTCCAGGCAGCTCATGATCACCGCGCTACGGGGGTGACAGTGCACCACCGCGTCCACATCTGGCCGACGCTTCAGGATACCTGAGTGAATGGGCGTCTCGCCCGGGATCGGTCCGGGGCCGTCGACCCGAACACCGTCTGCCGTGACCACGCAGATATCGTCCACGTCCGCCACGTTGGGCGCATAGCGCGGATTGATCAAGAAGAGATCAGTGTTGGGCACGCGCACACTAATGTGCCCCATACCACCCAGGACGCCCTCAGCCGAGAGAATGGTGAGGCCTTCAACGAGGCGCTTCTTCAGATCGTTCACGACCGCCTTGGGATAGTCAGTCACAAGCTCACTCCAGTGTGATAGGCATCGGCCCAATCATCGGGCCGAGATCGATTCGGCCATGCACGAGGGGAGGTATCCTCCCGCGTGCATGGCGCGGTTGCTAGGGAACCAGCGTCAGCATCATTTCCTGCGCCGCTGGATCCTCAATGAACTGCTCGCGTCGCGGCAACACACCTGACCAGGCTCGATTCCGATAGAGCGCACCGTTGGACGGCGCCAGCGGCTCTTCACCCTTGGCCATGTTCTTGGCCGCGCGGATGAGGATGCGTCGAAGAGCGATTACGGCCATATCAGCCGTGCCCAGGTGCTCCTTGGTTCGGTCAACGATAGCACCCATGCCCACGGTCATCGCGGCATCCTGCTCTCGAATCCCGCGAATTCCAGAGAAGGTGCCCTCCTTCTGGAGCTTGCGATCCTGGAAGAAGTGATTGTCCTTGTTGCCAAAGAGACCGCCCGTTTCAGGATTGAACGTCGCGATGTGGGCCCGGGGTCCCGCGTACATTTCGGCACGCTCGTGCGGGGTCATGGCCTCCTTGGGGCGCCAGAAGACCGTGTAGACGTCACAATGTGAATCGTCCTGGGGAACCCAGATGTGCATCAAGAACTTGCTCTGATCCAATGGGCCCGCCACCAGGGTATAGAACGGGAAATACACCTGGTTAATGCGCCAGTAGTATGAATCATCCTCGGCATTGCGACGGGCAGCGATCATCATGCCACTATCCGTCGGCTGAATGATCCATCTGGGGGCGCGATCCAACGCCTGATAGCGCTGCTCCGGGATAGCCGTCTTCGGATCGCGCAGCGTGCTCATGTCCTTGTGCAAGAACCCAACATGGCTGGAATCCACATCGCCTTCCATGGCCTGGACCCAGTTCCCCTCGACATTGAACTTCGAGACGATCCGGTGGCTATCTGGCACGCGCATCCACTCCATATCGGGCATTTCCGGCTGGAGGTGCTTGGGGCCCATATAAATCCAGATGACGCCCGCTTGCTCACAAAGCGGATAGGAGATGGCGCGAACCTTGTGCTTAAAATCCGAATCAGCCGGCTCGTTTGGCATGTCCAGGCAGACGCCGCTGACATCAAATTTCCAGCCGTGGTAGATACAGCGCAGCCCGCTTTCCTCGTTCCGTCCATACACAAGCGGCGCCTGGCGGTGGGGACACAACGTCTGGATTGCCCCGACTCGGCCGTCCGTATCCCGGAACACGAGCAAATCCTCGCCATACATGCGCGTCTCTATAGGCGCAGAATCTGGCCCGCCCAGCTTGTCAGCCAGCATAAGTGGCGTCCAGAATCGACGGAGCCATTGACCCATTGGTGCATCGGGCCCGACCCGCGTGAGAAGCTCATTGTCTGCGGCGTTGAGCATGGAAGACCTCCCTGTTCTTAGAGTTCTACACTGAAATAGACGAAAGTCACGGACCGGTATCGCCGGTCATTGCCTGACGGATCCTCCGGGCAGCCTCCAGCGGCTCACCTTCTGCAGCCAGATCATGAGCCTCCCAGACGCGTTGAAACAACTGTTGCAGTCCGGATGCGGAATACTTGTCATCCTGCGACGTGGCATCGATCAGCGCGGTCTCCACGCGACGATAGATCTCATCGAGCTCGGCTTCTCTCACGAGAAGCTCCTGAAAGCTGGTGGATTTCTCGAGGCGATCAGCGAGTGCTATGAGCGTGTCATTGGAGAAATCGTCAATCGAGATCATTTGAGTGAGATCGATCATGGCATTCTGGTCGCGCTTCCTCTCCCACAGGACCAACTCATGAAGCCGATCTCAACATAGTGGGCATGGCATCGTTGTTGCAAGACGTGCGGCCCGTTGCTCCTGGGCAGCTTAATGCCTGGATGCTACGCCCTGGTCGCTGCGCTGTCAATGAACACGCGCTCACTGCTCACTGATGCGCCACTTGGAGGACCGGCATGATCAAGATACGTCAACATCGTTGTATGAAAGACCTCGTTCGGAGAAGATCGCAATCGGTGCTCTCCACGCTGCCCTCAACCGCGCCTACAAATTGCGCGTGAGAAGCTCGCGCGCTTCGCCCACTAGGGCGAGGGAGCCAGTGACGCAGATGAGATCGTCAGCCCCCGCAATTGCGCACGCCTCATCCAGCGCATCACTCACCGCGGGCGCGACGCGCACTCGATCACAATGCTGGCGAGCCTGCCGCGCCAGTTCAGCGGGCTCCAGCGACCGTGAGTTGGCGCTGCGCGTGACGACAACGGTGCGGGCTGCTGGCAAAAGCTCGCGCAGTATGGCTGGGGCGTCTTTATCGCGCAAGATACCCAGGACAAGAATCAAGTTTTTGAAGCTGAATGATTCTCGTAACGCCGCGGCCAGTCTGGCCGCGGACTCGCCATTGTGAGCGCCGTCAAGGACAATGCGCGGTGGGCCTGAAAAGAGCTCCAGCCGGCCGGGCCAGCGAACGCTCTCTAGTCCAGTACGTATTGCAAGCATATCGATTGACACATGCCCAAGACGGGATAGCTCCTCACAGATGGCCACAGCAACGGCCGCATTTTCCCGTTGATGATCCCCGAGGAGCGCCAGACTCGCTTCAAACGGGGTGGTAAAGAAGGCCCCTCCGACTCGCTGTACAGGCATATCGTGGAGCAACGCGCGGCCCAGGTACCGTAGTGGTGAGACGAACCGATGCCGTGCTCCAATTTCCCGCGCCGAACGCATGATCGCCCGCTGTGCGGCAGGCCGCTGAGGAGCGCTCACGAGGGGACGCTCTACACGGGCAATGGCCACTTTCTCTCGGGCGATAGCTTCCAGCGTTTTCCCGAGGATCTGTGTATGGTCGTAACTGATCCGGGTGATTGCGGAGATCACCGGATCGAGACAGTTAGTGGCATCCAGTCGGCCCCCCAGCCCCACTTCAATGATGGCCAGATCAGCCTGGTGCAGTTCGGCTGCGAGCAGTGCCATGGCCGTGGTGATCTCATAAGTTGTTGGCTCACCGGCCTCGGGTTGCTCTCGGATGAGCCGCTCAACAGGCTCATGCAAACACTCAGTGAGCTTGGCGAGCTCTCCGGGAGCAATGGGGATACCGTCCACTCGAATGCGTTCCCGGTACTCCTGCAGATGGGGTTGGGTGTATAGCAGTGTGTGCTGCCCAGCGGCCCGGGCGATGCTCTCCACCAGAGCCGCGGTCGACCCCTTCCCTTTGGTGCCGGCGATCAACACAATGGGCACTCGCCGGTCCGGGCTTCCTAGTGCATCAAGCAGCCAACGAGTGCGGCCCAGATTCCAACTGAGGTCCGGACTGACCCGAATGCCCCACCCAATACCCCGCTCCCAGTCCGTAAATCCAAATAGCCAATCGAGTGCCTGCTGATCGTCCACCATGGATAACATGATAGTCGAGAGACATTGGCACGAACCCTGCTCGTTGACATCAACACGAATTCGGGAACTGAAGACCAACTGTCCGACTTGTCACCAGCCGGTGTTCACTCAGGATCCCCAGAGATGGGGCGCGAGCTGATGGATACAAGTTCAGGACACGAGGGCGTTCAGGTCATCCCCGCGAATGTGTATGACGATGGGCATGAGATTGTCATTGTGATGCCCCTAACCGGTATCACCTCTGACGAGATCACGGTACGCGTCAGCGATGGTGAGCTGCAGGTCATCGCTGGCATTCGAGGGCCGCGGCAGGTCACTCGAGAATATCCACTTCACGAATGGAGCTATGGGCCGTATCAGCGTCGCATTGAGCTGATCGGCTCGGTGGATGGTGGGGCGGCCAACGCAACCCATCGCAACGGAGTCCTTACCGTTGCCCTTCCCAAAGCGAGCCGCACGACCAGCGCAACAATCCACCTCGAGCGTGACACCGGATCGCGCCATGATCAATGTCGGGGGCATCGCGGTGGTCACGATCAGGAGACGCCTAGCGCCTGATCAGCATTCGTCCTCGGCATCCGTTTAACGCAGGCTTCGCAGCCGGTAAGCGGCGGTTGAATTCCCGACCCATATGGTAGGATAACGGCCGGCATCACCTGCAACTACGCTCACATTAGTGGTGCCTGAAGGAATTACTATGGCTACTGAACGAGCCGGCGCTGTCACAATGCGCGGCAATCCATTGACCCTTGTTGGTGATGAAGTGAAAGTGGGCGCACCCGCCCCGGACTTCCAGCTTGTTGGTCAGGACATGTCCCCGGTAAAGCTCTCCGATTACCAGGGCAAGGTTGTGATTGTAAGTTGTGTGCCGTCACTCGATACGCCGGTATGTGACACAGAGACCCGCCGTTGGGACAAAGAACGCGCGGCACTCGGGGACGATGTAGAGATGCTCACGGTGAGCATGGATCTCCCCATGGCTCAAAAGCGATGGTGCGGCGCCGCGGAGGTCGGCCACCGCACCGCCTCCTCACATCGCGATGAAGCGTTCGCCACGAGTTACGGAGTCCTCGTTAAGGAGCTGCGGCTGCTGGCACGGACCGTCTTTGTCGTCGGCAAGGATGGCAAAGTAGCCTACGCCGAGTACGTGAAGGAAATTGCTTCCGAGCCCAATTATGAGGCAGCGCTCGAGGCAGCTAAGGCGGCGAAATAGACGGGAGGACGTAGGGCTGAGGGTCGGATACCGCACCTGTCCTCCGCCCTATGTCCTTCCCCACTCCCTACCAATGGATCTCACCGGCCGGGTCAAATCGCAGGCGAGCAAGCTTGGATTCCACCTTGTGGGAATTGCCCGGGCAATGCCGTTCCATGATGCTGAGGAGCGCTATGCGCGCTGGGTAGCTGAAGGCCGCCACGGTGAGATGGGCTGGTTCAATCAGGAGCGCGTCCGTGCTTCCACGCATCCAGAAGACCTTCTCCCGGGAGCCCGTTCAATCGTTTCGCTCGGGGTTTCGTACTTCACTGAGCAGCCCGAGACGGACGATGGCCGTGGGCCTCTGGGCCGAATCTCACGCTACGCCCAGGGGCAGGACTACCATACCGTGCTCAAGGCTCGGGTTGATACGCTTGCCGCCTGGATCCGAGAGCTCGATCCGCCTGACACCCGCACCCGGGTATTTGTTGATACAGCTCCACTCCTGGATCGCGAGGCCGCCGTGCAGTCAGGCCTGGGATTCTATGGCAAGAATACGAATCTGCTGACAGGACCGCTCGGCTCCTATGTGCTCATTGGAACCATCCTCACCACGCTTGAGCTGGCGTCCGATGAGGTGCGCCAGCGCGACTGCGGACAGTGCCGCCTTTGCTTGGATGCGTGTCCCACAGACGCCTTGACTGCTCCATATGAGCTGGACGCCCGACGCTGCATTGCCTATCTGACGATCGAACTGCGCGAGGCGATTCCCACTGAATTCCGATCAAACATCGGTGACCGAATCTTCGGTTGCGATATCTGTCAAGAAGTCTGCCCCTGGAATAAGAAACTTGAGTCCTTTGCCTGGCCGGAGCTACAGCCGATATCGACGGAGCACGTCCGGCCGGCCCTGCGCGACCTATTGAGATTAAGCGACGAGGAATTCCGCTCCCTGTTCAAAGGCACCGC
>JBJXFJ010000540.1:0-7334 GCA_046154735.1 Chloroflexota bacterium | reverse complement strand
GACTCGGAGACGCAGTGAGAACAAAGAAGTAACTCTGCGTCTCCGAGTCTCCGCGGTGAACATCCATCGAAGCGTAAACAGTTACCTGCCACCATGTACGCCAACGTGCAACAATGCGGGCAGACTATCCCGGGAGAGATACTCATGCCTCGTATCAAGATGATCGGTGACAAGGCCGATATAGCCGCCGACCAGCATGCTGAGTTCGACACCATTGTGAACGTGCTCCATGGCGTGCGTGGACCGTTCAGTATTCTGATGCATAGCCCGGGTCTGGCTCAGAAGGTGATGGAGGCCGGCGCGCATGTTCGATTGAAGTCCACGCTGACCATGGTTGAGCGCGAGCTCGCAGTGCTCGCTGTTGCGCGCGAAAAGGACGCGGCGTATGAGTGGGCAGCCCACGTCAAAGTCGGCCGAGAGCACGGTATGCGTGAAGAAGCCATTGAAGCCATGCGCAATAGTGGCGACGTGAGCGCGCTCGAGCCCGACGAGCGTGACATCATCACCTACGTGCGCCAACTCCTGCAAAAGAATCGCGTTGAGCAGGACGTGTTTGATGCGCTGCTCGGTCGCCATGGCGAACGCTGGCTCGTGGAACTGACCGCCACCATCGGCCAGTACCAGTACATCTCCGCCATCAATAACGCCTTTGACCTGCAGCCGGCGGAGGGCGCGGATAAGCTGCCAGTCTAATCGTCCAGGAGGGGGGCGGCACTCGCGTCGCTCGCCTCCATTCTCATCAGGAGCGGAGCCGCCTCATGGTCGAGCACAGATCAGTTTCAGCCACCCTGCTTGAGGCCAATGGCATGGCGTTCACCGCGGAAACGGCATCCGGCCACAGGCTCACCCTGGACGCCAGTGCCGAGCATGGGGGTCAGGGCCACGGCCCCAGTCCAATGGAGCTGCTGCTCGTTTCGCTCGCCGGCTGCACTGGAATGGACGTTATCTCCCTCCTCAGGAAAATGCGCCAGGACGTCACGGGCTATGAGGTCCGGGTCAGCGGGCTTCCGGCGTCTGAGCACCCCCGAATTTACACGGATGTTGACGTGGAGCACATTGTGACCGGGCGCGCACTCAACCGAGTCAAGGTGGAGCGGGCCGTGGAGCTTTCCGCCACGCGGTATTGCCCGGTGTCAGCCACGCTGAGCGGAGTTGGGGAGGTCCGTCATCGGGCAACCCTGAAGACTCTCACTTGATTCGCCATCCGAATTCGGTGGTCATGCATAAAGTCTGAAGATTCCGCTAACGATGATGGCCCTGGAATTGCTCTGATCATCCCTCGTTGAGCATGTCTCAACCATGGGTCGATAGAATCGCTGAGAATATGGGAGCAGACCACTGAGCAGCGTGGCGTTTCGGGGATGGCTCGAGGTAGTTCTGCCGAACCGCGGCCGTGCGAAGGTCCATACCCCATCGATTGAACCGGCCGTGGCTGATGTGCCTCGCCGGCCTTCGGGGCCGCGCCGGGCCGTGATTCCGCGTCACGCTCCGAAGAACTGTCCCGGTGATCACGAGGCGAGGCTGTCTGCAGCGCGGCTGAAATCCGCGCGCTCAAGGATCAGCCGCAAATCTCGGGCGCAAGCGGGCGAAGCGCGGTGGGGACGGTTGCTGGCGTTGGTCGCCATCCCACTGGTAACGAGCGCGCTCATTGTCTCAGCATGCCGGTCCTTGCCCACCCGCACAAACTCATTCGTCACGGGATTGCAGTTGCAGGTGACTCGTGAGGTTCCGGCGATTCCCCTCACAGGGCCACTGGACCAGGGACTTCCACAGACGAGCATGATCATGGCTCGCGACGGATCAGTCCTGGCCGAGATCAACGACGTGCAGTTTGGGCGTCGCGTAGTCGTGCCGCTTGCAGAGCTCTCGCCGTTCCTAGTGCTGGCCACGGTTGCCGCGGAGGACCGCCGGTTCTTCACTCACACGGGTGTCGACCCAATCGGTTTCGTTCGTGCACTCGTGCAGAATGCGACGAGTGACGGGCTGGCCTCTGGAGCCAGCACGCTAGAGATGCAGCTCATTCGGAATCTCTACATGCCCGATGAGCGCACCGAGCAGACGCTGTCTCGAAAGCTGCGCGAAGCACTGGCTGCCCAGCGTTTGGATGAGCGCGCTTCCAAGGCAGAGGTCATTGAGGCATATTTGAACTCCGTCTACTATGGGAATCAGGCCTATGGCGTTGAGGCCGCCGCGCAGCGCTACTTTGGCAAGTCAGCGCGAACGCTGAACCTGGCTGAAGCTTCGCTCCTGGCGGGGCTGCCCCAGTCACCGATTGCCTATGACCCGCTTCTGCGCTTCGATCAAGCAAGAAAGCGCCAGGAGCACATCATTGAGCTCATGCAGCAGGCTGACTTCATTACCGCGGAGCAGGCTCAGGCAACGCTGGCCGCGCGGATCGACTTTCGTGAACCAACCCTCCCGGTGCCTCGATTTCAACATTGGGTGAATTACGCGACTGATCTATCCCGTTCGAGATTTGGGCCGGAGGCGCTCTATACGAGGGGGCTCCGCATCCACACCACCCTGGACCCCACCGTTCAGACGTTAGCTGAAGAAGTGGTATCGCAGAACGAGGATATTCGCCTGAGAGCGCGGGCAAACAACTCCGCCATGGTGGTTATCGATCCAGCCAGCAGCCAGGTACTGGCCATGGTGGGGAGCAAGAATTTCTGGGACCAGTCCGTGGCCGGCCAGGTAAATGTAGCGCTTGCAGGACGGCAGCCCGGATCTTCCATCAAGCCGCTTGTCTTTCTGGCCGGATTTGAAAGCGGGCTCAACCCAGCAATTGAGACACTGGACCGCCTGACGCCCTTCTCGGCCCCGCTCGGCCAGCCCGCCTATACGCCGCGCAATTACGAGGACAAATACTACGGGCGAGTCACTCTTCGCGATGCGCTCGGCAATAGCCTAAATGTCCCCGCGGTGAAGGTATTGAAGTCGGTGGGCGTGCCCAGATTCAAGGATCTAGCCCGGCGGCTAGGCATCAGCACGCTGGACGAGTGGGATCCACGCTGGCTCTCTCTCACGCTCGGCGGGGGCGAGGTCAATCTTCTGGAGCTCACAGGTGCGTATGCCGCGGTGAGCCGACTTGGTGAATATAAACCCGTGGAGCCGCTTCTGGGTGTGCATACAGCGCGTGGTGACGTGCTGTACTCCGTGACTGATGGAAGGCGCGGTGAGCAGATTGTTGATCCACGCGTCGCTTATCAAATGGTCCACGTGCTGGGCGACCCTACCGCTCGGCAGCTCACCTTCGGCCTCCAGTCACCACTCAATCTGCCGCGGCCGCATATGATGAAAACGGGCACAACGGATGATTACCGGGATACCTGGACGATTGGCTGCCTGCCGCAGGTTTGCGTTGGTGTTTGGATGGGCAATACCAACAATGAGCCCATGCAAAAGGTCTCTAGCTCACTCACCGCCGGCAAGCTCTGGGTTGAGATGATGGCGCGGCTGGTGGACCACTATCACTATCAACCGATTCCGTTCCCCAGGCCGGATGGTGTGGTAGTCACGCGGGTGCCAAATGTTGGCGGGGCACGGTCTGACGCACGCGACCATGAAGAAGTGTTTCTCGTGGAAAAGCAAGATCGCGGTTTTCTGGATATGAACTGGATGCAGCCGTAATGAGCGTGGCGACGAGGGCGCAATGGTGTGTAAACCGGCTCATAACACTCACAGTTGTGCTGGTTTCGATGGCCGGGTGTCGAGACGCGGATGATCTGGCACGCCTTGCGCCGCAAGTCATTGCCCCGGGCACCGTGGCCCGCCCGGGTCAACAGGCTGCCGCGGCCAACAGTCAGTCAATCGTGAATCTCCCGCCTCGTCAGTCAACCGAGAGCTTTGAATTTGAACAAGCCGGCACCGATGCCGCCGGCCAGCTTCTGTTCCGGGTACGCATACTTCAGGACGGGCATCCTTACCAGGTAGCTACGAGCAAGCTCACACCGCTCTTTTCGGTAGATGGAAAAACCTCGGCCACGTACGTGAGCGAGGCATATTTCCGATCAAATCCCCACCGTTCACCATTCACAATTCAGCCGGGCGATGAGTTTATCCTCCCACTGCCACCGGACACCTTTATCGTCCGCTGGCAGGAAGAGCTCCAGGAACAGCTCGGCCACCCGGCGCAAATTCGAGAATACGTGAGCGAGCGAGGGGATCGATTGCGCTACTATCTCACCGATCCATTCCCGATTCGCTATGAGCTGCAACGAATTGATGGTGAAGGATTAGCGTCAGTTCAACTTCATCCCGATCTGGCTTTCCTGCTCGGGAATCGGCGGACGGATACGACTCGTCTGGCGCAATTGGTCTATCGGGTGCCGGACCCGGACGTGTTTCAAATGGAGGCCGTTCGGAGACTGAGTGGGACGTTGCTACCCGGCCAGGCCACGACCATCCAGATCGATCGTCGCCACCAGCACATCGATCCCGTCCGAGAGATCTGGCCGCTGGCCTATCGCACTGAGCCAGTAGTGAACGACGGGCGACAGCACTTGACCCGAGCGCTCTTTCGACCTGAGGTCGATGGCCGCATGCTCGCCATTGAAGACGCCGTAAATGACCGAACGGAGCTCGGCAGCCTCAGGGATGGTCAGGTCTTTCGGATCGAGTACGAGCGCAATGGAACAGTGCGCGTGTTCTATAAGACAGGGCCTGACGACGCGCGAGGCAAGCGTAATCCGTATCAACTTCGCGAAAGCGAGCGCTGGAGCGCAATCTATCAACGTCTCGCGCCGAATGACGATCCGCCCGTGAAGTGGGGCCCCGGAACACCTGCGGACCTTGATCCGTTTCCGTCCGCACGCGACCCAGATCACCGTGTCAGCGATCCGGTGAGCGCATACGACTTTCTTCTCCCCGGGCGCACCATAATTCTCACGTTTCAGCCATCCCGGACCCTCGCATCGGCACGCGCGGAGCTAGAGTTTCACGATCTCTTACGCGATATTCGGGATCGCTATCGCACGCAATTTGAACAGGGCCTGGACATCATCGAGCGTCAGCAGCTCAAACTCACTGTCCCGTAGCCCAGCGTGGCTGCCCATGCATTGGTGACTCAGCGCTTTGGAGTGCGGCGTGGGAGAGCGCCGATTTCCATTTCCCCCAGTTGGAATAGGAGAATCAAAAGCGGCGCTCTCCCACGCCGCACTCCAAAGCGCAGCTACAGAAGCGACTTCGCCAGCCGTGCCCGGTGAGTCGCATCCACCCCTGTGACAGTACAAACGCCCGTCCCCGCCGATAATCTCCAGAGACCATGCTTCCGACGTTCACGTGATTCAGCCACATCGAGTCAGGCTGTGCTTGACCCTACCTGCCCTGCTCGTGCTCTGCGTGTCGCTCGGCTGTGTCCCGAAGGCTTCGGCCCCACGCCAGCCCACGCCAGTCGAGCGGCGCGCGGAGGCGCGGCCCACGGTCATCGAATCCACGATCCGGGCATCCGCGCCCACGGCTATACCCACCGTCCGTCCGACACCAGTTGTTGAGTCGCACGCTCGCCCGCTGGCGGTCATCATAGAAAACGCGCCCGATGCCCGCCCTCAAGCTGGCTTGAGCCAGGCAGACCTGGTGGTGGAAGCCATGACGGAGGGCGGGATCTCTCGCTTTATGGCCGTGTTTAGCAGTCAGGAACCCGCAGTGGTTGGCCCGGTTCGCAGCGCGCGCCACTATTTCGTCGCCCTGGCCGCGGAGCTCGGCGCGCCTCTCGTTCACTTTGGCGCCAGTCCGCGCGGCTATGAAGAGATTTCGACAACGAAGCTGCCCACGGTGGACGGCATCACCGGGAATGGCCCCTTCTGGCGTGATCCACGCCGCGCGGCGCCGCACAACGCCTACACGAGCGTTGCGGATGCCCGGGCAAGTGTCAGCACCCAATGGCCAAGCGCTCGCATTGAAACGATGGCCGTGCTCGGTAATCAGCTCACACCGTGGTCCGCTCCAAGCGTGGGACGGCATATCAGCCTTGCGTTTCGCCCCTGGCAATATCGCGCCAATTTCGACTTCGACGAAGCTCGGCAGATGTACACCCGATCCACTGATGGAGAAATCCAGCGCGACGCCGCCGGAGGCGTCCCTCTCCAGGCGGGCACCATCGCAATCCTGACTATCCCCGGTCCCATTGTGGATGCCAGCGGACGGCTCGATATCGCGCTTCGAGGCGAGGGTGACCTGATACTTGTAAGCCTGGGAACCGCGGAGCGCGGCCGTTGGCTTAAACGTTCAAGTGCCGAGCCCCTGCACTTCGTCTCAGCCACGGGCCAGTCGCTCACCCCCCCACGGGCACCACTGTGGGTTGAAATCGTCCAACCTGAGACGCAGGTGGACGTGAACTAGCGGAGCGCAATCACTGCGAGTTTAGGAACGTCTCGCATCTGTGACAAAATGAGAAGGAGCCTCGCATTGAGGCTCCTTCGGGTGCATTCGGCTCGTCAGAATCTACTGTGGGGTCGGTGCGACCGTCTCAGCGGTTGCGGGAGCATCCGCGGCCGGAGCGGTGAGCGAGATGGTTCCAACCATCCACGGATGGAGGGTGCAGTAATACAGAATCTGCCCCGGATCCAGCGTCGCGGTGTCCAACACCCAGGAATCGCCCTTGTTCATGTAAGTCTCGCGTGTGGGGGAGGAATCAAACGTCTTCGCCGATGCAAGCTCGCGCGTGGGAGCTTGCCCAGTCCAAGTGATAGAGGTCACAGTGTGAGGGCGAAATGCGTTCTCCCCCTGCATGAACTTGATGGTATCCCCCTTCACCGCGGAGACGTTAAAGGGAGCATATCCCCAGGCGCCTTGCGCAGCATTCCCAGGCGTCTGGGGCGCCTCCTGATCCACAATCATCACCATGATCTCTTCGGCGCTTGTCGCCGGCGCTCCGACCAGGTTCAGTGACGCGCTCAGCGCGAGAGCCGCTGCCGCGGAGTACATGACCTTCAAACCACCAAATCGCATGTGACCACCTCCTCAGGGTTGTCCGAATTTTCTATACGGGAATCGGGCAGACTCCCACCGTACGCGACGCTATACGCGAAACTGCCGTCCACGGATTCATCTCCGGCTGCCAGAGTTTAGTGCAAAGGACCGAAAGCCCGACGGATCGCCTGGTATGAAGGGCGGGGCGAACCGTCTGTGTCAATCAAGCTCCACCAGTATTGTTCGTCATTGCGCGTCCAACGGGTCTCGGGCAAGTAAATGACCGACATGTAAGCGATCCAGGTTCGCCAGCGTTCCGCGGCGAGCCTGAAGGCCCGCACAATATAGTCCCCCTTGGTCTCCTCGCTCACTCGGTGCCAGCCGTATGGTGAACCGGGACGCGGATCACTGGTCCAACCCATCTC
>JBJXFJ010000118.1:0-2627 GCA_046154735.1 Chloroflexota bacterium | reverse complement strand
GTGAGCGCGGAGAGCTCCAATCCATGGGGCATTTCCCTTCAACAGCTTGACGCATCGGCCATGCGGCTGGCACTTTTGCCGTCGCTGCATGAAGTGATGCGCACCTGCCAGCGAGAGTTAGCGGTGGAGGTGCCGGTGCTGAGGGAAGATGGCTCAATGACGGTTTTTCCCGGATACCGCATTCAGCACAATACTGCCCGTGGCCCGGCGAAGGGCGGCATCCGCTTTGCCCTGGATGTGGACCAGGACGAGGTACGCTCGCTGGCTATGACCATGACCTGGAAATGCGCCCTGGTGCGCCTACCCTTTGGTGGCGCAAAAGGCGGCGTCACTTGCGATCCACGTGTGCTCACCCTGGTTGAAAAGGAGCGTCTGACCCGACGCTACACCACCGAGATTAGCACCATCATTGGCCCGCGCGAGGACATTCCCGCGCCTGATATGGGCACAGACGCGCAGACAATGGCCTGGATCATGGATACCTACTCCATGCAAAAGGGCTACTCTGTGCCCGAGGTTGTCACTGGCAAGCCCATTGAGATTGGCGGATCGCTGGGTCGGAAAGAAGCCACCGGCCACGGTGTAGCGCTCTGCGTGCGTGAGGCGGCTCGCCATCTTGGCTGGTCCCTGGAAGGCAAGCGAGTGGTGGTGCAGGGCTTCGGCAACGTCGGCGGAGTCGCCGCCCAGGCACTGACCGAGCTCGGGTGTCGGATCATCGCCATTGGTGATGTTACAGGCGCGGTCTTCAATCCACAGGGGTTGAACCTGGCTGCTTTGCAGGCGCATGTCGGGGCGACCAGGGGCATCGCCGGGTTTCCGGATTCTGAGACGGTCAGTGCTGCCGAGCTACTGGAGCTGGAGTGCGACATTCTGGTGCCCGCGGCCCTGGGCGGCCAACTCACTCATAGAAACGCCTCACGGGTGCAGGCGCGCTTGATTGCCGAGGGGGCCAATGGTCCCACCACGCCGGCTGCGGACGCCATCTTTCAGGATCGCGGCATCATGGTCATCCCGGACATTCTGTGTAACGCGGGCGGTGTCGTCGTCTCCTACTTTGAGTGGGTCCAGGGCATACAACGACTCTTCTGGAGCGAGGATGAAGTGTCCGCACGACTCGCCGCCATCATGACCACCAGCTTTCAGCAGGTGCTAACGAGCGCTTCAAGCGACCTCAAACTGCGCGATGCCGCGCTCGATCTGGCTATTGGACGCGTGGCCGAGGCCATCAGTGTGCGAGGGATGTATCCGTAGCTCATACGGTCACGCGCACATCAAAAACGTGTACGCTACCTGACGAGCCGAGATTGAACATGCACGCACAGGGGACCAGAGATGGCATCAGACCGAGAAGCTCGCCGGGACCAGGGGCTAACACTCCAGGACGCGCTGACCGCCGAGATCTCCGCCACCGCGGAGTCACTCAGCGCGGAGGACTGGAGCCGAGCAACGAACTGCCCGCCGTGGGCCGTACGGGACATCGTGGCGCACTTGACTCGTGGCGCGGAGACATTCGCGGCAATGGTTGACACTGGTCTGCGCGGAGAGCGCACCTTTGCGGTCAGCGTGGAGGCGCGTGAGCAGCGTCAACGCGAGCTCACCTCGCTCTCACCGACCGACCTAGTGGCAACCCTGAAGTCAGCGCAGAGTCACCTCCGATCCACGCTGAGCAACCTCACCACTGATCAACTGGAAGTGCTCTGTCCGCACACCCGCGGCCTCCAGCCGGGCTGGTGGTTTGTGGATCAGCGGCTCTCTGAGCTGGCATTCCACGGGTGGGACCTCCACCACTCCATCGGACGCGAGCGGGAGATTGCTCCATCCGTGGGTCAATATCTGCTGCCAACCCTGCTTGAGCGCAACCTCCGCACCTGGCACAAGCCCAGTCCGGCCAGTTACGGACAGTGGGTGGTACAGGCCAATGATCTTGAAAACGGCGCGTGGCTGATTGAGCCGGATGATGGCGGAGTGGGTATCAACCGTCGAGCAGCCAAGGGCGACATCACCATTGAAGGCGACGCCGCTGCTCTCATTCGCTGGCTCTACGGCCGAGCCAACCTGGACGAGCTCGAGCAGGCCCAGCGTGTTTCAATTCGCGGTGCCCGCCTCCGCCTCGCCGCCTGGAAAGGCATGTTCCCGTCGCCCTAGCCTCTGGAGGCAGAGCACGGTTGACCTCGTCGTTGTCGCTTCAACTACTCAGCGGACCGCCGTGCTGGCGATCACTTCGCCAATGGGCCTAAATTGAACACACGCCGTTGGTCACCCTGGGCAGGCATGCTGCTCGGTAGCGTATGCCTCATCTTCTTCACCCTACTTGCCAGGCTGGACTGGTCCGGGACAGCTCCGAGCTGGGACGCCAGTCTGGCGGGGTGGGTACAGAGCTGGAATTTCCCGGGGGTTCTCCCGCTCATGATTGCTCTGAGCTGGCCGGGTTGGTCGCCTCAGAGCTGGATCTTTGTGCTGGGGATATGCGCGTTCCTGTATCTACGCGGGTTGAGATTCGCCGCCCCGCTTGCACTGATCGCGGCACTATCCGCACTGCTCGTGAGGTCATTGAAGGGCTGGATCAACCGGCTCCGGCCTGATCTGGGTCTCGTGCCTGACGGTCCGCTTGATCCCAGCTTCCCCAG
>JBJXFJ010000116.1:0-4383 GCA_046154735.1 Chloroflexota bacterium | reverse complement strand
AAAACGTGAATGAATCGCCAAACGCGGCCAGACGGATCACCTCAGCCGGTGGCGCCACCTGGAACTCACGCTCGCTCCGCATCCCGGCCGAGTTTGTCTGGTAGGTGATTTTCCCATCCTGCCGAATACTGGACTCGGTGGCTGCCCAGCCTAAATGCGAGTCAAATCGGATATAGGCATCACCTTCAATAATTCGCTCCAGTTCCGCATCTTTATAGGGAAATGGAAGCACATCGTCAGCTCGAAGTGGCGAGGCGACGCGCAAGACCACCTCGCTGAACACGAGCCCAACCATCAGGCTCACCAGCACCAGCATTACTCGAAACATACGCGCTTGCAGTCAGCCCAACGTTCAGGACGCACTACGTTTGGGCGACGCTTCGAGTGGTCCAGGACTCGCCCGAAGCGAGCTCACCTGGAATATCAGGGACTTCGCGTAAGACACAACCGCCACGAGCCCAG
The DNA here is from genome assembly GCA_046154735.1 of Chloroflexota bacterium. Classification (GTDB taxonomy): domain Bacteria; phylum Chloroflexota; class UBA6077; order UBA6077; family JACCZL01; genus CAVXYC01. The sequence goes on along the minus strand of JBJXFJ010000116.1, from coordinate 3,921 downwards.
ATGCGGCCAGGACATAGATCAACGGGTCCGCGGGGTAGCGATAGCGTGCCGCCGCCCAGGACAGGGACGTGCTGGTGAAAATGAGAATGGTCATCATGAACCAGGGCACCAGGCCCATGCGCCAGCTTGGTCTGGAGACGCACGCGATGAAGCTGGCCACAACCAGCGCGGTCAGGAAGGCACCAATACGACTGGGCTGAAACACGCTGGTCAGAGCATTAAGAAGCGGAAAGGCGGCAAGCTGATTCGGTGTGACCGGTTGAACGAGGTGCCGAATGCGCCGCACCTCGTACCAGTTATCTTCCATCAGTCGGCCGGCCTGGCTCCGTCGATCATCCCAGCTAATTTCCAGTGACTCAACCCGACCGAGCATCACCACGAGACCTCCGCGGAGTGAGGACAGGACGAATCGGAACGGATCATTGCGAATCATCTCAAGCGCTATATCTCGCAAGACCCCGTCAATCTCCAGTGACGAGAGCCCCAGGGTGCGCTCCAGTCTCTCCCGGGCAGCGCTGGGGCTTTGCCCCTGGGCCAGTAATCGGATCCCCTGACGCCGGGCCTGATCGAGCAGTCTATCGCCGCTCGGGTTTCTCTCGTCGCTGGGAAGCGTGAACGTGATCTCCATCCGCGTCAGCGCATCGTACACCGGGGCATCCGCTCGGATCTCCTCCAGGGTGTCTTCATCACGGTACGCGCGATTCAGCCATTGCTGCCCAAACACAACGTGCGAAAGCAACGGCTCGCCAATCGTCGCTCCACCGCTAACCTGGCCATACTGCGTCAGCAGCAACAGCGTCCACGGAAGCCTCACCACCAGCATGCCCAGCGTGGCCGCGCAGGTGGGGATCAGTATCCGCCGGATCGACCGCGTGTGAATGAGCAGCGCCAGCGGCAGTGCCAGGAGCACAAGCTGACCAGCCGGACGGGCGAGTGTGGCCAGCCCCAGGGCCAGACCGCCCGCCAGAAACCAGCGCAGCCCCCAACGCCTTGACCCGAGCACCCAGAAGAGGGCCGCAACGGTGAGAAGGAATCCAAACAGCGTCTCCGCATCGATACGCTGCTCAAAGATAATGAGCGGCCCAGAGACGGCTGTGAGGAGACCGCTGAGGAAACCCACCACGCGACCAAAGAGCAGAAAACCCAGAGCGTATGTGGCGATCACCATGCCCACACCCAGCGCATGTTGAAGAAGCGCCACGGAGCTAAGCTCATGGCCAAAGAGCAGCAGCGCTGCCGCGATAAACCAGGAATACAGGGGGGATCGTCGATAGTCGGGTGTAAACCCCAGGCCGTTGGCCAGATCCCAACCGGGCAGAAAGTAGCTTACGCTGTCCTTGTTGATGAGCACGGGCGCCAGGTGGAGCATGGCCGATCGGAGCGCCAGCGCCAGGCCACCAATGACCAGCACATCAAGGATCCAGGGACGCGCGCTCAGGACGCGGGGAAACCACCGCGGTGAGATCAAGGCACGCACTGCCGTTGACCGTCCCAGACATGGCCAGAACAGCCCCGACGACCATCCTGGCATGAGCTTGATGTGTTCACCATGGGTGCGCCAATCGCGCCGGGATGAAATGGACACCCGAGCGTCGCGAGGCTCAGATTATGTGAGGCTAAAGTCAATCTTAGCGGAAGCACCTATGCCGGGGCTCAAGTCCTGGAGTCCCGCTCAGGGTCTATTCAAAGTCGAGTTGTCAGTGGGACGGCGTAGCACGGCGCCCTGTGCCTGGAGCTCCCGAACCCGCGATTGCGATCTGCGGCTCCCGCCTCCCAGGCACAGGGCACAAGGCGCCGTGCTACGCTGCGGACTCCTTCGAGTTGGACAATGAAAAGACCCTTGAATCCCGCCGCGCTCCAGAGCAACGCCGGGCTCAGCTCTTACCGAGCATCTCCCTCATCCGAGGGGTTGCCCCATGCTTGGCGCACTCAGCTTCGAACATCTCAATGATACGTGGATCCTCGTCCTGATACTCAATCTGGTTGCCGCCCGCTTTGGTGCTCACATCCACTTCGCCACGACCGATGGACGAGGGCTGCCGATAGCGCCGCCCACCATAGCGCAACGCCAGATAGCGAGCCGGGGTAGTGCCGGTATTAAAGTGCTGGTGAAACCAGTTGTCTGGCGGAACGATGACCGCGCCGGGACGCCAATCACACTTCTTGTAATCCTCATCCCCCTCACGCCAGAGTAAGCTGAAGCCATCGCCATCCAGAATCACCACGTGGGCGCCTGGACCGTGTCGATGCCCCTTCTTATATGTGCCGATCTGGAACTGCGAGATGTGCGCGCCCATGCTGTTGTGCGCCATCTCAATCATGATGTTGCTTCCGCCGCCACCGCGCTCCGCCCATGAGTGGAGCTCCAGCGTGTGCACATTGGGAATGAAATTGCTTTCCCAGGCGTGCGTGTTGCGCTGCTTGAACAGCTTACCCTCGCCATTGAAGTAGCCCTGTTCGCTGGAGAAGCGATCTTCAAATCGGAATGGGTTGTTGAACAGGAAATCCTCGTTGTGCATCATGCGCAGCATCGTGGGCGCATTGGTCACGGCCATGTAGCGTGTGGGCTCTAGGCCACTGCCATTGTGATGCTGATACCAGGCATTCAGAGGGATGGAGAAGAGCGAGCCGGTGCCCCATTCAAAGGTCTGCTTCTTGTCCTCGTCGTACCAGACACTGGTCGATCCACGACCGGCGAGGACGTAGACCATTTCCTCGTACATGTGGCGCTCGGGTTGTGAGGAGCCACCCGGGGCAATCTCCACGATGTGGGCATCATTCACACCGCCCGTTCCCTCAAGATTGAGAAACGCGCCCTTGCCGCCCTTGCGCTCCCAAACGCCCAGCTCCAGCGTCTTCAGATCATCAATATAGAACCCGGTGACGCTGGGAGCCCCTTCGCGGCGCTGCCATTCTTCGTAGTAGTCGCGCGTTGTCAGCTCAGCCGGTGCCCCAGCCTGCGTCTCTGTCGCCATGGATCGCCTCCTTCAGGTCTCCTGTGCCCTTGAGCTTGGCATAGTGAGCGCCGAAATGACCAGTGCCCAGTGCCCAGTGCCCAGTGCCCAGTGCCCAGTGCCCAGTGATGAGTAATGAGTAATGAGTGATGAGTGAAGTGGAATACTACTGCGCATCACCCATCACCCATCACTCTTCACCCATCACCCATCACCCATCACCCATCACCCATCACCCATCACCCATCACCCATCACCCTTCACCCTTCACTCATCACTCATCACTCATCACTCATCACCCACCACTCGCCCGGTGCGCTGCTTGACTCAGCGCGCACCGTAACGGAAACTGCCCCCTGCAAAGGAGCACTGGCGCATGTTTCAGAACAAGAAAGTCATTGATATTCACGGACACATGTCCACGCCCCCACATTTTCGGGCGTTTGCCTACAACATGATTGCGTTGCGCGGCATGGGCGGCGGCAAGCTGGTGATTCCCGATGATGCTATGGCCGGCGCTTCGGCTCGGCATCTGCGCATGCTGGACGAGCGCAACATTGACATTCAGATGATTTCGGCTCGCCCAGTGGCCATGATGCACTGGGAACGGCCGTTCCTGGTTGATGATTGGACCGTGACCACCAACGACACCATTGCGCAGATCTGCCGGCTCAATCCGGATCGGTTTGTCGGCATTGCCCAGCTTCCGCAGCACCAATCACTCACGACAGACCACTGCATCGCGGAGCTGGATCGCTGCGTGAACGAGCTTGGATTCGTGGGCGCTACACTGAATCCTGACCCGGGGGCAGACCGCCAAACACCGGGAATGGATCAAGACTACTGGTTCCCGCTGTACAAGCGGGCCCAGGAGCTCAAGGCGCCGCTCATCGTGCACCCCTCAATCACCCACGATGCGCGACTCGATCGCATCCCGCATAGCTACCAGTACAACAACATTACGGAG
>JBJXFJ010000113.1:0-11477 GCA_046154735.1 Chloroflexota bacterium | reverse complement strand
AATAGCGCACGCTATATGGACAGTTGTTGCCACAGTACCGTGTACCCACGCAGCGGTTATAGATCTGCTGATTGAGACCATCCGTGCTATGGATCGTGGCATACACCGGACAGACCGGCTCGCACGGTGCGTTCTGGCAATGCTGGCAGAACACGGGCATGAACCGCGCTTTCACATCCGGGAACTCACCCTCCCAGTACCGCTCGATACGGATCCATTCATTTGCACGGCGATCGAGAAACGTCTGCTCTTCGTTGATCGGGATGTTGTTTTCCGCTTGACACGCTATGACGCAAGCCTGGCAACCAGTGCAACGATCCAGGTCCACCACCATGCCCCACGAGTACTGCTCGTCACGGTCCGGTTTCGGTTGAGCTGGCTCAGCGGGTTGTTGCATGGTCACGTCACATTTCTCCAACGAGTCCGAGATTCCCGGTCACGGATTGGAACCTTACCGCCGCATCCGAGCCGCGACCGTCAGCGAGCGGATCCTGAGGCAGTCTCCTCCGTTCGAGAGCGGGGGAAACTGCCTCAGGATCCGCTCGCTGACGGTCGCGGCTCGGAGACGGTGGCGGTGTTCCAGTCAGTGACCATGAGACAAGATCGGACGGGCAAGTGTCAGCACGGATGAACCTCATCGCAATCCCTCCAGCGTGATAATCTGGAGCACCGGCTCATCCGGAAGTTGATACGCGGGCACGTCGCCCTCCAATCGCGGCAGGCGGATGGAACGGCCGGTGGGGGACATCCGCGCGCGCGTGGCCGCATAGGCGAGCGCGCCAGTCGCTCGATCAATGAGCGGAGCCACTAGCGACAACGGGTTCACACCACGCCCATCGGCCCAGCGGCCGTACCCCTGGTGGCCCCAGCCCATGGGTACGGCCAGCACGTTGGACGGAGCCGCCGGGCTGACATAGACCGGCAACTCCGCCCGGCCCACCGTGGTCTCCACGGTCACCAAATCGCCATGACCCAGTCGCAATTGCTCTGCCAGGCGCGGATTGATCTCCACCCAGGTGCGCCAAACCACGGTGGTCACCGGATCCGGCGCGGAGGCCAGCCAGGGTAGATGAGCCCCGCTTCCATCACGCAGCGTGTTATGAGGAAACGGAATCAAATAGTAGGGATAGGCCGCCGGGTCACCTGCGAGGACGGGCGGCGTCCAGACGGGCACCGCCGCAGGCGTGATCGGCGCTTCTGGCAGCTCCTGGGTCCACAGGCCACGTTGCAGTAGCCCCGTCCAGAAACGCTCAAAGCCGGGTTCACCGCTCTCTGCGTCGGCTGTTCCTTGCCAGAGGCGCCGCGCATCTTCACGCAGGAGTGACTGAAACGTGTCCCAGGGCAGCGCCTCCGCCGCCGCTCCACCGAGCTCCTCGGCCAGGACCGGCAGCACATCCCAGACCGAGCGCGTATCAAAGTATGGACGGACCACTGGTTGCCGCATGGTGAGGGTTTGGACATCTGACCCTGGGTCTGGAATGGACGAGCCCCAGGACTCCAGCGGCAAACTCGTGGGGAGCACAAGGTCAGCGAGGTCCGTGGTTGCATCACGGAAGCTGGAGAAGCTGACAATGAACGGCGCAGCACGAAGAGCTTCCTCGAAACGGAGCGCCGCGGGCAGACCGAAGACCGGATTCGCGCTGGCAACGAGCACGGCGTTCACACGGCCGGCGCGCAGATCCGCGGCCAGGATCTGCCACTCCGCAATGGATGAGGCCGGCGTGGCTGCGGGAAGATCAAGCGGTGGTGGCGGCGTAGCCAGTACGCCGCCGGGCGCCCCCACACTGCCCACAAGCGCATTCAGCGCCAGCACCGCTGCCACCGCTTCTGTCCCATTGGTCTGGCTGGCGGCCGGACCGCCAGCCAGCGCTAGGCTGGGCCGCTGGCTGGCAAACGCCCGTGCGAGAGCTCGAATGCGATCCGCCGGGATCCCCACATCCGAGGCCACCAGCTCCGGCGCGTAGGCACTGAGATCGACATGCTCGAATATCGCTTCACTGCCCGGCGCCACCAACCCCTCGGAAACAATGATCTGCGCGAGACTGAGCGCGAGCTGCCCCTCCCGACCCGGATGAATCCAGATCCACTCATCCGCGTTGGCCGCCGTCATGGACATGCGCGGCTCAATTTGCACCAGCGTACCCCTTGGACGCTCCGTGACTTCGCGCGGATTGAATCGATCACGCTCATACCACCCCTGGCGGAACGCGCCGTACTGCACGCCATAATGCACGGGCGAGAGCCAGGTGCTGAGAAAATCAGCGCCAAATGACAGCACGAAGCGCGCGTTCTGGATATCAAATCGTGGCAGTCGCTCAAGCCCGTACACGGTCCGAACGGCCGCGCTGACGGGCGCCTCGGCAAGTGGGTCCAGGCGTAGCCACCGTGCGCCCATGGCTTGCGTGAATCGACTCATCACCAGGGCCTGGTGCCCGCTGAGTGTGGGGGTGAGGACGGCCACACGTCCTGGCTCACCTGACGCCGTGACCTCTCTGACGACCGACACCAAGCGGGAGAGCGCCTCATCCCAGGTCAACGGCAGAGAACGGCCGGCGCCGCGCCCCTCGCCGCGCAAGAGCGGTTGGGGAATACGGTCTGGGTGGTACTGCTCCTGGACTAACGCCTGGGCCCGGGCGCATGAGCGGCCCAAATTCAGCGGATGATCCGGGTTCCCTTCCACCTTCTTCGCCCGCCCGGCCACCACCCGCACAATGATTCCACAGCCCGCGCCACAGCCGCCGCAGGCAGTGGCATACCAATTGTCATAGGCGGAAACCAGATCTTCCGCCAGCCGGACCCGGCTCTGCACCACGAGCTCGCCGGGCGGCGGCTTGCAGCCAGCGAACGCAATCGCCGATCCAGCCACCGCGGAGAGTTGGAGGAATTGGCGGCGCGAAATGCCGGCGGTAGGAGTTGAAGATTGCGAGTGAAAGGTGGGGCCGAGATCAGCTCGTTCGTCCATCGACGAATTCAATCGAGAATCTTTTCCGGCTCCGTCAGTTCTCACGCTTTGCTCTCCTCACGCAACTCGTTAGTAATGGCACGTCACGCACTGCAGTGGCGCGGCGGTTTGCTGATGGCAGGCAACACAATCGGCCATCTTTAGTGAGCGAACCTGCTGCACCTGAAGCATCCGCTCCACCTCCCCGTGACACTCCGCGCACGGGATGCCGGCTTGCAGGTGCGCCGAGTGGGGAAAGCGCGAATGATCCGGAATGTGGTGGAGGCGGGCCCATTCGATTTCGCGCTGCTCGACCCAGCTTGCCTGCACCGCCTGTATAGCAACCGTGAGCGAGGGCGTTGACAGGCTCTGGTCCACTACCAGGTGACAGAACATGCATTGCTCCAGATCTGGCAGACCGGCAGAATCGCCGGTCGCGGCGGTGCGATGGCAGAAGGTGCAGTCCGCCCCTGCCACCTGGACGTGTACCTGATGGCTGAACGCAATGGGCTGCGCCGGAGTCAGCGGAAAGTGCTGTCGTTCCAGCAACCACGGGATGCCGATAACCAGCATCAAGGCCCCAACTACAATGGAGCCCGAGATTCCACTGAGCACGAGCACCCTTGAGACAATGCCATGAACACTGCTCACAGTCCGCGGCTCCGGCAGCCAGCGATCTAGCCACAGTACGCCGCCAAGCAGGATTCCCCCCAAGAACAACTTGACCAGCCGCCCCATGCTAAATCCAGATCCTGGGGAATAGGCGCACTGCCACCGCGTAGGCGATATTTAGGGCCAGATACACGTTCAAAACGGCCGCCACGCCCACCGCGAGGGCCAGCACCTCTGAAATCCATCGCAGGCGTAGGAGCGGCCTCACCGCCGGTCGGGTCACAACCAGGGAGGGCAAGACAGAGCGCGTCAGCGTGACCGTGAGCACCGCGCTGAGGATGAGGCCGGCTGCCAGGGTCAGACGACCGATTGAGTGCTGAATGAGCACCCAGTCACGAGGGACAAATGAACTGGGATCCACGTTTGCGCTCGTGCAAATTTCGTACCGGCCTCGCTCGCCCTCCAAACGTGAACATCCCTTCCCGTGGTCGTTCAAAAGCGCCGATAGGCCATGATGTACAGATAGGCCGTGAGGTCGCGCGCCTCGTCAATTGTGAGCCCTAGATTGGGCATGGTTGAGCCGGGCTTGACTTCGCCTGGATTGACCAGGAAGGCGCTTAGTGTCTCTGGAGACATTGGGATCACCTCACCGGCCAACGTTGGGCGAAGAACCACGTTGGTGATATTTGGCCCGGCCGCGCCGTTCGCGGAGGGAACCGTGTTGAGCGTGTGACACCCAGCGCACCCGGCCTGACTGAAGAGTCCTTGACCCACACGAGCATCGCCGGCAAGTCCGGGCGTGGCAACAACGACACGCGGCGTCGGCAGAGGCGCCGGCCTCGCCTCCGAGCTCCGCGTGGGAGCAACGGGCAGACAGCCAGTCATAAATAGGATTGCCAACATCGCCAGAATCTTGATTACGCGTTGCACGCGCCGCCGCGATGCACTTCGCGTGCCAGAACCTCGTGAAATGCGCGCCAGCGCTCTGGAGTGCGGGTGGCCGTGACACCGCTTTCCGTTCCGAGGCCGCATCAGCGAACGATCGCGGAAGCCAAAGCGGTGTCGCGGCCACCCGCATTCCAGAGCGCTACCGCCTTGCGGTAAAATCAGCCTCATCCAGGTCGGTCAAGGCGGTAGCGCTATGAACGGGATACATGACATGGGCGGGATGCACGGATTTGGGCCCATCCGGCGGGAAGAGAACGAGCCCGTCTTCCATGCTGACTGGGAAGGAACCGTCGTCGCCATCAGCCGCGTCGCGGGCGCGCTGGGCGTCACCAATATCGACGAATCCCGTTACGGCATTGAGCAGATGGAGCCGGCCAGGTACTTGACCGCCAGCTACTACGAGCGCTGGCTCGATCGCTCGATCCGTAATTTCATTGCCAAGGGAGTCATCTCAGAACGTGAGCTGGACGCCTGGATCGCCAGGCTTCAGGAGGATCCAAGTACGCCGCTCCCGACTCCTCCCAATCCACAGGCAGCCAGCGAACTGATCGAAAAGGTTCGCGGGGGCCGAAACTACAAACGACCGGGCCCAGAGCCGCGCTATCACGTGGGTGACCGCGTGATCACCAAGAGCTCACACCCGCGCGGCCACACGCGCCTGCCGCGCTACGCTCGCGGGAAACACGGCATCATTGAGACGGCCCACGGAACATACGTCTTCCCCGATACCAACGCCCTGGGCCAGGGCGAACAGCCTCAACCACTCTACACCGTGCGCTTCACCGCCCAGGAGCTCTGGTCGGACACCGCTGAGCCCAATTCCAGTGTGTCCCTGGATTTATGGGAAAGCTATCTTACAGCGAGTGCAAAGTGAAGAGTGCAACATGCAAAAAGGCGCTAGCATCCTCCATTCTGCCTTTTGAATTTTGAATTTTGCGCCAATCCCAGGAGGAGCGAACACATGACCGCCGCTCATGATCATGACCACAGCCACCATATGGAGCCGGAATCTCCAACCTCGATTCGCGTGCGCGCCCTGGAGTCACTGTTGATCGAAAAAGGGTTGATGACCAGCGACGTAGTGGACCGCATTGTCACCATGTATGAAGAAGACATCGGCCCCCACAATGGCGCCAAGGTGGTTGCGCGGGCGTGGACGGACCCAGCATTTAAGCAGCGTCTCTTGGAAGACGGCAGCGCGGCAATTGGCGAGCTTGGTTTTGGCGGTGTGCATCTTCAGGTGATCGAGAATACGCCGAATGTGCACAACATGGTTGTCTGCACACTGTGCTCCTGCTATCCGAGTGCGCTCATCGGTCTACCGCCTACCTGGTACAAGTCCTTTGAGTATCGCTCGCGTGCCGTCATTGAGCCACGGGTTGTTCTCCACGAATTTGGCCTGGACGTACCTGAGTCGGTTGAAGTACGTGTCTGGGATAGCAGCTCAGAGCTCCGTTATCTAGTGCTACCGGCCCGCCCAGACGGCACTGAAGGCTGGAGTGAGGAAGAATTGGCCCGGCTCGTTAGCCGTGACTCGATGATCGGCGTCGCGCGCGCGCTCGAGCCCACCGCGGTCGCCTGATCAGACATCATGCCTGAGAAACCGGATCGGCAGATTGCCGACATGGACGGCACCGCGGCGCTCCCTCGTAAGAATGGCGAACTGGTCTTCAACGAAGCCTGGGAGGGTCGCGTCTTCGGCATGGCCGTGGCCATGAGCGAGGGGCGCCAGATTGACTGGGAAGCGTTCCGTCAACAGCTCATCGCCGAGATTGGCAGTGCCGATCAAGCGGGCAGTAACGCCAGCTACTACGAACGCTGGCTCTCCGCCTTTGAACGCCTCCTGGACCAGCAGGGGCTCATTCACGCAGCAGAGCTGGCCACTCGAACGGCTGAGTTCGAGAGTGGCGCACGGGATGACGTGTATTAGATGACGTGTATTAATTGAAGACTGACGTGGTGGCGGGCCGGGCCCCACCAACGGAGGCAATCCAGCAGACCGCTCCCAGTAGTTAACGCAAGACTCCCGTGGTTACTCTGAACGGAAGCCTCATGAGAAACCGAGCCCCGCCGCCATCCGCGTCTTCCACCGTGAGAGAGCCTCCATGGAGCTCTACGATCTCGCGGCTCACGAACAGTCCCAGCCCGAACCCGCGAATTGTGTCACCCGGGCGCACCTGGTGAAAACGCTCGAAGACGCGCTCGCGATGTTCGGCCGGGATACCTGGCCCCTGATCGCTCACCGCGAGCGAGACCATTGAGGAGCCAATTCCAGCGCCGTTCGTGATCAATCCGTTTTCCGCGGATTGTTCCGTCACCAGCGCGATGTGTATAGGCGTGCCGACCGGGCTGTACTTGATGGCATTATCAAGCAGGTTGTTGAGCACCTGCTCTAACCGCAGGCCGTCCACCTCCAGCACGGCTGCTGCCGGGGCATCAACGCTGAAATCGCGGTCACGTGCCCGATCTCGCGCGGCGGCCACCGTCTCGTTCAACCAGGGGACCAGATCAAGCGGCGCCGTCTCGAGCGAAAGCCGTCCGCTCTCGAAGCGAGCGATGTCCAGAAGCTGCGCCACCAACCGCTCGAGCTTGCGGCTCTGCGCTTCAATGCTCGAGAAGGCAGCCAGCATGCTCTCCGTGTCCGCATCAGGATCGCGGCGCAGACGGCGAAGGTTGAGCTGCGCCCGGCCGCGCATGACGGCGATAGGGGTCTTCAGCTCATGGGCAGCTATTGAGAGGAATTCATCTCGCTGACGCACCGCGGCCTCCGCCTCCGCGCGCGCCGCATGCTCCCGCGCCAGCAGCTCCTCGCGTTCCCGCTCAGCCCGCTTACGCTCGGTCACGTCCTTGAAGACGAGGGCAAACCTCCCTCGCGGCTCAACGGGCGTAGCAAACACGTCAAACCAGCGCCCCATGACCTCGGAACCATTCTCAAACCGAAGCACTTCCCCATCCAGGGCCACCCGAGCATATGTTGCCACCCAGTGCGGCTCCAGGTCCGGCAGAAGCTCATAGGCCGTCCGCCCCACCGCGTTGGCAAGTCCAGTCATCGACTCGAAGAGTGGGTTCACTTCAAGAAAACGATAGTCCACTGCCCGCCCATCCACGTCCAGGATCATTTCACCCAGACAGTACCCTTCATCAATGGACGAGAAGAGCGCGCGAAATCGGGCTTCGCTTTCCTGCAGGGCCAATTCGCTCGCATGGCGCACGGTGATATCACGGACCACGGCTTGAAACTGTCCGTCCGTAAGTTGACGGCCCACCACTTCCCCAATAAACTCTCGGCCGTCCTTGCGGCGATACTGCCATTGGCTCCGCACTGTCTGTGCGCCGGCGTATCGGCGCGCTTCAGTCGCAATGCGCGACGCATCCCTATCCACAATGACATCAGCCATACCCAGGTTTAAGAGCTCATCTCGCGTGTAACCCAGCATCTGGCATCCAGCGGGATTGACATCCAGGAAGCGTCCCTGGGGATCGGTAACAAAAATGCCGTCAAGCGCCTGCTCGACAAGTAACCGGTAGTGCTCCTCACTTGAGCGGATGACCTCCTCCATCTGCCGGCGCTCAGTGATGTCCGTGGAAATTCCGAGAATCTGCCGGGGACGTCCCTCAACCTCCTGCCTATAAACTCGGTCAATGCTGTGAAACCACCGCCACGAGCCATCGCGGTGTCGAAAGCGATACTCCACCTCCGCGGTGGCCTGTTCCGAGAGGTGCTCGAGTCGCGCGAAGTGCTGTTCGAGTCGCGGAGCGTCATCTGGATGGAGCACCTTTGAAAGGAACTCTTCCCCAAGTGCCAGGATCTCATCATCGGAATACCCGAGCAGCGAGCCCGTCTGGCGGTTAACAAAGACGTTGCGTCGCTCCACGAGATCAAAGACGTAGAGAACACCGGGCGCATGGGCAGTCAGCTCCGTGATGAGTCGATGGCTTAGCATCTCCGATCGACCGGGGGCACAGCGCAATGCATCGAGCTGAGCACGCTTGATCCGGACACCACGCGAACCAGACTGGACGGCCGGCAATTTTCCGGAGCGGATCCAACGCCGAAGAGTGGTCAGGCTAACACTCAGGATCTCTGCTGCCTGCTTCGGGGTATAGAGCTCAGTGTCCGTGGGCGCCACGGTAACTTCAGCAGTCCGCAACGAAAGTGGGCCTCGTCAACGAGAGATTCCGCTCAGTATACCGCGTCTCAAGTGGCTGAGCGCTCTGTCACGCGGCCTCCGGGAGCTCAGGAATACGGGGCGGGGAATCCCAGTATTGCATATCCCGTCCGCGTCTCAAGGCAGTCTAGATACCGTAGAGTCAGCGCGCTCTTGCCCTGCCCAGCCACGTACGACTGACAATCAATATTGGCATAGATTATGCATGCGCGTTCTTCAGGCGACTATTTGGAGGGCTCGCATGTCGGTTTCGCGGCGTTCATTCCTCACGCGGTCAGGTGGGGCCCTGGCGGGCACGGCCGTGGGCACGCTCAGTGGCCTGGGTGTGGATCTGCGGCCCCGCGTGGCACACGCCCAGGAGCTGCGCATTGGCAAGGCCAAGGTGATTCCAAGTGTGTGTTGCTACTGCTCGGTCGGCTGCGGCACGCTCGTCCACGTGATGGACGACAAGATCGTCAATATCGAGGGCAACCCGGCCAGTCCGCTCAATAAAGGCAACCTGTGTCCCAAGGGCGCGGCACTCTTCCAGCTCCACATCAATCCCAATCGCCTGACCAAGGTGCTGCATCGCCAGCCCGGGGCCACGCAATGGGAAACGGTGGACCTGGACTGGGCCATGGACCGTGTAGCACAGCTCACCAAACAGTCTCGCGATGAGACATTCGTGGAGCGCACTCCTGAAGGTCGGGTCCTAAACCACTCCCTGGGGATTTTTTCACTGGGCGGGGCGCTGCTAGACGATGAGTGGAACCACATCCATCAGAAGCTCATGCGCGGTCTGGGGATAGTGGCCATTGAGAACCAGGCCCGCATATGACATAGCTCCTCTGTCCCCGGTCTGGGGGTACGACTCGGGCGCGGTGCCGCCACGCTTTATCCGGGCAGCATGGCGGATTCGGACTGCATCATCATCATGGGCTCCAACATGGCCGAGAACCACCCTGTAGCGTTTCGCTGGGTGATGCAGGCTAAGCTCAAGGGCGCCAAGCTCATCCACATTGACCCACGCTTTACGCGCACCTCGGCCGTGGCCGATATGCACGTGCCCATCCGCGCCGGCTCAGACATCGCTTTCCTGGGCGGGCTGATCCGCTACATGATTGAAAACGAACGGTACTTTAAAGAGTACGTTCAAACCTACACGAACGCGGCAACGATCATTAATCGGGACTTTCAGGATACGGAAGATCTCAATGGAGTCTTCTCTGGCCTGATGGAGTATCGCGGTGATCCAATCAACGGCTTTATCGGCCAGTACGACGGCCGAACCTGGCAATACGACCGAGCTCAGGTGGGCGATCAGGGGCGAACGTCAAACACTGCTCAATCGGGAGAAACGGGCCCTCAGTCCGGCCAGCCGGGCGCCCAGGCCGTCTCTGCACCACCCGGGCCTCCGTTTGACGACCTAGTTCGGGCGCTCCGCCAGCCAGCGCCATTGAGCGATCCGACACTCCAGGATCCAAGCTGCGTCTTCCAGATTGTTCGGCGGCATTTCTCCCGATATACCCCGGAGATGGTGGAGCGTGTCACCGGTTGCCCACGTGACCAATTCATCAAGGTCGCGGAAACGCTGGCCGCGAATTCCGGCCCGGATCGAACTTCTTCCTTCGCCTATGCCGTGGCCTGGACCCAGCACACCTATGGAGTGCAGATGATTGGTGCTGCCGCGCTCCTGCAGCTTCTCCTGGGCAACATGGGCCGGCCGGGAGCCGGAATCATGGCGCTGCGCGGCCACTCCACCATTCAAGGGTCCACGGATATTCCAACGCTTTACCACAGCATTCATGGATACATGCCGCACCCAACCGTGCTGAAGAATCATGAGACGTTGGGCGACTACATGAAGGCCGAGACGCTCCCCACGAGCTACTGGGCCAACCTTCCGAAGTTCATGGTCAGCTACATGAAATCCATGTACGGCGACGCCGCCACCGCCCAGAACGATTTTGGCTATGGCTGGCATCCACGCATCAGCGGAGACCATTCACATCTCCCCATGATGGTGCGCATGGCGAACGGTGAGGTTAAGGGCATGCTCTGCATCGGTCAGAACCCGGCCACCTCGCTCAACGGCAAACTCCAGCGCAAGGCCCTTGGCCGGCTTGACTGGCTGGTGGTAAAGGACGTCTTTGAGACGGAAACTGCCGCGTTCTGGTACGCCGCGCCCGAAGTACAGAGTGGCGAGGTTCGTTCAGCGGATATCAAAACTGAGGTCTTCCTCTTCCCCTCCGCGCTGGTGGCCGAAGCTGAGGGTACGTATACGAATACCCAACGCCTCCTGCAGTTTCACGAGAAGGCCGTGGACCCACCTGGCGATTGCCGCTCAGACCCGTGGTTCACGCATCAGCTTGCCCTGCGGCTGAGGCGACTCTATGCCGGCAGCACTCTCCCACGTGACCAGGGCTTTCTCAATATGACCTGGGACTTTGACTTCGATCAGGGGCGGTACCCCTCGGACACGCGCATTCAAGGTGAGCCAGACCTCATGAAGGTGAACCTGGAGATTAACGGCTACTTCAGTGACACGCGCCGCCCCGTGCCCGGCTTCGCCTCGCTGCGCGACGACGGAAGCACCGTTTGCGCCTCCTGGATCTACAGCGGCATGATGCCGGCGGATGGCCAGTATCGTCCGGCTGAACGCAATCCGGATCCGGACTCGGGCCCGGGCAGCCACCTGGGGTGGGGCTTCTCCTGGCCGGCCAATCGACGCATTCTCTACAACCGCGCCTCAGCGCGCCCCGATGGCGCCCCTTGGAGCGAGCGCAAGAAGTGGGTCTGGTGGGACGCCAGTGTCCGACAGTGGATTG
>JBJXFJ010000110.1:0-4953 GCA_046154735.1 Chloroflexota bacterium | reverse complement strand
AGACGCCCGACACCACCGGAAAACTCCCGGGCATCATGCGCCCAGCTTCGCTGGTTTCAAAGCAGAAGTTCACTGTGGCCGAAATGAGCGCCAATGGTATAATCGCAGCAAGAACACAAGAGTATGTAGTGGATAATATATATGCATCTTGGAAGGGTTCAGCAACGGGGGCAGGTGACCCTGCCTCGAGGTGTTCGAAAGGCCGCTGGAATAGAGCCCGGCGATGTTGTCACATTTGATGTGATCGCACCTGGGCAGATCACTGTGCGGTCTCTTCCCCGATTGCGGCTCGCGGACGCATTTGAGAAATATCACATCGAGGGTCCTGTGGACGATGCGGTCGACCGACTCGATTGGCAGGACGTAGCGAGCCGGGACATTCTCGGTGAGTGACCAGCCGGGGTTGTTGGATACGAATGTCTTTATTCATGCCCATACTCGTGATAGCCTGAGTGAGGAGTGTCGGCAGTTCCTACTCGCATTAGAGGCTGGGCGGGTGAGTGCCGTGATAGAGCCGCTTATCCTCCACGAGTTGTCGTACGCGTTGCCACGCTATGTGAAACAGATGTCGCATCAGGATGTTGCGGGCTACCTGCTTATGGTGTTGAGCTGGGACGGAATTCTGGGCGACCGGGCGGTGTTGACTGATGCTGTGGAGCGCTGGCGTGACACTCCAGGGCTCTCCTTTGCTGATGCATATCTTGCCGCTCTTGCGCTGATGCGTCGGTGTCCTGTCTATTCCAAGAACGTGCATGAGCTGCGTGGTCAAGGTGTCCAGGTGCCGACTCCATTGCTCAGCACGTGAATGTAGACAACGCGGGTCGGTGTGCCCTTAGGCTCGCCTAGCCTTTAGTTCGCCCTCTGATGTGACTAGACCCCCATTCACGGACCAGTCCCGAATCTGGCGCCTGTGAGCGTTACTCCAGAAGGGGTAGCATGGCCGGGCTCAGTAGGACGGAAACGCACGCTTCAGGCACCACGGGGCAGGTCTGCCCGTTTGATCACAAAGCATGGTCAACCGGGGAGGCTGAGGCCCGTGCAGTCAATGGAGTCAGGTCTGCGCCTGAACCGCCTGATTGCATGGTGCTGTACTTCATGCAGGGCGCCTGTCTCCTTCCGCAGTCCATGCAATTCTGCGGATTTTTGGTGGCGCGCGAACTGGTGCGGCGACCCCAGGAGATTGACCTGGTGGAGTTCGCCAACTCCAGATTGAGCGAACGGCAGGCTGATAAGGTGATCCGCGCGATGAACGCGGTCCACGTGAAAAATCAGGTGTTGGCCCAATGGCGACCTGACGACGCTCTCCAAGCCCTCGCCGCCCAGGCGCTGTTCAAGTTGCGGAAAGTTGGTTTGCGCACGCTGCGCCCCATTACTCAGACCGATGTGGACGGGGCGTGGGAATCAGTGAAGTCGGAGGGCATCGGCCGGCTCTTCTCCCTGGCCCGCGTGGTTCCAGACTTCCCCTGCCGAGAGCGCCTGCCCCTAAACGCTCGTTCCGCATCAGCACGCTCGCTGGAGTTGACCAGAGAAGTCCTTGGCTCGATGCAGTCAGACAGCGCACTGCTGGGTCTCCTAGAAGACGCGAGTGATCTGGTGGTTCACGACCAGATGTTTCGTGAGGAGAAGCGCGAGTACAAGCAGGCCGTGCGCACGTATGGCAGCTACACGCCCCAGGCGGATGCCTGTCGGGATCGCATTGCCGCCCATGTTCTCACTGAGCTACAGCAGCGCCATCCCCAGCTCGATTGGGCAGCCTACCGAGACTACCGCCACGTCTAGGCTGAGAAGCGGTGGTTCCGAAGCCTGAGGTCGTGTCTTGAATCAGCGCAAGAGTCTCGGTGCCCCATCAACGGAATCATAGAAGCGCACGGTGAGCAAGGAGCGTTAGTGCGAATTGTGAGGTCACGGCAGTGCAGCCAAAGTTTGAAAGAGCGGCCGTTCTGGGAGCGCCGCCAGGGATGGCAGCGCTCCCAGTGAGGCGCTCCCGAAGGTAGGATTCTTCCCGGCGGCTTGATGATTGTGCTCGGGACAATGGAGAGGCCCTGGCACGGTTGGTGCCACTGGCAGTCGCCCGCTGGGTCGGCAGGAGAGTCTGTGATCCGCAAGGAGAGCATGGTGCCGATGGTAGAATTCTGGCAAATTCGATTCGAGATGCGACCAACCCAATGAAAGCGGCTTGCGAGGCGGCGGCGAGTGCCGGCGACTCCGTCGTGGCACGTGGCTGCAAGGTCTGCAACTCGCGAAAGCGCCCGAGACGGATCGGATCGACGATCCGGCCGATCGGCTCGCTGGACACGCCATGGCCAGCCGGAACATCATGTTGGGACGTGGGCGCAGACCGCCGCGCAGTGATTCTGAAAACCGATGCGGAGAGGAATCGTGAGCTCTAAGCCCGCAACGAAAGCAAGCATGTCGTCGCTCGAGGCGCATGCGCGTACCACGGTGCCGCATCTCGGCGAGCAGGATGTGCGAGCGTTGGCCGAGATCCTGCGGCGCCTCATCGCGGCGTATGCGCCGGAGCGGGTGTATCTGTTTGGGTCCAAGGCGCGCGGAGATGATGGGCCGGATAGCGATTTTGACGTACTCCTGGTGGTGCCGGAGGGTGCCGAGTGTGCTCGTCAAGGTAGCCACCTCGCCTATGAGGCGCTCTGGGGCACTGGAACCGCGGCCGATGTTCTTGTCTGGTCACATGATCAGTTTGAGAGTCGCGTGCACCTCCGGGCGTCGTTACCGGGCACCGTACTTCGCGAAGGGCGCCTGCTGTATGCTGCATGACCCAGGTCGCGTTGCCGACACTGTGGAATGGTTCATCAAAGCCAGCGAAGACCTTCGGGCTGCCGAATTTGAGCTCACGGCTGTGCCGCCACTCCTCGCGGATATCGTGTTCCACTGCCAGCAACTGGCCGAGAAGTCAGCCAAAGCGTTCCTCGTGTGGCATGACGTGCCATTCAGAAAGACGCACGATCTTGGCGAGATCGGCCTGCAGTGTGTTGCGATTCAGTCAGGTCTTGAGACGCTCATGCGTCGGGCCGCCGGTCTCACCATCTACGCCTGGCGGTTTCGTTATCCGGGTGCGCCGGATATGCCTCCCGAGCGAGGAGGCGCGCGAGGCGCTCTCACTCGCCCGAGAGGTCTTCGAGGCCATGCTCAACCAATTGCCGGAGGAAGTAAGACGCCGACTCAACCCGGCCTAGAATTCTGCCGGGCCGGCCGTGCGGCTTGGTGCGTAAGCTAGCACCGATGGGTGGATGAGACGCGGTAGATTACCTTCGGCGGAATAGCGAATATCCGGCCTGCAGTGCGCGCCAGCGCCTTGGAGTGCGCGTGGCCGCGACACCGCTTTGGCTTCCGCGATCGTTGCTACTGCGGCCTCGGAACGGTAAGCGGTGTCACGGCCACGCGCACTCCAAGGCGCTGGCGCGCGCCGCGTGAGTTGCCCGCCCAACTCTGACCAACCTCGCTGAGCCGGCTGCCTCGGTACGCTCGATATCCCGAGCCTCATGCGGCCGGCCGGGCTAGCCTCTCCCAGCCAATCGCCACACCTCGTCCACCAGCCGCGGCGCGGGCTCCAGCTCGCCGCGCTCCACGTCGTGGACCACTGAAACCAGTGCAGCGTGGGTGGGCGCGAGAACACCCGCTTCTTGCCCCTTTTCAACAACCAGGCCGTTGAGGAAATCGATCTCAGTGCGGCGGCCCTTGTCAATGTCTTGCGCAGTGGATGGCTTGCCATCATCGGTCATGCGGGCAACTCGCCCGGCAATGCCGTCTTCCAGCTCCTTGAGCGCGCTGGCACTACCGGTGGAGGCGGCAATCCACTTCTCCGGTTCCACACCCTGGATCTCCTCCAGGTCAAAGCCGTGCGCCCGGCCCACGGCAATGGCTTCACCCGCAAGCTGAATGGTGAGACGACGCGCCTCGGAATTCCCAGCGCACTCTTTGCTGGTCATTCCGGTGACGGCCGAGACGCCGTTGCCCATGCTGTTGATGACCAGCTTGCTCCAGCGCTCGCCCCAGAGGTTGGGTGTGGCCTTGGCGCTATCAATGACGGAGAGCATCTGGGCCAGCTCCTCCACGCGCGGGGTAATGCGCCCGTGCGGCTCGCCCACGCGGAACACCGTATAGCCCGGCCCGCCCGGCTGGACCGTGCGTACCACGTGACCGGCTTTGAACGCGTTGACACTGATGCTGCTAGCAATGCAGCCAATGACCCGGCCCCAGCCCACCACGCCGGCAATCCGCTCCTCATTGATACTGTTCTGGAGCGAGACGATAAACGCGCCGGGCGCCAGGTACTGGCTGATCATGGTGGTGGCCCACACCGTGTCATACGATTTGGTGCAGACAAAGGCGATGTCCACCGGGTCCTTGGCCAGCGATTGCACCTCATGGAGGTGGAGCGCCCGCGGAAGGGCCGTCTTTTCGCCCTGCGTGCCACTAATCTTGATGCCGTCGCGCTTGATCGCCTCAATGTGCTCCGGCCACGGGTCAATCAGCGTGACGTCATGCCCGGCGTCCGCCAGCCACCCGCCCACAAAGCTGCCCACCGCTCCCGCGCCCATAAATGCTAGCTTCTTGGCCATGCTCTCGCTCCCCGTGATGTCTGCTTGGTATGAAGGCCAGTGTAGTACAGGAGCGGCAGGAAAGCCGAGGCGTGCCCCGGCTCCCCACGGAGAAATCCGGCCGCCACTGGGAGCGCTGCCATCCCTGGCGGCCCGGCCGTCGAGGCCGCCCTCCGGGCTCCCGGTCGCTGGGGGGGATAGCGCGGAGCGGCCCGCAGGGGCCGGGCCGCCCGGGATGGCGGCGCTCCCGGTGGGGGCGGCACGGTGACCGAAAGTGGTTGATTCCAGGAGGGACCCTGGCATGCCAGCGGGTGAGCACAGAACGTAGGTAGATGTGAGCCCGATTTTTGGAGTGCGGAGTGCGGGAACGCCGCTTACCTTATTCCATGGATTG
>JBJXFJ010000103.1:0-4194 GCA_046154735.1 Chloroflexota bacterium | reverse complement strand
CCACCCAGCAATCCATGATTGACAGAGCACGAGTACCAATGGCGAATGAGGCGCGGGGATTTACCACGCTCCTGGAAACTCTCGATCCCGGTCCAGGTGCAGGCGCCACTGGGAGTGCTGCCAACCCTGGCGGCGCTCCCAGTGGCGCACCGTGTCATGACACCTTCGCAACGTCATAGGTCAGCCCGTGCCTGGACCTCCTCGGACTCGTAGGTATGTGAGTCCGAGCTAACCTGGTACCTACCGGAGAGATGACGGGTTAGTAGTAGATCGTTCGGGTTCGATGGTACGGCCTCGGGTTCTCCAGCGATTGGCCGATGTTCCAGAGCAGCCAATCGATCTCGAACGCGCGCAGTGTCGCCCCCTGTCGCTCAAGCTCCAGACGGAGTGATTCCACTGCCCAGATTGTGGCCGCGCGGATTTCGATTTCCTCTCGGGATCCGGGCGGCAGCTCAACCCGGTGATCAACGCGCCCGGCGAGAGATGGCGCATAAGAAAGTAGCCCAAGTTCACGCAGGACCTGGGGCACTTTGTAATCAGCGAACGCGGTGAGCTGCTCGAGACCCGTGATGGTGTAGTCCGGAGTACCGGTAAGAGCGCCGCTGAGGTCGCTCACCAGAATCTGGGCGCGCTTGAGTAGCCACACGTCCTCCCTGTCGTACAACGCGACATCACGGAACGACGGACAGATTGAGACGATGAGGCGGACGATCTCGGCGGCTTCTCCGCCCGTATCTTCTAGCAGACGCAGCGTCTTGCCTCCCAGCCGTGACAGAATGGCAGTTCCAAGCTCGCGAAGATTCGATGCCCGTTCCTCCATCAACGGCAGCGTGTTCGCTCCGCCCAGCACAGGCGTCAGCGACTGCGTGTTGACCTGTGCCAGCCAGTCGGGATCAAGCACCGGCTCGCCCCGCTCGATGGCGTACCGAAGCGCGGCAGCCAGTGCGAAGTATCCGTTGACCATGCCCTGGGGCGTTTGAACGGTCCAAGGGGGCTCACCCCAAAAGCAGAAGTTCAGTGCGTCCAGCACCAACACGTAAAGTGTTGTCTGCGCCGGGTTGTCTGACCACCAGTGCGGAAATGTTCGCCACTGAGGCGTTGCTGGTGGCGACTCTCGAAGCCTTGCAGCAACTTCTGGAAATCGTGCTGGTTCAATGCGAACTGAACCGGCCCGCTCCATTACTCGAAGCGTACTACCGAGCACGCCCAGGGGATCATTTTGGAGGATGTTCAGACTCACGCGCTGGCGCCGGATGTGTCCTGCTCGCGTAGTGCTCGCGCGGCCTGACGCTCAGCCTCGCGTTCTGCCTCGCGCTCAATGGAGCGTCGCTGCATGGCGCCGAGAGCGGAATCCATGGTGCCTGCCCCGCCACCACGCAGCATGATCACCGTGGCACACACGAGTACCATTCCATGGATGAGCCAACCGTTCATGCCGAAGATGCCAAACGAAGCGACCGCCATACCAACGGTGAGTGCGCTGAGCATGCGAACCAGCAGCCCGCCCATAAGAAACACGCCCAGTATGAACAGTGCGATGAATGTCCAGAACGTGAGCTCCAGCGCGCTGAGCGAGCCAATAAGCGGCCAGCCTGCCCAATGACCGGTGCTGCCGTACTGTTCAGCGGTCTGCTGAATGCTGCCTTGAATCTCCCAGGAGAGCCAGATCAGGAACCCTCCGAACACGACTCGAAGGAGCTGCAGCGCTCGCGGTGCATTCACTGGCTCACCGCCAACCGCTTGCCAGAGTCGATCGTTGGGATAGCATCGACATCGAATTCGGCGAGGCGCCGGGGGCCAAGTGCTTCAAGCTCTCGAAGGTGTGCCTGGGCGTCGGCGAGGAGCTTCTCCACGTTCACGTCCAGGCAGCGTGGACCGAAATACGCCAGGAGCACGGTGCCGGAGCGGAGCTTTGTGATGGCGCCGTGGTGATTCCCCCGAAGAAGATGCAAGTATCCAACTCCAATCTGGAGAATCCCCTGATAGAGAAATCGCACATCGTCGGATTCGGCTAGCCAGAGCACCTCGAGCGTTTCGTGGCATTCAAAGAATTCGCGGCGATTGAACTGGGCTATTCCGTGAAGAAACAGGGCTGATGGAGCCTCCCCGCAGCGGCAACGGGGGTCACCTGTGTCCATGCGCTGACAGGCCGCAAGAGTATTTGGGTGCAGTGTGGTGGTCACAGCAGAATTATATCGACCCGCTCAATACAGCATGACAGGGAGATCAGAGGGGACAGATGCCGGGGATAATCCGTTTATGAGAGCATGGCGAAGGATGTTGCCCACCGGTATCTCAAATTCCTGCGCCCAAAGATTCCGTGAATGCATTGGTGAGATTGATACGGGAGTGAATGTATGACTGAGACCCTGACGAGCCAGGCCATTGATCCGGCCGCGAGCGACGGGCGTGTACCGATCCGAACCCGTGCCGCTCAGCGTAAGCCGCTGCGTTCAGTCGATGTTTTGGAGCAGCCACTCGACGATGATCTGGTCATCTTTTCGCCTGAGGACGGCGCGGGCCAGATTCTCAACAGTACCGCCGCCCGGATCTGGAAACTGTGTGATGGCACTCACACCGTACTCGGGATTGCGCGGGAGATCGCTCGCACGTATGGGCTGCCGGCGAAGGACGTCCGGGAGGACGTGGAAACAATTGTTGCCCAGTTTCGAGAGCAAGGGTTGATTGACAGAAGTGTTAGAAAGCCACGCACTCGTGTGCTGTCGAATAGTGAGGAGAGACCTTTTGGTGGCCTCCCAATTCGCGAAAGCCAATTGCAGCGAGATGGACTTGCGATCGGCAGTGTCGCTCCGGAGTTTACACTGCCCGATCTTGATGAGAATCCGCGGACATTGAGTGAGCTTCGCGCCGGCCGAGAGGCTGTCATTGTGTTCTCTGACCCGCAATGTGGGCCATGCATGGCCCTCTGGCCGACCCTCGTTCAGTGTCAACCGGAGCTGTTGCGAAACAACGTGACCCTCGCAATCGTGAGCCGAGGCGAGCTCGAGGCAAACCGAGCTAAGGCACAGGAGTTTGGAGCATCGTTTCCGATCCTCCGTCAGATGCACTGGGAAATATCTCTTGAGTACGCGACCTTTGAGACCCCAGTTGCGTATCACCTGGATGCTCAAGGTATCGTGACGAGAAATGTGAGCGTTGGCGGCCCAGAGATTGAAAAATTGTTGAACGACATCGTTGGGGATGCATGGGCGTCTTGACGATATAACTTGGTCCAGATTCGACCTGATTCGTACTTGGAATTGATTCGTTCCGGCCCAAGCTATTGGAACACGGACACATAGTCCCTGGGTTTGACGTGCCATTAGGCACATCAACGCCACGGCAATGCAGGGTACGGCATCCCGGCGTCTGGCAATGGTAGACGTCCCCCCCAAATTTAGGAGCATCGACCTTTCCAGTATCGCGATCCGCTTGGGGCCGACTTCTTATCCAGCCTCGCTGAGTCGGCGCCATCGCGCAACCCAAGAAAAGTTTGCCGTCTGGATGCCGATTTCCGGGCAAACTCTGGATTGCTTCTGGCCGCGTCGTTGCCATCGACTCCGCGATCCCAAGTCAAGTATGGCCATGGCCTCAAGAGCGAAGTTGACCACCGGCATGTCAGAACGAATTACCAACGGTGGGTTTACCGAAGCGACATTTGAACGAGACGAGATGCCGCTCGTGTGATTGTCGCAATCGCGCACGACGCGGATTGTCCATACCTCCCCGAAGCATGCTCATGAGCCGAGCGCTCGGCCACATCGCTCTAACATCCAGCGCCCGAAATGCGAAAGCACCCGTGGGCAACAAGGCCTTGCCCACGGGTGCTTTCGCTCAATGCTGTTATTACGAGTTACAAGTGTGGGCGTTGCCCTTTACCCAAAGGGGACCCGCATGCTGCGGATTCTTGTTTGCAAAATCTACGCCGATGAGTACTCGACCTCCCTCGGGAGAAAGAGGGCAGGTGAGATTAACCGTCCCCGATACTGTGAGCGTTTGATCGCATCGGTATTGAACGGGTGTTGAACTACTAGTGACGTTTGTCGCGTTGTTCTTGATTTTCAGATTGCTAATGGAGAGCACCTTCCAGGCTGAATTCGTTGCCTGAAAGCCACCGCCTGAGATGGTGCCGAATCTTCCCAGAATGTCAGTGATCGTGTGGATATTGCACGGATTACTTGCATATGGGGATTT
>JBJXFJ010000099.1:0-5095 GCA_046154735.1 Chloroflexota bacterium | reverse complement strand
GCCTGCGTCTCATACAGGGCCAGCATCCCGGACAACGAACACTCTGAGATCCGCTCCTTCTCCTCGAGACTGGTTGGAGGCGATGCTCGGCGGTGCGGCCTCGACGGCCGGGCCGACGGGACGTCGGCGGTCCGAGGGGGATGACACTCGTCGGCACGAGTTCTGGTGCAGCCGATGCGCTTTATGGGCCCCGCAGCACTGCCACGCATTCCACGTGATACGTCTGCGGTACCTGCTAGTCAACGCTGTGGCAGCCCGATTGGAATGGCGAGCGAAAGCCGTACAGTCATCGTATCGAGCTAAGCCAGGCAGAGTAGGTTGGAGCCAGCGCTTCCTCACGCGCCACCCCTCAGCACTGTCGAGAGCGATTCGGTGCAAGGGTGATGCCGCGTTGTCAGTGCCGTCCCTGTCCACAGGAGGCAACGCCGCACGCTGCGGCACTATCCATGCTCTCATTACGTTTCGTTTATTGCGAATAGAGAGTATGATACGTCTACACTCTATTCGCCCTGGGGAGGCAAAAAGCGATGCCAAGTGCAGTGCTTGAATCAAGACCAGTCATGCCTGACGAGTCCGAGGCCTCGGCGATTCGAGAACTCGACGAAGTCTTTGAGAACGACGAAAAGGCTGCGGCACTCATGGTAGGCCCCAGCGGCCGACAACTCGTGATCCCGCTCTCGGTCTACCGATTACTCACGGGGATCGTCCGTGAGCTGGCTCGCGGGAATGCGGTCACTGTAGCCCCGCTCCACAAGGAGCTTACTACCCAGCAGGCTGCCGACATTCTCAATGTGTCTCGCCCATTTCTCGTTCGCTTGCTAGAAAACGGAGACATTCCGTTTCACCGCGCAGGGACGCACCGGCGCGTACTGCTCCGAGACCTGCTCACCTATCGCGAGCACCGCGGGGCAGCGCGTCGCGGCGCCCTTACTGAGTTGACCCAGGAGTCCGAAGATCTCGGGTTGTACGAGTAGACTGCGTGGCATTCGTCGCGCTGCTGGACGCCAACATCCTCTTCTCCGCAGCAGTTCGAGACACGATGCTCCGAGCCGCGGAGAAGGGACTCTACCGTCCAGCGTTCACCGACGAAATTCTTAACGAGATGATGGGGGCATTAATCCGCCAGCGGCCGGATCTGAATGCGGTACGAGTTGAGCGCCTAGCCGGCGTCATTCGGCGGGCATTTCCAGAGGCGCTGGTCACAGGTTACGAGAATCTCATGCCCTCGATGACCAATGGCGAGGGAGACCGCCATGTTCTCGCGGCTGCCGTGCGAATTGGTGCCGCGGTGATTGTCACCGAGAATGTGCGCGACTTCCCCGCCGAGTCCCGTGCACCATTCGAGATCGACGTTCAAACCGCTGATGAATTTCTTCTCCATCTCTGGAGTTTGAGTCCGGAAAGCATGCTCACGGCGCTCCAAGAACAGGCGGATGACCTGAGACAGCCAGCACGTGACCTTGACTACGTGGTCGAGACCTTGAGTCTCACCGCCCCTAACTTTTCGAAGGCGGTCAGCGAGCACAGGCTCTCACGAGCGACCAGCACGTAGGAAGCAAGCTTCCGAATTCGTCTGCCGCGTGGTAGCGAGACGGCATCGTTGTCTAACAGCGCAGTCGCAACCTCGGATCCCCCGAGCCACGCGTTCCAGCGCACCTGCCCGCACACTCCGCGTGAGCCCCTGACGGTGGATACCGGCCGAGCGGACCTTCGCGCGACTTGAACCCCGCGCTCTGGGGCGGTCTCCAGAATGTTGTGTGAGGCGGTTCCCATAGCCATCTGGCAAGACGCGGATGGTAGCCGGAGAACGATTTAATGCAACAAGCTTCGTTGGAACGACTTGGCCAGCGTTCAGTAATCGTCTTTACGAGTCTTCGCCCCTACTCGTGCGGTTGCTGATATCTCGTCCTCATTTCTTCCACTTGTCACATCGTTAAGCGTTGTGCCGAAATCAAGTCTTGCATCGTGTGACACTTATCGCGTCTGATCTGAACTCAGATCAGACGAATTAGTGCCTGAGCACCGCCACGTTCTCGATGTGATACGTCTGCGGAAACATGTCCACCGGCTGGACGGATTCCAGGGTGAAGCCTCGGTCGCGGAGGATGGCGAGGTCGCGAGCGAGGGTGGCGGGGTCGCAGGAGACGTAGACGAGGCGGCGCGGGGCCATGGCGGCGAGGGCATCGAGCGCTGGCAGCTCGCAGCCAACGCGGGCGGGATCCAGGACGACGGCGGTGGGCGTGGATTCCAGTGTGGGCAGGAGCTTTTCTACTTTGCCGGCGTGAAAGCTGATATTTGGGAGATCGCCGGCGTTGCGGGTGGCATCGTCAATGGCCGCGGCGGATTCTTCGACGCCGATGACCTGGCGCGCGTGTGGGGCTAACAGAATGCTGAAGGTGCCCACGCCACAGTAGGCATCCAGAATGACATCGTCTGGCTGGGGATCGAGGCCGTTGAAGACCAGCAGGGCCAGGATGTCAGCCATGCTGAGCTGCACACCTGGGAGTGAGGCTGTGTTTGGAGTGTGCGTGGCGCCCTCACCCCGGCCCTCTCCCAGGGGGAGAGGGAGTTTCTCGATATTGGCGGCTGGTATGAGGTGGGCCCATGGCTCCAGCCCCTCGGGAATGGGGCGCTGCTCGCGCCGGGTGTTGACCTGGAAGAACGCGGCGCTGGCAACACGGAAGCGCCGCGTGAGTATCTCCTCGTCCAGATAGGTCTGACCGCTGGGGATCTCGGGATGATCCGTGAGAGGCGGCGCCACCAGGCGATCACCAGTGCTGGCGCCCACGCGGATGGCCAGTTGATGGCCGCTGAAGCCCACGAGCTGGCCCTGGAGCTCATGGAGCACC
This sequence comes from Chloroflexota bacterium, assembly GCA_046154735.1. Lineage (GTDB taxonomy): Bacteria > Chloroflexota > UBA6077 > UBA6077 > JACCZL01 > CAVXYC01. Next base: position 2,246 of record JBJXFJ010000099.1, on the reverse strand, counting down.
TTGTTCACGCGCGGGTGCATGAGGTAGCAGTGCTCAATGCGCAGGAGCCGGCGCGTGTTGCGCTGGGTGAAGCCCAACTCACCGTGACGCCTGCCGACGGAAAAGCGAGCGTGATTTCGGTATTCCCACGGATTGATCATGCCCATGGCGGGCCGCACCAGGTCTTCGGCCGCATCGAACCCGCCTATTCGGCGGAGCTGCTCCACCACCATGTCACGTTTGATTCGGAGCTGCGCGTCGTAGCGAGCATGCTGGAGCTGGCAGCCGCCGCACACGCCAAACATGGGGCACACGGGCTCGGTCCGGTCGGGCGAGGGTTGGAGGACCTCCGTGATCTCTGCTCGTGCAAAGTCCTTCTTATCCTCGGTCACCCGTGCTCGAACCGTTTCACCGGGCAGGGCGTATGGGAGAAAGGTGACTCGCCCGTCCACCCGGCCAAGACCTTCACCGCCGAAGGCGACACTATCCACGTGCACCTCTATGGGTGCTGAGTCTAAGGGGGCGTTGGTGGGGCGTGCGCGCCGCTTACGGTGCGTCACGAATGCATGTCTGCAGGTTGCCTGGCGGCGGGGACCTGGGCGTCCGGTTGGTTATCTCCTGGTAACGCCCTCATAAGGCGACCTCAGGTCCTTCATATTGGAGCACGGCGGCGCGGAACGCCTCGGGCAGTGGTGTGGGACGCAGGGTGTCCCGGTTCAGGCAGGCGTGGGCGGTGGTGCCCTCGGTGAGTCGCTGGCCGTCATCTTCACGCCAGACTTCGTAGATGAATGTCATGGATGCTTTGCGGAGACGCTCGATACGCACGTAGATCGTGAGCAGATCGTCAAATCGCGCCGGCGCGAAGTATTTCGCGTGGGCTTCCGTGACGGCGGCCACCACGCCCGTGGCTTCCATCTCTCGATAGGAGCACCCAATCGCGCGGATGTACTCCACGCGTGCTGATTCAAAAAAGGCGAGATAGTTCGCGTAATACACCACGCCCATGGCGTCCGTGTCAGCATAGCGGACACGGATCTGACTGGCGGCGCGGAAGTGCGGATCGCGGGGACGGTTCACAGGGGGATTATAGAAGCGTTGGAACGAAAGCGACGGGCAGCGTGGAAGCCCAGGCTCAGGCCGCTCGAACCGGACCCCCGCTGATGAGCTTGCCGAAGAGCAGCCCCATGGTGGACCAGAAGACCGTTAGCCCAGCCAGGGAGGCGATTCGGAATGTTGAGAGGAGATCAGCGGGGATCGTCACTTCCACCGCGGCGCTGGGCATGGCCATGAAGACGATGACGCCCAGCACCGCAACGCCGGCCCACCCCGGCGCGGCCAGCCCCATGCCGCGCGATAGTGCGGGCAGAACGGAGCGGGCCAGCCATCCGCCCAGAAACACGGATGAAATAGACAGCACCAGAAACGCGGCATAGAGCGCCTGGCGCAAGCCAATGGTTTCCGCGTCACCCACGCCTGGCGGATTAGCCGGGTATTTCAGAAATGGGAGCAGTGCCACAGACCAATACGCCAGCAGGGCCATGACCAATCCCTGCCTGAACCGGCTGGTGGCGGGCAGCCAGCGCTGCGCAGCCTGGAAGGCAATGCCGAATATGAGTGACCAGGTTAAGCCGAGCAGGACAAACCCCACCACGAGGCCCTTGCGCTGCGTATCGCGACTCACCAGTGCCGGCTCATTCACATCGTCAGCCACGTGATCGTGAGCTTCCAGGGCTACGGCGCGATCAATCAGCGGTTCGGTAAAGACAAGGTGAAACACTGAGGCGGTCAGTCCCGCTGCCAGGCCCGCGATGAGCGCGGCCTTTAAGATGGTCCCAAAGGGTAAGGCAAGCATAGGAAGCTTAGTGACAGGGGAATCCGGCGGCGTGGCGCGCATCGTGAACCAGTTCGTGAATTAGATTCTGGTCAAATGCTAGCTCACCCTGGAACAGGCTCAGGAGCAATCCTTGGTCAAGCCCGAGCACGTAGAGCGCACTGGTGGCCAGGATCAGAGCGGTAGTCTGTGGGGCGAGGCGTGGCAGGGCAAGCGTGATCGCGCGTGGCATGTGCGCCCTTTCTGAATTTCGGAATATTTTCGGGTCAGGTTCGATCATATGACCGAGCGCGCCGATTGTGCAATGACGAGTTTATGCGGGTGCGACTCAGAACTTGTGCGCGCCAGCGCTTTTGGACTGCGGCGTGCGGGAGCGCCGCTTTCCTTAATCCCCCCGACTGGGCTGGGGAACATCCAAAGCGGCGCTCTCGCACGG
>JBJXFJ010000096.1:0-3982 GCA_046154735.1 Chloroflexota bacterium | reverse complement strand
CTCAGTAGTACATGCGCCAGCACCACATACTCCACGGGGCTGTCGCCGGCGGCCATTATACGGAGATCCGCGCGGCGCAACTGAACAGTTCAATCCGCGGAGGAGGCGGCACATTTAGCACACTGATACGCGCCCGGTACTGGATGAAAGCGCGGGCGACCGCATCCGCCCCCTCATCGCCGCACGCATCGAGGTAGACCCCGCCAGCGTCCGCGCTGGAGGACGGCGCCGTCCGTAGGGGCGACTGGCCGGTCGCCCGTCGCGATATCCCGGCCGGCGATCAACGAACCCGTAGATGTCGCACCCAGTCCCGTCGTTCCCGGTGGGGGCGCGGGGGACCGGCCAGTCGCCCCTGCGGCATCCGCGCGAACCGGCAGCGTCCGCTCTAGAGGATTCCGATATCCGTCGGGCTTGGGGACGTCACGCATTACGTGACAGCATGGCTCTGGCCCACTACAATGGCGGAAAAGCTCACTCAGGAGAGAGGCCGTGAACATCCTGTCCCATCACCGTTTCGCCTCGCCCGCGGTTGTCCTCGCCAGTCTTGTTCTCATCACCGCCGCGTGCGCCTCGCCGGCCGCCGCCCCCGCTAAGCCCACGGCGGCGCCTCCAACGGCGGCGGCCGCGGCGCCAGCCAAACCGGCCGACGCCGCCAAAGACGCGCCCAAGACCGAGGCGGCCAAGCCCGCGCCTCCCGCGGCTAAAGATGCGCCGGCGAAACCCGTTACCGCGGTGGACACGGCCAAGATCGCCGAGCACTTCGGCGGCAAGACGATTGACCTCTATATTGGCTATGCCCCAGGTGGCGGCTACGACATCCGCGGCCGCATTTTTGCCGAGTTCTTCCAACGCCACCTGCCAGGGAATCCGAAAGTGGCCATCCAGAACATGGCCGGCGGAGGGGGGCTGCAGGCCACGCGGCACGTGATGCGGGCCAAGCCGGACGGCCTCTCCATGGTGACCATCCCATCGGGCGTGTTCCTACTGGACCTGCTAGGTGAGAAACAAGAAGGGTTTGACCGGAAGCAGCCGCTCATGCTGGGCAACTACGAAGTGGCCGCGGACGCCTACACACCGCTCTGGGTGCGAACAGAGTTGGGCACCAGCTGGGCAGAGGTGGTCAAACGCGGCCAGCCCCTGAAATACGGCGCGCCGGCCGTGGGCAACAGCCAGGCACTCGCCGGAGAATGGCTCAGCATTGTGGGTGCACCGGTGAAGATGGTCTACGGCTACGGCGGCAGTAATGAGCTCCTGGCCGCAATGGATCGGAAAGAAGTAGATCTGATGGCGGTGGACGACCTGGCTGAAACCACCGAGGCATCACTACCCCGTTCCACCAAGGCATTCCCTGAATGGTTCACCACCACACCCAAGTACATTACACCGCTGTTGGCCACTCGCACCGCCATCCCGCAGGCCTGGGCCACGCCATTTGGCTGGACCTCGCCGCCGCAGATCCTGGACGTGGTCGATTCCACACCCCTTCAGAAAGATGCCTATAAGCTGGCCTATGCCGTGCGCGAGGCCGTGGATCCGCTCTCGCTGCCGCAGGGCGTGCCGGATGATATCTACCGAGCAATGCAGCAGGCGATGATTGAAACCTGCAAAGATCCCGAGTTTGTCAAAGCCATGAAGGATCGTGGGTTTGATGGCGGCTACCGCGCTCCCGAGGAGATTGGCGAGACACTCAATAGGCTTGCCGCATCGCCTCCTGAAGTCGTGGAGATATTGCGCAAAATGTACATCGGTCAATAGCGTGGAAGCGACGAGTGGTTTGTGGATAGGGGAGGCCAGCGTTCACCCAACACCATCACCCATGGTCCCGCGCGCTCCATCAACCGGCCTGGTTTACACTGGCCTTCACGCCGCTGGAACCTAGCGCATGCTTGAAGCAGGTCTTGACGCGGCAATGCGCCTGGGCCAGCCCCTGGTATTCCTGGGGCTGGTCTTTGGTGTAGCCTGCGGGCTCATTTCCGGCGCCTTACCAGCGGGCGCTAACCTCCCAGTGCTAGTGGTCATGATGGGATTCGCGTTCCAGCTTGACCCCTTCATTGCCGTAGCCGTCGTCATCGGCAATCTGGCCGTGAATGGCACCACCGATCCAATTCCGTGCATTCTCATGGGTATTCCAGGGTCTTCCGTGGCCCAGGCCACGGTCCTGGACGGGTACCCGATGGCCCGGCGCGGCGAAGCCGGGCGAGCCCTGGCGGCCGCTTACATGGCTTCGCTCATTGGCGGGGTGATTGGCGCCATTGCCCTTTTCCTGAGTCTGCCCATCGCCCGTGAAGTGCTGAAATTATTTGGCTCATCCGAATTCTTCATGCTGTCACTGCTGGGTATCGCCGTGGTCGGCATTGTGAGCAGTGGAGCACTGCTTAAGGGTCTCTTGGCCGGGGCGCTCGGCCTGACACTGGCCATGGTGGGCACGGACCCGATTCGCGGTGTTCCGCGCGGAACGCTGGGCATTGAGCACCTCTTCAATGGGATCAACATCATCCCTGTCGTGGTAGGTCTCTTCGCGATTCCAGAGCTGCTGAACCTGGTGATCGGTGGTACCCCCATAGCCCAGTCAGAGCTGGATAAAGCACTGCGCAACGTGAACGTTGGGCGGAAGCAGGGGATCCTGGATGTCTTCCAGCACAAGTGGCTGGTGGTGCGCTCGTCCCTGGTGGGCGTCTTCATCGCCATGCTCCCTGGGGTGGGCGGATCAGCCGCGCATTGGCTGGCCTATGCACAAGCCCGTCAAACTGAAAAGGATGGGACGAAGACGTTTGGCACCGGTGACGTACGGGGAGTTATTGCCCCTGAGAGTGCCAATAACTCCATTGACGGTGGACACTTGATCCCCACGATCACGTTTGGCATACCGTCCAGCGGGGGCATGGCACTGCTCCTGGCATTCCTCATTCTGCTCGGCTTTCAGCCCGGCCCCACCATGCTGACGCGCGATCTGAACATCGTGATCTTCATGGTCTGGTGTCTGGTGGTGGCCAATGTGATCGCCACCATGGTGGCACTCTGGTTCACGCCCACCCTGGCCAAGATTGCCATGGTCCCACCTAACGTGCTGGTGCCCATCATCTTGCCTCTGCTGGTACTCTCCACCGTCATGGGCACCAGCGCCATCGAAAACCTCTGGGTGGTCGCATTTTTTGGCGCCCTGGGCTGGTTTATGAAGCGCTACGGCTGGCCGCGACCACCCATTCTCATCGCCATTGCGCTCTCGCGCTCGCTCGAGAAGTACCTGTCACTGTCCATGAATACGTATGGCGCGGAGATGTTCTTGCGCCCACAAATTCTCGCCATCGTGGGAGTCGCCATCATCGCCGTCTGGTACACACTGCGTTTGCAGCGGAATACCGCGCTCGGCGCGGCCGAGGCCGCCGGAAGCGAGGTATCGGTTTCATCATGAACGTTTCTCCTGAGACAACCTCTGCCACGCCACAAGCCCATCGCTCCATCACGGAGCGCGTGCTTGAACTAACGCTCATGCTCTTCTGTGCGATCGTTTTCATTTTCATGCTGGTGGAATCGTTGCGCTGGAGCGCGGGTGTGGCATTACTCCCACGCATTGCAAGCGCGTTCGGGCTAGTCGTCCTCACGATCTATGCATTCCAACGGTTGGGACCAGGCCGCCACCGGGGGCAGATCATGGACCTGGGGTTTGATGAGGAAGGGCTGGAGAGGCGTGTGGTGATGGAGCGCACCGCACGGTTCGTGCTCTCCACGGTGGCGCTCTTTGCTAGCGTGTGGCTCATTGGCTTCCACGTGGCTGTGCCCATTTACATGGTGCTGTACCTGGTTATTTTTGGAAAGGTGCGCTGGTGGGTGGCAATACTCTCCGCGCTGGCCTTCCTCGCGTTCATGATTGTGGCGTACGACATCATTATCCGCGAAACCTGGCCCGAGCCGATCATCCGCCTGCCCTTGCCTGGGGTACGCTACTAGGCGGACGACGGACGACGGAAGACGGAAGACGGAA
>JBJXFJ010000095.1:0-19660 GCA_046154735.1 Chloroflexota bacterium | reverse complement strand
TTCCGTCTTCCGTCTTCCGTCTTCCGTCTTCCGTCTTCCGTCTTCCGTCTTCCGTCCTCCGTCCTACCCTTTCGTCTGGATAAACTCGCGAATGAGCGCCCATGTCTCAGTGGGGTGCGCGCGCATTGCGTTGAACTCAGAGTTCGGATAGATCGCGAGCCAGGAGTTTGCCAGTCGCTGGTGGACTGCCACGGAGTGCCCCAGGGGGTGGACGGGTTCATCAATGTCACCGCGCATCACCAGTGTGGGCGCCTGAACGCGTGGGGCAATTTCGCGTAAGTCATAGTACGATTTGAAGTCTTCGCGCTCATGGAGAGCCTGGTAAAAGAGGTTGACCGCTTCCCAGTCATCCCCGTGAAGTTTCTGCATGAGCTCACGGCGAGGTGCGGGTAAATTTGCCGGATCCGCACTTGCGTGGCGGGCTTTGTCACCCTCGGGACTGCTATAGGCGATGGCGCCATTGAGAATGAGCGTCTTCACGCGCTCAGGATAGTCAGCCGCGAATCGGGTTGCCACGCGGCTGCCCAGCGTCTCTGACGCCAGGTGAATCTGACTCAGCTCGAGCGCGTCCAGCATACCTAGCAGATCATCCACCCAGTCCCTGGGTTCAATCATTGGCACGTGAACACTTTTACCCATTCCGCGAGCGTCGGGCAGGATCACTCTGAATCCGGTGCCATGCTTCGCCATGTAATCCTTGAGATACGCGGCGCTGTCGAAGCGTGTATAGGCGAGGTAAACAAACGGATCGCCCGCGCCAGCCTCTTCATAGTTCAGCGTTTGACCATTGATCGTAAGTAGTGGCATCAGTGATGACCTCAAGAAATCGGAGTACGCGCTCTACACGGAGCGCAGGAGTTCAATATACCAGTGGGCAGGCGTATGTCTCAGGGGAGCTCAGCTCCTATCGGTCTTCAGTGTTGGCAGAGGAGAGGTACGCCGCACTCCAAAGTGCTTCCAGCTTAGCGCTGAACGGTTACCGCGGCCCCATGCGAGGCGAGTGCGAGGTTCGCGGCGCGAGCGGCGAGCTCAGCGCAGTGGAGTTTAGATTCGGGAAGTCCACCCAGCGCCGTGAGCACATCCAGACCGGTCAGCGGGGCGGCACTGGCCGATCGGCCGGGCAGCAAGCACGTGGTGATACTGCTCGCGGCGATGCACGCGCTGCAGGCGAGCGCGCGAAACGAGGCTGCCAGAATGCAATCAGCTTCAACGCGCACGTACATCACAATGAGATTCTCGGATTCTGAATCGTCCACCAGCCCGGTGCCGGTGGCGTTCTCGAGGACACCCAGGTTGCGCGGATGGGCAATGTGATCAACCACCACCGGGTTGTACAGCGTGTCCAGGGAGCCTTGAGCTCCGGAAGCTTCGGTGATGTCAAGCATTGGCTGCGATTCGGGCAGCAGTGTCATGGTGTGCGACTTACGCAGACCGTGTGCCGGTCATTCGGCGCGTTCGGATTGCTCGATGTGGTGAAGCAGTAGCTCTGATTCACGACGCTCATCGTCGTCCGTTGCGCGTTGAAGCGCGGCCGAGAGATCTCCTCGTGCCCCGCTGATATCGCCCGCGGCCAGGCGCACCGCGCCACGCTCACGGAGTGACCGCGCCGACTCGCGGCTTGCAATGACGTTGAGGTCGCTCCAGCGCAGCGATTCGGCATGATTCCGCTGTTGACCGGAGATGACTCTCAGGTTCCCCAGCATGCGAATCACGATATCGCGCCGAGTCACAGCATTGAGCATGGCGGGTTGAAAAGGCAGAGCGCCTCCGTAGATCCGCGCAATCATGTCCGCGCACTCTTTCGCTGAGCATTCGCGTCCGCCATTGAATGCATCAACGATGATCGTGTCGCCACCGTCCCTGCAACCGAGTAAGAAGTGCCCAGGCATCCCGATGCCGTACAACGGCAAGCTCAGTCGCCAACCAAGCTCGAGATAGACGACCGCGATCGTGATTGGGATGCCCATCGATCGATCAAGAACATCGTTGAGAAAGCTGTTCCGCGGATCGTAATACTCAAGCTGATTCCCCACGAGGCCAACATGCTGATAGAGATAGCGATTGAGCGCATCAATCGAATCACGAGTGCTGGGTCTCACTGGGAGGAATACTTCAGCTTCGCGCCCCATGCGATCAAGTCGATTCAAATACGCCGATACGTCGAGTGTCGAATAATGCTCACAGGCGATGAGGAGCGCGACCTCCGCGAGGTTGAAGTCGTTATCGCCGCGACTCAGTAGTTCCTGAAATCGATCCCGACTACTCTGCATCGATGATCAGACGCGTACGTGTAGCCGTCAGCATTGCCGTTCGCGCCTCCAGTGCCGCGGGGTGATGAGGGACGGACCTTGGTCGTGAACCATGGAGTCCGGCCCGCTATCTTCGCTTCGCCTGCCCTGAATTATAAGTGCGATCGGGTGAGGCACCATGTGAGCTGGATCATGTTTCAGCCTGCTCCCTGGCCACGGTACAAAATGAGGTAATCAACAAGGTCCAGCCGGACACGCGCCGTGAGTACTCCATCACGCAAGGTGAATGGGAGCGGACCGAGGCGGACAGTTGAAACGGCTTCGACGGATCCAGCCTCGGGAACTGAGATGTCAACATCGATGTCGCGCTCGCCAAAGTTTCCCAATGGGATGACAATCTGCGACGGTGTTTCGATGAGGCCAATCTCCACCAATGGCTGTGATGTGTGCGGACGAAGTGGCATGGTCTCCGCGGCCCAACGCGTGATACTCTCGCGCAGCGTTGGATCGTAATTCAGAAGAGGCCGGTGCATGAAGGGACCCCGGTCCGGCAAGGGCGGGGGTGACCCCACTCCGGTTTGGATGTAAGCGGTTCCCGGTAGCGTGCCAAACACGATGGCCCTGCCCTCACCATGGCGGTGCTGGACGATGGCGGCAGAGCCATCATTGAACCGCGCTAGCACCTCCGTGCCAGCCTCTAGATGGAGCGTTTCTTGCCAGGCGACAGCGTCAAATCCCGATGACGGCGCATTGACCAGTGTGACTCGGTCCAGTGCCTCCAGCCGTGGCACTTCAATCCGAGGGCGGAAAAAAGTTGCGGCTTTCCGCACCGTCCTTCCGTGCAAGCCCAGCGCGGAATCTAAGACGTCAGAGGTCGCACCAAACTCGTCCTGTATCCCAGCCCCAGCTACGGCCACCAGCGTTCCTCCTGCTGCTACCCATTGGCTCAACCCCTGTGCGGCAGACGACGAGATCTGTGGCCCAGCGAGATACAAGACGCCGTAGCGATCGATGGTCCCGTCCGTGATGTCACTCTCCACCACCATGTCGACTGGGACATGCGCGTGTCGCAGGGCTTGCCAGAGGCCCTTCCGTTCGGTGGTGCTGGCCTGGCTCCTGAGCCTCGTATTTGCGGGAATGCCTGGTCCCCGCGCGGGTGAAACCTGCTCCCAGCGATCAGTGCTCTCCAGAAGGACCAGCGCCGTGTTTGTTGGGCGATGAGTGCCGTTCAAGATCGTCTCTTCCACTGGGCCAAGTGCGTACAGCGCTTCCTGGAGTGCGCGGTAGCGGTCGATGTCATCACTGGCAATGTAATTCTCCGTATTGATCTGCTCCGGGCCAATTCGGAATAGATCGATCGCTCGGGCGCCGTGGATGATGGAGGTCACAATACCCAGCGCGATGCCGCGATCACTATTTCCAGGCGAGTGCGGCATGACATACGGTTGGATCACTCCCTGCTGATCTCGAAGGCCGGAGCGGAACGCATCCAGTAGAAACCCGGTGCTTTCGGGGCCCAGCTCACTGGCCTGCCACCAGTAGTCACTGTGACTTGCACGGCTGAGCCCGGCGTCACGAAATGCACGGATGAATAGTGGAACATCGGGCTGAAAATCGGGGTGCGGGGTAAGATTTGCACCGATCAGCACATCTGCGCCGAACGTGTCCCGAATGCGGGCGGCGCCAGCGCGGAGCTGATCAAGCGCGTACGATTCCTGGAATTGTCGACTGCGCACGAACAGCCTCGGATTCCTGAAAGCCGTGCTTGCGGATGCATCCAGGACCACCTCGTCCCAGCCGCCAGCGCTGGTAAGCAACGCGGGAGATTCGCCCAGAGCACGCATTGCGGCGCGGAAGAGAGCGTCTCCCTCAGCCCCACTTGGAAACCAGTCGGACAGCTTGATCTCGTCGCCCAGAGTGAACCCACGAAGGTGCGTTTCCGCCCCGGCAGCCTGAATCTCCCGCTGGGCCTTCTCAACGCGATCGGCAGTGGGATTCCAGCGGTAGTCGCCATAGGTGTAGAACGGCCACGGGGCAGCACCGAGCATCCGCAGAGCCGTAAGCTCGGCTGGCAGCGCGGAGAGATTCAAATTGTTGAATGCGTTGGCGCCGAGACGAAAGAACAGTCGACGGAAAAGGTCGGATACCGGATCCGCGCTGTCGATGCGACGTTCCACATTGTCGCCGAGGCCGGCATAGATGGGGAATCGGCGGGGCGGCCGCCCCGGGGGTGGGGCGGCCTCGAGCGCTGCGACGATGGGCTCCAGAGTCTCAGTCAGCGTGCGAATCCGATCAGCTTGAAGACCCGGGTAGGGGGGAATGCTGATGATCATCTCGTTTGTATGAATTGGAAGTGTCAATCGACGCAGCAGTCCCGCTTGGTCCGGCGCCGTCGAGAGCTCAACAATCGGCTCGTCCCGGAGTGCTCCGGACGGGCGGAGATGGAGGTGACAAGGATGGGTTGTGTCCTGACAGGTGAGGTTCACCCAGGGGGATTCATCGCCGGGCGCGAGTGCTCCTGGATTGCCAGAACGAAGCGCGCCCCGAGATCCAATCTGGAGCGGTGGAGTGCGCCAGGGGGCGCGATTCAAGGTGTACTGGGCTTGAAGCGTCATGTTTTCCTGCGCGGTTGCAGGGTTGGTGATGCGCACATACAGTCGCTCTGGAGCGGCCCGCCCAATTTCGTCAAGGAGTGGATAGAGACGCTCACCCTTGGTGCGGAATTCGTCGGTTGAATCGGTCGTCAGATAGATGAAATCAATGATCCGATCGGCAGCTCCGCCCTCCAGCGGCTCGCCGATGATGGAAATTATCACAGGGCCCTCAGCCAGCGTCACGTCATGTGCCTCGGCAACGGGACCCTCGACCCCATATTGAAGATCCTGCCAGGGGCTGTCAGGCAGACTGAAGAACCAGAGGCGCGTAGCGTTGGGCTCCCCGTATGCCTCGTCGAGCTGCACGGAGCCGTGCTGTTCGACGCGCACACGGACACGTGCCGAGACATCTCGCCAGGGATAGTCGTACCGCAGCCAGACACGATAGACGCCTGCTCGAGGTATCTGGGTGGTCGTTTGAGCCTGCGCCGGTCCGAGGTGCGAGGCCAGGCGCAGCATCTGTTCGCCGGAGTAGTGAGCAGCGCCGATGGCATCGACGAAGTAATTCCCCTGGCCGGTCGAGATGGCCTGCCATCCGGTGCCTTCGTGAGCGAAATGCTCAGCCTCGAGGAGTATGCGTACCAGTTCTTGATCCTGGGCCGCGGCGTGAGGCCACGGAACAAGCAGGATGAGCATTGCGGAGAGTGCCGTAATCCACCGAAGTAGAAACGGCGCACGATTCATCGGTTAACGCGAATCTGGCGTTAGCCAGGCTGACGCGAGTGGTGCAACTTCAGCATGCTCGCTGGATTTCCAGATCGTGCCATTCACATTGATGTTGTCCAGATAGGCAAAACCAGGACCCTGAGTAGGCCCTTCGGCAAAGATGATCGCTACGGCGCGCACTTGACCCTGCTCAGAGTCTGATCCCCCGACCCGACGCACGGCACCACGCACCATCTCGGCATTGAACTCATCGTGCGTCCAGCGCGCATCGCCGGTCGATGAATGACTGGCATCACTGCAGGTCAGGTAGGTGACATATGCCACACCGCTCAGCCCTTCAATCGCCAGTCCCCACACCGGTGCGCTCGTGGTGCAGGCGCCATCCTCGCGTCGATCCCAGGCAAGTTGATGAATGTCCATGGGGGAGATTCCGCTCAGCCCTCGGACCGCCACAACGGCCCCAACCATAGGTGTGTCAGACTCTTTGCGCAAGAGCAGCACCTCGTCTCGAGCATCCTCGTGGGGGCCCCGACCGTTCACCCACATTGCCGTGGTCTCAACCCGTGGACCGGACGGCTCCAGAGCGATATCGTTCGCTCGAGTTGGCGCTGACGCGCTCATTGAAATGACTGCCGCGACCACGGCTAACGCGGTGCGTCGCCGACGGAGCCACGATCCTCGGCTTCGTACTGGCATCAGTTTGTAAGCCCGGAGCATGCCGTGGGCTCCACGCAAGTATGGGTGTGGACCGAGGTTTCAGGATGTGGCTGGCGCATGGTGACAGCTCCGTTGTGATGCGACTGTGATTTCAGCGGCGTAGGCTACCACACGCGGTCAATCCCGGTCATCCTGGACAGGGTTGGCCGGGCTGTGTTCTCGCTCTCGCGCTGCCGCCAGATAACTTCATTCACCTGGACGTTGTCGATGTATGCAACAGCGGGACGCTCAGTTGGCTCCTGTGTGAAGAGGATCGCCACGGCTCGCACCTGGCCTTGCACGGCGTCCGCGCCACCAACGCTCCTCACGGCTCGTTGGATCATTTCCGCGCTGAATTCATCTCTGACCCAGTGATCATCGGTGCTCGGCTCATGCTCAGCCTCCAGACAGCCAAGGTACACAACATGCGGCGTGCCGCTTAGCCCCTCAATGCCGATGCCCCAGCGCGGTTCACTCGCATTACAGATGCTATCTTCACGGCGATCCCACGAGAGGTTTCTGATCTCGGAGGGAGCTGCGCCATCCAGACCCTTCACTGCCACAACGGCGCCAACAAACGGGTCTTCGATTCGTTTCTCCAGATAGAGCACCTCGTTCGCTTCGGTGCTCTGCTCATTGGTTTCACTTACCCATTCCGCGGTCGTGTGCGTTCGCGTTCCGGATGGCTCAAGTGTCAGGTCGCCGCCAAACGCTGGCAGCACTGCTACGAGCAAAGCGAGGCAGACAAGCGGAACAATCCGCCAATGCCAATAAGAGATGCCTGAGCCCCCGGAAGTCGCCGACATCTAGACAGCTCGATTCGATCCCCGGCCGATTGATCCGTCGGTAGATGGAGCGTCAGATGCTGGAAATGACTGCTCTGAGGCGGTGTCCGCACTCACCGGAGATTCCATGGAGAGAGTGGCTGTGAGCACCGCCGTGCATGCGGCCTCACATCGTCGGCCTACCTCGGCGCACGCGCGGCAGTGCTCATGATGTGCCGCATGCTTCTCACATTCCGATGCGGAGGTCCGGCAGGCAAGCACGCATGTTTGAACCTGTGCGCGGATGAGCGTCCAGTCCGACTCAGTTTGGCGGGCCATGATCTGCCCCGTGGCCCCGGCAATGTCAGCGCAGTCCTGGTCCAGACGAATGCAGCGCACGAGCTCCGCGTGGCTCTCTTCGGCCAGGCAGGCGTCCGCACAGGTGGTACTGGCTTGTACACAGTCGAAGCAGGCGGCCACGCATGCGTCAATGAGCGACTCATCAATTTTGGACTGAAGAGGATGGCTGGCAATCATGTCTCTGGCAGTAGTCATTGGGTGGTCTCCTTGATCAGGCGCTAGACCTATCCCAATACCTATCGCAGCGACCGTGCCAGATCCAGGAGATTCCGGACGGACGGATCAAGAGAGCACGCAGTACAGATGCACAAACTGGGCTTTGACCTATCGCCGCGTGGACCGCTGAACGAAGGAGCAGGCCACCAGTGGTGCCAGATCATTGAGCAGACTCTAGGCGGCCTCGCCCAAGACGATCTAGTGAAGAGTGAAGAGTGAAGAGTGCGAGCAGGCAGGGCGGACGAGTGTCTGACAAGCTCCTCATCTGTCCGTCCTAACTCTTCACTACACCGTATTGGCAGCCTCGCCACTCAAATCAGGCGTGGCGCACCTTGAGCCCGTTTCCTAGTGAACACGCTTAACAGTGAGATCAGACCGCGCTACCCTTTACGTGAACGGGAATGAATCCCAGACCCATGATGCGAGCCGGTAGGCTCCGAATGAGCGGGACACGGAGCAGTGCGCTCACGAGTGGAGGAAGTGTTCCTGGACCACGATTTTGGAGGGTAGCGCTGAGGATTCGGGCCTGAAGGAACGCTTGAATGGTTTGAATGAGTCGTGTTGGCAGTTCTCTCTGGCGCTGCACGCGGGCTAGATCGCGAACACTCATTTGGCCCATGAGCAATGCGTCCGTTAACTCGTTCGCGGCCACAACGGCATCCTGAATCGCGTAGTTGATGCCCACCCCACCGACCGGGGACATCGTGTGTGCGGCATCGCCTATGAAGAGAAGCCCGGGCCGGTACCAGCGCGGTAAGCGATCAGACTCCACCGAAAGCACCGAAATCTGGTGCCAGGTTTGTAGTTCTGAGACTCGGTCCTGAAGCTCGGGTGCAAGTTCAGCCACATTCCGACGGAGATCCTCAAGACCGGCATCATGAAGTTCTCGGTAGGTGCCTTTTGGGATCACGTACGCCACTTGCCAGTAGTCGTAGCGATCAAGCATGGCCAGAATGTGGCCCCGACCAAACCGTCCCAATGCGCCGTCCGGATCGGATGGTTCGCGCGAAATCTTGAACCAGAGCACGTCCATTGGCGCGGATGTTTCTTTGGCTTCCGCGCCGGTGAGCTTGCGCATCCGCGAAAACCTGCCATCCGCGGCCACGGTCAGTAACGCGCGCACTTCGTGCCAGCCGGACTTATCACGGTAACGAACCCCGCGCACTATACCGGCTTCGTCCAGCAGCTCCCGCACCCCAGCGCCCAGGACGAGATGAAAGTTTGGAAACGTCTGTGCTTCGTCAACCATGAATTTCAGGAATATCGCTTGCGGGATGAGCGTGATATAGGGAAATCTGGTTGGCAAGAGGCTGAAGTCAACAGCCTTGATGGGACCCGCGCTGCCTTGCAGCGTGATATCACGCAATTTGGTGTGGCGCAGTTGGAGCACCCGATCCGCCAAGCCCAGCTCATCGAGAATCTGCATGACCGATGGGTGCACGGTATCGCCCCGAAAGTCGCGATCGAAGTCTTCATGCTCCTCGAGGAGCGTTGTATCGACTCCGGCGCGCGCGAGCATGTACGCAAGCACCGCGCCCGCGGGGCCTCCTCCGACGATGCAGCAGCGAGTGTTCATAACGTCTGGTAACGGTGACGCTGATTGAGCTTGCATGGTTCTCCCGGGCTTGAATGCGCACTGGATCGAATGATCCGGTATGCTCACCGCTGCCAGTGTGCTCCTTTAGACGCTGGAGGGCAACCACCAATCATCAAGGGGGTCTCACCATGAGCTCAGAACCAGTACTTCGCCTTGGCTTAATCGGGGTTGGCGTTGGCGCCAGTCAGCTATTGCCAGCAATGACCTCCAGCCCGCACTACAAACTGACGGCGGTTGCCGATGTTCGCCCAGATGCGCTGGAACGATTTGCTCAGGAGTACGGCACCGAAACTCACCTGACCGTTGAATCGATCTGCGCCAGTCCGAACGTGGACGTAGTCTGGATTGCGACTCCGAACCACCTCCATGCACCCCATGTGATTGCCGCGGCGAACGCGGGCAAGCACGTCATTGTGTCCAAGCCGATTGCCATCACATTGGACGAGTGCGCGGCGATGAACGAGGCGTGTGAGCGTAACGGCGTCAAATTCCTGGCGGGACACACGCAGAGTATGGCGCCCACGATCCGAAAGATGGCGGAGCTGGCACGGAGCGGTCAGTATGGCGAGCTCGGCATGATCCAGTGCTGGAACTTCACCGAGTGGATCTACCGTCCGCGGCTTCCTGATGAATTGGACTCTGCAAAGGGTGGTGGACCGGTGTTTCGCCAGGCTTCGCACCAGGTTGACATTGTCAGGCTGATTGGCGGCGGATTGGTCCGGAGCGTGCGGGCCATGACCAAGCTTCTGGACCCATCGCGGCCCGTTCCTGGTGCTTACACCGCCTATCTCGAGTTTGAGGACGGGACGCCAGCAACGGTCATCTACTCCGGCTACGGCCATTTTGACGCGGCGGACCTGAGCGCGGGCGTGGGAGCGGTGGGTGAGCGTCGGGGTACGCCAGCGATCCCCGCGTCCACCACACCGCTCACACCTGAGGAGGAAGCCAAGGTGAAAGAGTCCATGCGTTACAACAGCGCCAGTGGATCAGACGCGGCCCGGGCCCGATCGCTCGGCATGTTTGGAATGACCCTGGTGACCTGCGCCACGGCCGACCTCACGGAGTCCCCGTTCGGCGTCATCGTGCATGCCCGGGATGGCAAAACGGAAGTGCCGGCGGGATCGGAGCTCCGCGGCGAAGCGGAGCTGGAAGAGATGTATCAGGGCGTTGTGAATCATCAACCACTGTCACATGACGGTCGGTGGGGTGAAGCAACACTCGAGGTGTGCCTGGCCATTGCCGAGTCCGCCCGCGAGCGCAAAGAGATTCGACTCTCGCGCCAGGTTGCCAGCCCAGAATAGCCCACCTCTTAGGGCCGATGGTGATGAAACACAGAGTCTCAGAGACACAGAGAATGACTCACTCTGTGTCTCTGAGACTCTGTGTTTCAGATAAGTCAGCATCTGAACCCTGGCTCAGGTAGCCCTATTCCAGACTCGGCAAGCTTTCTGCAATAGCCGCGAGCACGGTTTGAAGCATTGTTCAAGGCGCAATTGTTGACGTGCCACTTCAACCGAGACGTGAAACACGGCGAATGAGGCGGAGCGGCATGCGCGCAACGTATAGGGTTCAGCTACGGAAGGAATTCGGATTCAATGAGGCGGCCGGCCTGGCGGCGTATCTCGCAGAGTTAGGCGTGAGTCATCTCTATTGCTCGCCGTATCTGCAGGCAGTGGCCGGAAGCGCCCACGGCTATGACGTGGTGGATCATAGTCGCGTAAACGTGGAGCTGGGCGGTGCAAGCGCCCATGCGCGCATGTGCGAGACCCTCGGCCGACATCATCTGGGCCAGGTGCTTGACATCGTCCCAAACCACATGGCCATTGGAGGCCGGGAGAATATCTGGTGGTGGGATATCCTGGAGAACGGACCATCCAGCCGGTTTGCATCGTATTTTGATGTTGACTGGGACCCGCCGGAAGCGAGACTTCGCAACCTTGTGCTCCTGCCAATTCTGGGTGACCGATATGGACGGGTGCTTGAGTCGGGCGACCTGCGTGTCCAGCGCTCGGGCAGCCAGTTTGAAGTGCGCTACTTTGACCGTGTCTTCCCGGTCACGCCCAGATCGCTGGTAAGCCTGCTCGCACGAGCGGCGCTGCAATGCGGCTCGCAGGAGCTTGGCTTCATTGGCGATAGCTTCTCGAATTTGCCCCTTGCGACGGCGACCGACCGTCTTAGTGTGGCGCGGCGGCATCGTGATAAGGAGGTGCTGCTCAACCAGCTTGCACGGCTCATTGACGAAGAGCCCCTGGTGAGCCGAACGATTGACGCCAGCCTTGACGAGCTGAATCAAGATCTGAACGCTTTGGATGCGCTGCTGAATGATCAAAACTACCGGCTTGCATTTTGGCGAACGGCGCAGCGAGACCTGGACTATCGTCGTTTCTTCGATGTTGATCATCTCATTGGCCTGCGGACAGAGCTCGATTACGTCTTTGCTGATACTCACGCCCTTGTGCTTCAGTGGCTCGAGCAGGGGGTTCTTGATGGCGTGCGCATTGACCACCCGGATGGGCTCAGAGACCCTGAGCACTACTTCCAGAAACTTCGTCAGGCCGCACCTCGCAGCTGGATCGTGGTGGAGAAAATTCTGGAGCCGGGAGAGCGGCTGCGCGAGTCCTGGCCGGTGGACGGAACGGTGGGTTACGAATTTCTGAACCGCGTGGGCGGCCTCTTCGTAGACCCGGACGGCGAGGGTCCTCTGACGGACTTCTACGCGGAATTCACCGGTGAAACCACCGACTATCAGCAGATTATGCGCTCGGCCAAGGGGCACGTGCTGCGCGACGCCCTGGGCAGTGATTTGAATCGGCTGACGGGATTGCTGATCGATATTTGCGAGCATCACCGTGCCTATCGAGACTACACGCGGCACGAGCTCCATGATGCATTGGGCGAGGTTATTGTGAGCTTGCCCGTCTACCGAACATACGCTCGATCCGAGCTCAGTGAGCCACATGCGGATGATGCCCGATACCTTGATGATGCACTTGCGCGTGCAGCAATGCATCGACCCGACCTCGATCCGGACCTCCTGGCTTTTCTGCGCGATATCCTTCTGATGCGCCTACGCGGCGATCTTGAGATGGAAGTGGCCATGCGGGTTCAGCAGCTCAGTGGTGCGGTGATGGCGAAAGGTGTGGAAGACACGGCGTTCTACAACTTCAATCGGCTCGTCTCACTCAATGAAGTTGGTGGCGACCCAGGTCAATTTGGCACGTCGGTCGATGAATTCCACGCCACCTGTGCCGAAGCGCAGGATCGCTGGCCATTAGCCATGCTTACGACCGCGACTCACGATACCAAGCGGGGCGAGGACGCGCGTGTGCGGATAAGCATGCTTTCAGAGATTCCCGAGGTCTGGAGGGATGTCGTGAAGCGCTGGTCGATCATGAATGAACGTTATCGACAACAAGACTTTCCGGACAGAAATGCCGAGTACCTGTTTTACCAGACGCTCATCGGTACCTGGCCCATCACGGCTCAGCGCGCCGTCGAGTACATGGAGAAGGCCGCCAGGGAGTCCAAAGCACACACCTCTTGGACGAATCCAAATGAGGATTACGAGTTGGCGCTGCGTCGGTTTGTGGAAGGGGTCCTGGGCGATGCCGAGCTCATTGGTGACCTGGAGCAGGTGCTCGCAGGGCTTATCGAGCCAGCGCGCATCACGTCGCTTGCCCAGACGCTGCTCAAGCTCACTGCCCCCGGAGCTCCGGATATCTATCAGGGGACGGAGATCTGGGACCTGAGTCTCGTGGACCCCGACAACCGCCGTCCCGTGGACTTCGATTTGCGAGCTCAGCTTCTTCAGTCCTTGACGGACAGCTCGCCTGAATCAATCTGGGCCGAAGCGGAATCCGGACTCCCCAAATTGTGGGTTATCAAGCAGGCGCTTGCCCTCCGTCGTGTGCGACCAGAGCTCTTTGGCCCGCGGGGCACGTATGAACCGTTATACGCCCAGGGGGCTCGGGCGAAGCATCTCGTGGCATTTGTGCGCGGGGAGTCCGCCATCACGATCGTTCCGAGACTTGTGATAGGGCTGGCGGGACGCTGGGGCGACACCGAGATCGGCTTGCCGAATGGACGGTGGCATAATTTTCTAACAGGTGAACATATCCAAGGCGGCGCTATGGCCCTGGCTGTGCTGTTGCGGAGATTTCCCGTGGCATTACTTGTGAAAGCGGATGAGGCTTGACGGCATTTCGGGTCTGGGCTCCTGTGGCTCAGTCAGTGACACTCAATTTAGACGGAGAGCGGTATCAGATGACTGCCGCGGCGCGAGGATGGTGGTCACTCAATCTGCCCAACTGTGATCCAGTTGCCTCCTATGCGTTCATTCTGGATGACACGGAGCCTCTACCAGATCCGCGCTCGCATTCCCAGCCAGAAGGTGTGCGTGGCCATTCACGACTGGTTTTCCATGAGCAGTTTGCCTGGACGGATTCCACTTGGCAGCCGCCGGCCTTCAGTTCGGCAATCGTTTACGAGATGCACGTGGGAACGTTCACTCCGTTGGGGACGTTTGACTCGGCCATCGAGCGGCTGGATCACCTGGTGGATCTGGGTGTCACCCACCTCGAGCTGATGCCCATCGCTGAATTCCCGGGGACCCGCGGCTGGGGCTATGACGGCGTGGATCTCTATGCACCACATCACGCGTATGGCGGTCCGGATGGTCTCAAGCGGCTGGTCAATGCGTGCCACGCCCGCGGCCTGGCGGTCATTCTGGACGTGGTCTACAACCATCTTGGCCCGGATGGGAACTATCTTGGCCGCTTCGGTCCCTATTTCACCAATCATTACTCCACGCCGTGGGGACAGGCCGTCAATATCGACGGTGCGGAGTGCGATGAGGTGCGCCGGTTCTTCATTGACAATGCGCTGATGTGGCTGCGCGATTACCATTTTGATGGGCTTCGGCTCGACGCGGTGCATGAAATCATCGATACCTCGGCGGTCCACTTCCTGGAACAGCTTGCATCGGAAGTTGATTCCCTTGCGCAACAGATCGGGAGGCCGCTCACGCTCATCGCGGAGACTGATCGGAATGATCCCCGGTTACTTTGGTCTCGCGACAATGGTGGTTACGGCCTCACGGCACAGTGGAACGATGATTTCCATCACGCCCTGCACGCCGTGCTCACGGGTGAGCGAGACGGCTATTACGCGGATTTCGGATCATTGGAGCACCTTGCCCGTGCGCTGCAGCATGCCTACGTCTTTGAGGGACAGTACTCTTCCTACCGTCGTCGGTTCCAGGGGCGACCTACCCACGGTCTTGCACTACATCGATTTCTTGGCTTTCTGCAAAATCACGATCAGATTGGTAATCGTGCCCGAGGCGACCGGGGTACTCATTTGATGAGCACTGGTCGCCTCAAGATCGGGGCCGCTCTGGTTCTCATGTCGGCATTGGTTCCGATGCTGTTTCAGGGCGAAGAGTGGGGCGCTAGCTCGGTCTTTCAGTACTTTACCGATCACGAAGATCCCGAGCTGGCTCTCGCCGTGACAGCGGGCCGCCGGGCGGAGTTTGCCGCGTTTGGCTGGAAATCCCTTGATGTTCCCGATCCTCAGGTTGTGGAGACCTTTGAGCAGTCCAAGCTCAACTGGGAGGAGCGCCTTCAACAGCCTCACGCAGACCTCCTGAGCTGGCACCGTCAGCTCATTCGAATCCGCAATGAATCGTTCGGGGGAAACGACGGTCGCCTGGATCAGACCCAGGTGACGTTTGACGAGCGCGCTCAATGGCTTGTTGTTGAGCGGGGGGCCGCGGCTGTTGCCTGCAATCTTTCGTCGGAGTCGCAGCGAGTACCCTTGCCTTCACCGCGCAATCACGAGTTGTTGCTTGCCTCGCATCGAGACATTGTCGTGGATGAGGGTGCCGTGTTGCTTCCTAAGGATGCCGTCATCGTGGTGCATCTTGGTTGAAGACGGGGACGCGACTGAACGCGCTCCAGAAGGCGTTCGAGCGACCAATAACGGGATGCTCAAGGCTTAGACATAGGCTGGAAGTATTGGGTCGTCCGCACCTACAAGCGGTCTGCCGTCCGCAAGTAGATGCTGAGACTGACTCGCCAGCACAGACGCATGTTCGCGGGTGCGAGCCACGAAAGCGCCATGAAGCGCACAATTCTATGGCGCATAGATGACACGTGGTCTGTCACATTGTCGTCACAACATCCGCGCATAAGAGCTGAAACCCAAATGAGTGCACGTATCGCGTGATTGACGCGTCGGTTGGCATGCTATAGTGCGCAAAATTTTGCGGTCAGAGGATCGAAGCCGCAATGAAGAGCTGTCTGGCTCGAGAATCTTCGCTTGTCAAGGTGAAGGCCTAAATTTAATGCCTGGCAAATTATTCGTATAACCGCTCCACTCGTATTGACCGTACGACCGAGCGCTATTGGCAGCGTGAATGGCGCGAGTAGTACACAAATGATCCTGAATCCTTCTTATAAAACCTGTCATCATCAGTCTCGGGCTGGCGCGGCGACATTCGGGAATTTTCAGGTGTGAGATGCTGGGCTTACCCATGTGTCTCCTCACGCGTGTGGAACTTCGAGTGGCATCTCGAATCGTCCTCAGTGCCTGTTTGAGCGTGCTCGCAATTTGGGCGTCTTCTGGGGTGGTGCGTCCAGAATCAGATGCGCCCGCGACATGCGTTCAGACTGTGACGGGAGAACGTGGTGACCGGGAGCCGAAGCCGGCCGCTTCGGAGAGCCATGGCAATCAGGCCGATGTTGTAACCGGCTGGTTCACAACGATCTGGGGCCGGGAGGCACTCTATTTCTTGACCGACGATCAAGGTCAGCAATTCTCGTTGGCGATTGACCCGGAGCTTACCCGCCCACTAGGGGGGCTACTCGCGGTCGATCGTCAGCGCGTTACTGTCACCGGAACAGTCCAGGCGGGAGATCCTCCGGTGCTGTGGGTTTGCTCGATTGTCTTTGCCAGTCTTCTGGGAGCGGAACTGTAATGCGATGTCTACCTCATCGTCGTGCGCTGTGTACTCTCATACTTTCAACATTAGTGTGGTTGTTCGCTTTCGCATCCGTCGGTGTCGGTAGAGGCCCGGTGGCCAGTGCCCAGTCGCCAGCGCAGAATCCCCCGGCGACATCGCAGTTCATCACTGGAACCGCCAACGTGAAATGGGGCAATCCGGAGCCGGGGACCGGGGGGCAACCAAAGACGCTCATTGTTCTCACCGACGATCAGGGACAGTCCATAGCTCTCGATGTCGATCCGGCCGCGCTGGAAAGCGCTGGCGGTGTGGATGCCATTGACCGTAAACGAGTCCAGGTTGAGACCAAGATTCAGGTCACGAGCTCGCGCTCGTCTGTGGATGTTCTCCAGGTGGAGTCCATTGCACTGGATAAGTCCGGGAGCTTACGTGCCCCCTCGGGCCCACTGCCCATCACCGGCACTCAGCGATTCGTTTCGGTACTATGCCGATTCAGTGATTCCACTGGTGTCACGCCAAAGTCCGCAAGCTACATCAGCAGCCTTGTCGTCGGGGCGACGAGGCCACAGATCAACCACTTCTGGCGAGAGCAGTCGTTCAATCTCATCAATATAGATGGCAGTGACACGGCCGGCTGGTTCAATCTTCCTCAGCCTCGGTCATATTACGTCGTAAACAACCAGCTCCAATTTCTCCGTGCCGCACAGGATTGCACCGCCCAGGCAAATCCGACGATTGATTTCAATCAGTATCTCGGTATCAATCTCATCTTCAATCAGGACCTCGATGGCTCCGCGTGGGGCGGATCAGAATTCCTCACGCTGGATGGGACGACAAAATCTTGGCCCATGACGTGGATGCCCCCTTGGGGATATAGCAATCAGGGAATCCTAGGGCACGAGATGGGGCATGCCTATGGTCTCCCCCACTCATCAGGACCGTATGGGCAGACCTATGACAGCAAATGGGACGTCATGAGTCACGCGGGCTACGGTTTGGGCGCACCGGATCCCACCTACGGCTATGTTGGCATGGGTACCATTTCCTACCACAAGGACAAGCTTAACTGGATCCCCGGGAGCCGTCGGTACGACGCCGCGTCTGGCAGCAATCAGACGATCACAATTGACGGCCTCGCTCAGGTCCCGCCAACAACGGGCACCTATCTTATGGCCAAGATACCGATTGGCGGATCTTCAACGCGGTTCTATACGGTGGAGGCCCGGAAGTTTCAGGGCTATGATGTGAAGGTTCCGGGTGAAGGGATCGTCATTCATAGCGTTGATACGGCGAGGCAGAGCAACGCCCTGGTGGTGGATCCAGACAATAACAACGACCCAAATGATGCTGGAGCCATCTGGCTGCCGGGAGAGACATACACCGATGCCGCCAACGGGATCACCATTGCTATCACCTCCGCCACCACGGATGGCTGGCAGGTCAGTGTTCAGCTCGGCGGGGTTGCCGGGCCAGCGAACGATCTCTTTACCTCGGCAAGTCCGATCACAACCTTTCCCTCCACGCGGACCTTAAGCACCTCAGTTGCCACGACTGAGCCAAACGAGGCAACGACGCTCACCGCGTGTCCATCCTCGAATGTCCCGATCGGCAAGACAGTCTGGTATCGGTATTCGGCAACCGTGAGCACAACCATTACCGTGGATACTATCGGCAGCAGCTTTGACACCGTCCTCGCCGCGTACACTGGATCAACCCTGGCCGGCCTCAGCCGGATTGCCTGTGATGATGACAGCGCCGGGGCCAGTAAGTCTCGAGTCCAGTTCACCACGGTCGCGGGAACGACCTACTATCTGCAAGCAGGTGGTTGGGGTGGTGCGAGCGGCAATCTTATTGTCAACTTTGCCAGCACCGCGCCTCCCGGACCAGCGAATGACAGCTTCGCCTCCGCGGAGACCATAGCCAACTTGCCGGCTACTCGGACAGTGACGACCACAGCCGCCACGACTGAGACGAGTGAGCCAACGGCGCTCACGGGCTGTCCAACGACAAATCCCACAACTGGCAAGACAGTCTGGTATCGCTACACTCCGACCGCGAATGCAACCATCACTGTCGACACCGCCGGCAGTGGCTTTGATACGGTCCTCGCGGCGTATACGGGATCCACGCTGGCCGGACTCACCCGCCTCATCTGTAATGACGACATCACGGGAGCTCAGACGTCCCGTGTCCAGTTTTCGGCAACAGCAGGGACAACCTATTACGTCCAGGCGGGCGGATACGGAGGCGCGGGTGGCAGTCTCGTTGTGAACTTCTCGGCCACTTCACCAACAGCGGATCTCTCCATAACTAAGACCGATGGCCGAACATCGATCGCCGCGGGCGCTATCACCACCTATACAATCGCGGCCCAGAACGCTGGACCCACTGTGGTGAGCGGTGCCACGGTTATGGACTCCTTCTCGGGTCAGATCCAATCGGCAAACTGGACATGTGTCGCCCAGTCTGGCTCAACTTGCCCAGCGAGTGGCTCCGGCAACCTCAACGCACAGGTTAACCTGGCGGTGAACGGGACAGTGACGTTCACCGTGAATGCCACCATCAGTCCAAGCGCAACGGGCACGCTCACGAACACTGCCACCATTGTGGCGCCCGCCGGTGTCACGGATCCCAACTCCAGCAACAATAGCGCAACTGATCTGACAACACTGACAGCGCCACCACCAAATCAAGTGACCAATATTCGTGTAAAGGCGCTGTCCATGACTTCACTCCGGATTGAATGGGACTACAGTGGACCGACGTCGGACAACTTCCGCGTGGTCCAATGGACGGGAGCTCAGTGGGTTCATCTCCAGCCATTGGCGAGCGGATCTGCGCGGTCATGGGACCATACCGGACTCGTCCCGGGGACCAACTACGTCTATACCGTTGATGCACTGAACGGGAGTGGTGGGGCAAATGGCTGCCAGGTTGGCAATTGTCTGTCCGCGAATGCCACCACCTATAACCCAACCGGAAGTGCCGGTGTGTCGGTCACTCGGAGCGGCTCGGTCCTTTTAGCGACACTCACCTCGCGCCCCGGCTGTGGACCGATCAGCTCAATTCAGTTTGGCGATTCCGGTCAGTTATTCCGCAATGCGCAAGTAACTGTCATCTCGCCGTCAGGCGGGCCATCAGCACAAGGCGCGCACTTTCTTTATGCACCGCCCGCCGGAACAACGTCGGTGTCGGTCACAATCGGGCGGGTCGTCCCAAGCGGAGATGCGACGGTGAATCCCGTTCGAATAATCGATGGTTGTGGTGAGTCGCAGACGTTCATTGGCGGTGGCGCAAGCGCATTTAACTGATGGCTGGCGGTGGCGCACCATTGGTGACGCAACATCCGCCGCTCACCCGGCGAATGCCTCATGACCGGTGCATCAGACGGGTGAGCGGCGGATCCCGGTAGCGCGGCGGTCTTGTGCCCCGCGCCCGAGGATGCCCGCAACCCCGACGGAAACAGGGTGCTTGGTGATTCCTTGGGCGCAGGGCAC
>JBJXFJ010000089.1:0-12637 GCA_046154735.1 Chloroflexota bacterium | reverse complement strand
CGGGTTGCGAGCATCCTTGGGCGCGGGGCACGAGACCGTCGCGCTACCGGGAGCCGCGGCTCACCCGAATGATGCACCGGTCAGGAGGCATTCGCCCGGGTGGCTCGGAGGGTTGCCTTCTGTCGCTGATGCGCTTGGACGGAACGCCCCATGCGGCCACATCCACCTCCTCCAAACTCCGGTGATTAATCCGGGTTAGGTCTTCCTGCTCCGTGGCGCCGTTACGCGTCATCTCGGCCAGCCACGCGAATGCAGGCTCATCGAATTCGTTCGAAGTTCTCGGCCTGGCCCATCACCCAGTCCAAGCGCGGTGTCAACCACCAAGCGGTGCAAAAAGAGGCCGGCCATACCTGGCGTCCCGGTGCGCCAGCCAATCTCAATTCGCCGTGATCGCGTGTATCCGGATAGTCCAGGTGGATGGTTGGTCCAGCACCTAAGTCATGGTGGTGCTTCCGAGCTCGTCGTAGAGTGGCCTCAACGCGGGGCTGATGAGTACGAGCGCAGCCCGCTGATTAAGAATCTGCAGAAAGCACTTCGGCCCGAATCGAGTATGACCAGGACGCGCTGAGAATCCCGGGCTGGAAGGGATGGAGAGCGATGGGACGCGAACCGCCTAATTTGCCGAACATCTGGCGCAGCGAGGGTCTGAGAACGTTGCGCCAATGCAGGAGTGCCCCCCCCCGCACGCGCGGGCTTGATCGGGGACCTGCGCCCGGCGTAGCGCCTGTTCCGCTGATGCACCGAGCACCAGGCTATCCTCCGAATCCCCTCCACTGGCGGCCCGTACTGAGCCTGGGGCGTGCACCTCCGCCACGCGGCAGAGCCCCCTGGGTGCCACCCGCAATCCCCCGTCATCCGTTGGTCAGCCCTGCGCAAGCGTGCCCTCGCGGTCAAGTTCTGATTGGCGCTCAACGGAACAGCGACAGCGTGCGCGCACATACGCTTCCCTGGAGTACTGCCGATGACCATGCACTCCTGGGCGTCGTTCATTCCATCCAATAGCGGCGGTGCGCCGCCTGCCACCCCTTTTATCCGAAGCAGCGCCCTGCTAGCACTAACCACAAGCGGATGGGAGGTACGCGCTGGCGAGCTCGGTGTCGTGACAGGTGAAGCGGTCGACGTCTCCAATGGCTGGGCGGATGACGCCAGCAATATCTCAGCCCTCTTCATCGACGCGAGCAACGACGAGACGGAGGTGATCGGCACTCTCCAGGTGAGCACCGATGGTGGCGTCACAACAACCCCGACTGGCGGCCTTCCGGCGAGCGGGACGGGTTTTGACCGGGGGCTACTGGTGGCCTGGCGCGGAGATCACTTCAGCATCCAGGTCGTTGAGGCACCGTCTGGCGACGGCACTATCGGCGGGCGCTACGTTTCGACGGATGGGGTCACCTGGACGCGCAACGGCGGTGTACCACGCGTTTTCGAGAGCACCGGGGAGCTAGCCAACGCCCTGGTTATGGGCGCTACCGCTGGGCATGTCTATTTCGTCATTCGCAACGGCCCGCTCGGGTTTGGCGTCACCTCCGGGTTTTCCCTTTTTCGCGATACGACTACCGGTACCAAGGAGACCCAGCGGCTGCAGTTCAGCGGAACCGTCACTGGCGGCACGTTCCAAGTACAGTACGGGCTCATTACCGCCCCGCTCGCCTGGGACATCACCCCCGCGGCGTTCCAAACCGCGATCCAGGGAATCCTTGGCCCAAGTGCCACGGCCACGGGCGCCTTCGCCTCCGGCCTGGACGTGACGTTCGGCGACTTCGGCCCCCAGGGCAGACTCCAAATCACCGACAACCTGATCGGCGGAACGATGACCGTCACCGAGACGGTACCGGGTACTGCCGGCATCTACTCCTATCCTGACACCGGTTTCAGTCGCATCGACTCCAGCTTCACCAACGACGTCATCATGGTCCTGTCCGGTATTGGCGGCGTCTCGCAAGTCGATAAGTTTGTGAACGGCGCGGGCCCGACCAACGTCGTGCCGGCTGTCTTTGGTCCCTTCGAGCTGTTCAACTTCCTCGTTTCCCATGACGGGACGACGTGGCTTGGGCCGTACTTCTCCGATTCGCTCGGAAAGATGGTCATCCTCCGTACTACCAATGGTGGCACCTCCTGGGCGGCCATCGGGATCACCGGTATGAGCGTGGTGCCGGACATCACCTTCGACCCGCTCGACCCGACGATCTGGTATGCGCTGGTGATTCATACCGACACCATTGCGCGGGTCTGGCAATCAACCGACTCGGGCGCTAGCTGGAGTGAGCTCTCGGTCGTCGGGCCGAGCATCGTCGTTGACAATGCCAGGCTGGCGCCGCTGGGCGGACGGACGCACTGATGGTGGGCGAGACGCCACTGGCCGAATCCCCGGCGCGTGATGGGGAGCCCCGCGTAGGACGCACTGAATCCGTTGGGATCCGGGCGGGAGGAGTGACGCTAACGAGACCAAACCCCGGCTCGGGGAGCTTGCGTGAGCGAATCACAAGAGAGATCGAGGAGGACGTATGGCCGTTGGGACGGCAGTATTGAATTTTGGAGCGTGGCCCGGAGCGAGCATGGCCTCCACCGTGGTCCTGGGACAAGTGGTCATTGAAGCGACTTCCCAGGTATCGGCCGCGGTGAGCTTATCACTCGCCACCGCGGATCACTCCATTGAGGAGCATCGCGTGGAGCCGCTCAAAATCACCGCGGGGGCCATTGTCGCTGGCACCGGGTTCACGATCTACGGCGAGTGTTTGAATTCTTTGACCTACGGCGAATACACGATAGATTGGGTGTGGGCATAATGGCGATTCAACTGATCTCCGGAGCAACCAACGACATTCAGACGATTGATCCAGTCTCCAAAGCCGCTCGGGTCACGCTCTACGGGCCCGACGGCGAGGCGTTGGCGTATGTCTCCAATCGAGACCGGGGCATTGCCGATATCCGGGTACAGCAATCCTCGGCCATTGGCAGCTCCGTAACGGTGTGGGCATTGCGATCGATCACCGCGGCACGCACGCTGTACATCAGCAAGATCTGGCTCCAGCTCTATCAGCTCGGCACCGGCGCGGCCACCGCCATGCGCTACGAGCTGCTCAAAGCCACCGGCTGCACGGCTATGAACGGGACCGCCGTGACGCCGCTGATGAAGCGCACCAGCTTCTCCAATCCGGATGTGCAGGTGCGGGTCAACGACGTAGGGATCGATCTGACGGGCGCCACGCTGGGCGCGGCGTTCTTCAACTGCGTCTGGCCGCGGATCACGCAATCGGCCACGGCCACGGCGAACAGCGCCAGCAATCCCTTCGTACTGGACTTTGGCGATCAGCCGATTGAGTTGGCCCAGAACGAGGTGCTGGCCCTCCGGTCCGCGGGCGCCACGGTGATCGGCGATGGCATCATCGGCGGCTGCGAGTTCTCCGGGGGCTAAGATGCCACTCCAACTTCTCTTGCGTGAGCAGCTCCCGAACCGGCTGGGCGGTGTCCTTGTGGACACCGTTGAGCTGACCGGGCTGACGCCGCCCATTAGTGGCGCGGTCACCTTCCGGCTCTATGGACCGGATGTGCCAGACTGTTCCGGCACGCCGGCCTATACGAGCCCGCCGGTGGTGAGCGGAACAACGACGGTGACCTCGCCTCCGTTCGTCCCCACGCAACCGGGACGATATCAATGGACCACCGAGTACCTCGGAGACGGCGGGAGCCCGCACCTCCTGCCTGTCTGTGGTGAGGCCAATGAATCTGTGGACATCCGGGCTGGGGATCCACGGTACGGGGTCAACTCAAAGTCCCGGTGGACCGGCCTCGCGGTAGTCTCCCAGAGCTGGTTCAATGACGTGGCGAACCTCGGTGTCGGCCGAGTCCGGCTCGACATCCGGTGGGACCCGAGCGACGGTCTCTATGCGGACTGCGACGCGACGGTGGCCACCGTGGACGCTGGACTGGCGCCCTTCATCACGGCCATCCAGCAGTACCTCGAACGTGACATCCGTCCGCTGATCGTCCTGGGAGGTGGGATTCTCAATATGAGACTCAGCACCAGCCCACAATTCAACCCCCTGGGCAGCGGGACATGCCTGTTGAACTTCCCCTTGCCGCCCGCTCCGCCGCCCGTTGTTCCGCCCGTGAGCATGAATTACATCACCGCGTTTGCCGCGCGCGCCGCGTACATTGCGAAGCAGCTCTACGCCGAGGGCGCGCGGGACTTTCAGATCTGGAACGAGCCGAACGCTCCATTGTCTCCGGATGGGGTCACCCCGAACCCGGAGTACATCCCCGTGGAGGACGTGGCCGTGTTCGCCAACCTCGTGTCCACCGCCGCGAAGGCTATCCGGGACACCCCCGGTATCAACCCCAGCGAGGTCCACATCGTCACGGGCGGCATCAGCTTCGTCGATGCCAGCGTGATCAGTGGGAGCGCGCAGACCTACGTACTAGAAACAATGGAGGCCATGCGAGACCATGCATTTGCCCCGCAATGGAACGCGATCGGGATCCAGCCCTATGTCGATGTTCTCGATCCCCTGGGCGATCCGCTGTCGCCGTCCCCAATTGGGACGCTCCTGGACAACCTCCGCACGGCCCTGGATACTCTCGACCCTCCGATCGCGGAGAAGACGATTTGGATCACCGAATTCGGCACGCAGCGCGTCTGTGAGCAGGGCCCCCCGGGGATATTCTCGTGCATCCCAAGCGAGGAAGACCAGACGAGTCTTCACGCCAAGTCGCTAAGGGCATGGTACGCAGCGATCAACGCCCGCCTATTGACAACAGCGAATCCGATAGTGGGCGCCGCGTTCTGGTTCAGCCACGAGCGGCTCCCGGATCCGCAGTTTGCAACTCAGGTGGCAGGGAATTATGGGCTTACAAACACGCTTGGCGGGGTTATCAATCCGGATCAAGATCATTGGGAAGCCTGGAAGAGCCTTCGGTTTCTCATGGACAATGCCTAGCAGACACCGCCCGATGGCGGCCACGCTGGTCCGGGGCGGTTGGACTCCACTGGATCATACCTTCGCCCGGACCTGCGCCCGAGGTGAGGGTGTGATGTCCGGCGTCCTGCTCTTTTTAAGCTGCGGCGGGCGTCTGGGGCCGCCAAGTCGGTGCCGCGATCCTGGAAGTCCGATACCATTCGTGCGTGACATCCTGTGAATCAGCCCAAAGGTCCCAGTATGCCGCCATGGTCACGCCCTTCTACTCGCTTGAACCTTCAGAATCAGCCCGAGCACCGTCGTGAGATATGCCCCGGCAGTCGGACTTCGCGTGGCGCCCGCATGCTGTGGCGGTCGCTCAGCGCGACTGTGCTGCTGGTATCCACCGTGTTGTCCGTGGCCGCTCAGTCGCAAGGGACGTCTGCGGTGTGGTCGCCTATCACCATGGCCGATGCCCCCCCTCCGTCCTACGGGCACACGGCCATCTGGACCGGCACCGAGATGCTCGTTTTTGGGGGGCGGGACGAATTTGCGGGCCGATACGACCCACAGTTGGACCGATGGCGCCCGATGAGCCTGGAGGGCGCAACGATGCCATCCTACAACTTGGTGAAGGGAGTCTGGACGGGCACGCAGATGCTCGTCTGGGCGCGTGTCATCCGCCCCGAGCCCCGTGGGAGGATCGGCCGGTACGATCCCCAATTGGACCGGTGGGTTCCTGTCTCGACGCTCGGAGCGCCATCACTGCGCCTACCCGCGGCACTCGTGTGGACCGGTCGCTACGTCATCGCGTGGGGTGAAGCGAACGATGGCGGGGAGATGACCAGTGAAGGGGGCCTTTACGATCCCAACACCGATACCTGGGTCGCAACGGCCGTGGAGGGGGCACCGTCGCCTCGGCGCGGCAGTGCCGCCGTGTGGACCGGCTCTGAGATGCTGGTGTTGGGCGGCGCTGGGCCGGCCGAGACTTCCGCACTTGGTGGCGCGGCTCTCGACCCGGTAACGAACACCTGGCGGCCTCTCAGCGCGCTGGACTCGTCCGGGCGCGCACTGCGCTGGGGTTGTATCGTCGGCTGCTCTCCCGTTTGGACCGGCTCGCGGATGCTCAGCTGGGTGGGCCGCATAGGATACGCCTACGACCCGGCGACCGACACGTCGGCCACGATCTCCACCATCACGGGGGTCGACGGCTGGCAGCACACCCCGCCGAGTCGCGGCGCTTCGGCCGTCTGGACGGGCCGCGAGCTGATGATCTGGGGCGGGATCGGCGGCGAGCGCTTTCCGTGGATCTACGATGTGGGCGCCCGCTATGACCCAGAGACCGACACCTGGAGCCCGATTGCCGGCAGCGGGAGGCCGACACCACGTTACTCTCACAGCGGGGTCTGGGACGGCGAGGCGATGATCGTGTGGGGCGGTGTCGCGGGGGACCAACGCAGTCCCGCAGAGGGCGGGGCGCGCTATCGTCCGCTCTGGCTCACCGTGCTGAGCTCCACCCTCCGCACTGCTGAGGACGGGCAAGAGTTCGGGCCGACCGACGCCGGCGACGTGTACCGCGTGATTGACGTTGTTTCCAACCGCGCGCTCGTGCAGTTCCTGGGGGATCCACCGTCCGTCCAGTCGTGGATCACGGTTGACGACCGGGTACGGATCACCGCGGTGTTCCCGAGCGGCGAGTGACCGCAACCGTTGGGATAGCTGGCTCCAGCTCTATCAGCTCGGCACCGGCGCGGCCTCCGCCATGCGCTACGAGCTGCTCTAAGCCACTGGCTACACGGCCATGAACGGGACCGCCGTGACGCCGCTCATGAAGCGCACCAGCTACACGAATCCGGAGGTGCAGGTGCGCGTGAATGATGTGGGGATCGATCTCACGGGAGCGACGCTGGGCGCGGCGTTCTTCAACTGCGTCTGGCCGCGGATCACGCAATCGGCCACCGCCCAGGCGAACAGCGGCTGTAATCCCTTCGTACTGGACTTTGGCGATCAGCCGATTGAGTTGGCCCAGAACGAGGTGCTGTCCATCCGGGCTGCGGGCGCCACGGTGATCGGCGATGGCATCATTGGCGGCTGCGAGTTCTCCGGGGGCTAAGATGCCACTCCAACTTCTCTTGCGTGAGCAGCTCCCGAACCGGCTGGGCGGTGTCCTTTGTGGACACCGTTGAGCTGGGCGGGCTGATCCACCCGACCGGCACCGTGTCGTTTAAGCTCTACGGGCCGGATGACGTGGATTGCAGCGCACCACCGGTCTTCACCAGCCCCCTCGTGCCGGTGAATGGCAACGGCACCTACCAGTCGGCGGGGTTCACTCCCACTGGCATCGGCACGTATCGATGGAAGGCCGCGTATTCCGGCGACGGGACCAACCCGCCCATCGTGCATCCTTTTAATGAGCCGAATGAATACCAGCAGATTGTGCTACCGTATCTCCGGATCGATCTTACGGGAGCGACGCTGGGCGCGGCATTCTTCAATTTCCTGTGGCCCCGCATTACTCAGTCGGCCACGGCCACGGCGAACAGCGCCAGCAATCCCTTGGTACTGGACTTTGGGGACCAGCCCATTGAGTTGGCCCAGAACGAGGTGCTGGCGATCCGGTCCGCGGGCGCCACGGTCAATACGGTTCAGTCTAGACTTAAAACTGCAAAGTGAAAAACGATGACGGATGGAGGAGAAGCCGAGCAAACACGCGTCCGCGCTGGCTGCTCCCACACTTCACCCTTAACTCTTAACTAAACCGTATTAATCGCCACGGTGATTGGCGATGGTCTCCTCGGTGGCTACGGCCTAGAGAATTATCACGCATCTCAAATCCGTTATGATCCGTGAATGATCGCTGCCAACGAGGAATTAACGCGCATCTGAGATGCGAGATAACGTATGTCGGTCCACCTCGTCGGCGAGAATATCGATGCAAAACGGGCGCACTTGCGTGCCCAGTCTGGCGAGCTGATACCGCTTGTTCGCGGTGTCTATGTCGATCACAACGGCGATGTCGATGCGGCTATCCTCGGTCACGCGGTCCGAGTTGCCCATTATCTTTATCCCCAGGCCTATCTCTCGTCCGCGAGCTCGGTGCTGCTGGCGCCGACGCCGGATGGACGATTGTTCATCAGCGGCCGCCGCAATCAGCGCACGCGCCTCCGTTCGCTCGAGATCGTCCAGAACCAAGCTCCCGCGCATCCATCAACGGCGATCGCGGTGATCGGCGACGATCTGGGGGAGATGCGGGTGGCTGTGTCCTCTCCGCGTCAGCGCCTGCTCGAGGCATTCCGACGGAGGAGCGAGCACGCCAGCGCCGTTACTGCTGAGATGCGCGCTCAAATGGCAAAGCGACTCGTTGAAGAGCATGGCTCGCCACAAGCCGCGGTCGATGCGGTCTGGGCATTGGCACGTGAAAACGGCTGGCATCGCGAGGGAGAAAGCACCGAACGCTTCCTCCTGGCTCAGCCAGGCTTGACTAGGGTTCCGGTGAATAAGGCGGCAATCAATCTCGTCGTCACCTGGCATGGTGTTCCGCTCGGTCGCTTGACGCATGACGGCTTCGAATGGCGTTGGCAGGCCAGGAGGCGCGGCGGGCCCGCGTTGGTACGCGAGACTACCCCGGGGAAGCTACCGGCATTTGTGGAGTCTCTGCTGCCAGAAGGATGGCTCGCGCAAATTCTGCATGATCGGGACGAGCGCGAGGCGCTGCGGCGTGGACGGCGCTACATGTCCAATATCACCATCGCCGAGACCCGCGAAGAGCTGGCGGCCTTGCCGGTCGATGTGCTCACCACACCGCTGGCGATGTTCATCCAGGCGGGCCGCTTCTCCGGCGCCTATGCTGGGCCCGCGCGAGGCGAGATCGAGGAAACCTTCGAGCAGCACCTGGCGCGTCTATTCACGCGCGCCGAAACTCCGCGCCTATCGGGCGTCCAGATCAAGGCGCCGATGAGTCTCGACGCTCATGGCACACTCGTCGCGGCCGTCCACCAGCCATTCACCCACCTGCTCAAACCCGCCGGTGCGTCAGGATTCGAGACACTGCCGATCGTCGAGTGGCTCTGCCTCGAGCTCGGCCGCGCTGTCGGCTTTGATGTGCCAGACGCGGCATTGATCGAGATGCCAGATGGCATGTACCCGGCATTGGTGGTGGAGCGATTCGATATTCGGCGGGGCCCTGGAGATCAACGACGCCTGGCACTGGAAGATTTCTGCTCCATTTTGGATCTTCCGGCCTCGGCGAAATACGACGGCACGATTGAGCGCTTAGCCAGGGGCTTGCGCCCGCTATCGACAGATCCCATCGCTGACCTTGACATCCTGTTTCGCCGCGCGGTCTTCGCCTGGTTGATTGCCGATGGCGATATGCACCTAAAAAATCTTGCGCTGCTGAAGACGGCTGACGCCGGAGCCTCGGTGTTCACTACTGTGCGCTTCGCACCACTTTATGACACCGTCAGCACGCGAGCCTTCCCCGGGCTGGGTGGTGATCGCCTGGCCCTGAAGCTGAACGGGAAGGACGACCGGCTCACCCCGCGAGATTTCCTCGCGCTTGCGCGCACGATTGGCCTGAAGGATGGTGACGCCGAGGCAGCAATGGCCGATGTGGCCGCTTGCCTGACACGGAGGGCGCGCACGTTACGACTGCCGGATTTCCTGGCCGCGTCCGAAGCGGCCGGAGCCGCGCTGCAGAGGGTGATCTCCATCGTGAGCGAGCGAATTGCTCCCTTTTCCGCCTAGGGCGCTATCGTGCTCAGACGCGTATACCCATGCGGATCATCCCCAGGCCCACGCAGGGCACGTTCCACGTCTTGGTAGAGCGAGCTCCCTGGTGGTGTAGCCGGGAATCTTCTCGCTTGCCAGGTGAGAGTGTGATGAGTCGCTCCGTTGCCCTTCGACTGCTCGCGGTGATTGCCGTGGCAGTGCCTCTCTTGTGGCGTGATGCCGGACCCCGCGTGGGCATTGTGGACGCACATACGGGGCCCGTAGCTCGCGCTCATGCACCACTTGGTCAGCTTCTCCCGGAGTTCCGAAGCGCGCGCGCAACGATGGACCGCTCGAAGCTTTTGATGAGCAAGGTTGATTCGAATAAGGAGAAGCAGACGCCTCGACCCGCGTCCCGACCGATCACCCCCGAGCAACTACAGCTACTCGAACGCATCGAGGATGGGGTGATGCGAATCCGCGGTCTGCGGAAGATGGCCGACGTCTCCATGGAGCTGCTTGATCGAGACGGCCTACGTGACTATCTCATGGCGGTTGCGTCAGACACGGATGTCGACAAGCTCCAGGGAGACTATCTCAAGCTGATCCGCGTGCTTGGCCTCAGTCCCAAAGATTCAGCCTCGGTTGAGGCCATGGTTGAGACACTCGCCGATCATATTCTCGGCTTCTATAGCTCTGAGGGGAAGTACATGGTGCTGATTAACAGCACCGGCGTGCTGGGCAGTGGCGAGAAAGCAACCTATGCGCATGAGTTCACGCACGCGCTCCAGGACCAGCACTTTGATCTAGGGCGGTTGATGGAGGCTGCTGACGAGGACCAGGACAGCGCCGCCGCGATACGGGCGCTCATTGAAGGTGATGCGACGTATGCGGAGATTCGCTGGGCCCTTCAGGCCTTGAGTCCGAGTGAGCTGTGGGAGTTCATGTTTGGCACTGAGCCGCCGTCGTCGCGCATGCGTCCGAGCCTGGATCAACTCGTCACGGCCGCTGGTTCGGTGGCCTTCACCTATGGACGCGGCATGAACTTCGTTCACCATCTGCATAACGTGGGCGGGTACAGCGCCATTAATCGGGCGTTTGCGCATCCTCCAACCACCACGGAGCAGATCTTCCATCCGGAAAAGTATGTCCGGGGCGAGGGCGCCATGCCCGTTGAGCTCCCCGATGCGACAGAATTACTCGGGCCGGGGTGGACGAGTCTCATCAGCGACAGCCTCGGAATGCTTGGCGTGGGTGGGCTCATTTATGAGTATGCAGACGGCCGCCTCGCTACTCGAGTGGCTGAGGGCTGGGGCGGCGATAAGTTCTCGTTCCTGGAGCATGAGGACGGAAGGCTGGCGCTGGTGTTGCGCACGGTCTGGGACACGGAGCGAGACGCCGTGGAATTCCACAATGCGATGAGCGAGAGTCAGCGCAACCGATTCCGGATCACGCTGCCGGCGCTCCAGCGCTTCTCAAGTTGGCAGGTGCTGGGATCCCCGGAGTTCTCGGCACTGGTCTCCCGCAATCGCAGCGAAGTGCTTGTAACACTCACCTCCGATGAATCCACAGCGCGCCAGGTGGCGAGCAGCCTCGGCTTTTACCAAGGTTACTGGCAATAAGCCTCACTGGGCGATCGTTCGCTCAAGCTCAGCCCGCTACTGAGGGCCGCAATCCGCTCCCGCGGGAACTGTTCACGTCTCTTGGGATGTTCACCGCAGAGACTCAGGGACGCAGAGTTGCTTCTTTGTTCTCTCGGCGTCTCCGAGTCTCCGCGGTGAACATGCGTCCCGCGGAATCTGAACACCTACCTTTGCAGCCGATTTGTTGCCGCTTCTTCCGGGCTCACGTAAGCTGAGAGTGTGATGGCACTTCTGTTTAAGCTGATTCTTGCGGTTTCTCTTCTGGCGAACGGGATCATCCTGTGGGCCTATGAAGGTGCGCAAGGAGAGATCAATAGGGCGCGCATGGAGGTTGAGCGCCTCCAGGGGCAGCTCGGTGAGCTGAGCACGGACTTGCGCTCTGCTCGTGCTGAGGTAGCGCAGCTTCGCAGCCAGGTGACCGCCAGTGGATCACCCGCCGTGTCCGGGGCGCCCCTCGGTCAGCCCGCCCCGCCCGAGGTCATGGTCGCGCTGCAGCGAATTCAAGCCTCCGGGCCGCGGGGCCGGCGGCCGCGTGGTGCACATTGAATTCCCTGAGTCCCAGATGACCTGCCACATGTCCGTATTTGATGCCAAAACCTATAAGAAGGGGCATCGGCACGGACCAGGCTTTGTCATCATCATCCCCGCCGGTGAGGGCTACTCCATCATGTGGCCCGAGGGTGAGGAGAAGGTCATCATTCCGTGGCATGAGGGCAGCGTCTTCGTTCCACCGAATCGCTGGTTCCACCAGCATTTCAATGTGGGCGAAACCTCAGCACGGTATCTGGCCTGGCATCCGCTGCCACAGATGATGGGCAGTGGTGAGCGCGTGGACAATCGCGCGCAGAACCAGATCGAGTACCCCTTTGAAGAACCGTGGATCCGAGAGAAGTTCGAGTCCGAGCTCGCCGCGCGCGGCCTCAAGAGCATCATGCCCGAGCAGGCTTACAAGGATCCCAGCTACGAGTGGGAGTACACCGGCGAGTCGTAACCTGCCCTGCTTCTTTAAGTACCTGATAGAGATCCGACGGCATGCAGCCGTTGGGTCTCTATCATTCAGAAGGGCATCGGTCTTCTGACATTTTCGAGAAAGCTAGTGAGTTAGCATGAGTTACCAGCTTCTCTAGGAATGACGTCTACGACGCATTTCAAGAACTCCGACGGGGCTCCCTTTAGAGAACGATGACCGCCATTACCTCGATCCGGAAGAATCTCGATGGATGACTCTGGGGGTATTTCAACGACAGCGATAAACTCACCCAGCATGGGTGACTTGGCAGCGTGAGTCCGCGCTTGAACCTCGGTCTCGAAGAAGGACAGATAACTCCAAAGTCGCCTCTGGCTCTCGGATGGAGAACGATTGAACCGTCTACCGACGGCCTCGTTAGA
>JBJXFJ010000078.1:0-4429 GCA_046154735.1 Chloroflexota bacterium | reverse complement strand
ATGTATCCGGCCTCGACGAGCGCCCGGACGAGCTCCTCGGCAAAGAACGGATTACCTTCACCGTGATCATGAAGCAGGTTGGCAATGCTAGAGGTAGTCTCTGCGCCCAGCAAGCCGGCCGCCAGGCTTCCGCTCTCCGCGAGGTCGAGGCGGCGCACTGTCAGCTCGCGCACGAGTCGTTGCCTGTTAAGCTCAGCCCGAGCGCGCATAAATGGCGCATTGTCTTCCGCTTCACGTTGGCGATAGGCGCCTAGCACCAGGAGCCGCTCCGAGCGTAGACGCCGAATCAGGTGGAGGAGCAGGTCACAGGTTGCGGCGTCTGCCCACTGCAGATCATCGAGTGTGAGCAGCACGATACTCCGAGCAGCGAGCCTGGAGTGCAGCGCCACAACCGCCTCAAACCATCGCAGACGCTCCTGCTCGGGTGGCAGGTCCGCCAGGGGCGCCGCGGGGCCAAGGCGGAATTCGAGCTGAGGCACGAGTCGCGTGAGGATACTCGTGTGTGGTCCGGTCAGTGCGCGGAGAGGCTCCAGCTCCGCCGAAGCCACGTATGCACTGAGTGCTTCAACAAAGGGGAGGTATGGCGGCATGCCCTCCGCCTCAGTGGCGCCACCGCGCAGCACCTGGACCTCTACTCCCAGGTCCGCTGATGGGAATTCCTGGAGCAGTCGTGACTTGCCTATTCCAGGCTCGCCAGCCAGGAGCACCACGTTTGCCCGGCCCACGCCCGCCTCGCGCAATGCATCTTCCAGCAGCGCAAGCTCCGCCGCCCGCCCTACAAGCGGACTCCGCCCGAGCCGGAGTCCTGGCTCCGCATTGTCCCAACGAGTCATGGAAAACATAGGTGTAGGGCGATGGCAATGGTGGAAGTGGCCATGGACCGTGGATCCCACGGTCCATGGGCACTTCTACCTCAAGTTTCTGGTTAACACCCCGTTGGATCAATCCAGGCCTGCTTCATGGAAGCCTGGTTGTGATTGGGCTTGGTGAGGGCCGAGTTCTTTATGCGACAGGAAATAAAGTGGTAGTAGATGCGGCTGATCGTGGGCGCGTAGGGCACGGTCTCGAACAGCCGATCCTGGAGTTGATCCGTGATGACCTTCCGCTTCACCGGATCAAGCTCACGTGATTGGGCCACGGCTAGCTGGTCTACTTGTGGATCACTGAATTTAATGGAATTGAACGACGCTCCGGTGCGAATGAAGTCACCCACCCAGTAGTTCAGATTGGGCTGGCCGGGGTTCACGCCCCAGCCGAGATCATCAAAGTTCAAGCCGTTGATGATGGTGGTGAAGTTCCGTCCTTCCACCACCACCTTAGTCTGAATGCCGATCTGGGCGAGGTGCTGCTGAGCCACTTCCGCGTCTTCCGCGAACTGGGACGCGGTCTTGAGCGTTACATTGATACTGTTTGGAGCAATCCCGGCTTCTTGCAGTAGTTTCTTCGCTTCGTCACGGTTGAGCTTGAACTTGTCGATCATCTTGGCTTCTGGCCAGGCATACTCGGTCATGGCGGCTGGGACAAAGGCGGAGTGCACCGCACCACCGCGATTGCTGGCAATCAGGTCTTCCCGATCCAGCGTGAGGAGTACGGCCTTGCGCACACGCACGTCATTCCAGGGCGCTTTGTCCAGTCGGAACCAGATGCCGGCATGGGTGAACTGCAGCTCCTGGGTCATCACCAGCTTGGGATTGGCGCCCTTTACCGCATCCGCTTCCAGCTTGAGCATGCCAAAGGTGCCCGTGTAGTCGATCTGGCTCCCGCGGAAGGCCGCTACCTCTGCGTTGTAGTCCTGGAACTCTACCGTGCGAACTTCATCCACGTACGGCAGGGGCTTTCCATCGTCACCCATCTCCCAGTAATCAGGATTACGCACCATGCTGGCCGACTGGCCGGGCTTGTACTCCTGCAGCATGAATGCACCGGTGCCCACAACCACCTGCGAGAAATCGCCGTGCTGGTCCTTGACCTCTCGGGCCAGCATGATGTTTTGATAGTGCCCAAGCTTTTGGAGGAAGTCTGCATCTGGCTGCTGAAGCCTGAGGACCACGGTGGTGGGATCAGGCTCCTCGTGCGAGACCCCTTCCCAGAGTGAGCGCACAACGGTGCCGGACTTGTGGAACTCAATGCTCCAGGCCACGTCTGCCGAGGTAAACGGCCGACCATTGACCGGCGGCTTGTTGTGCCATTTCACATTGTCACGCAGCTTGAGCGTGTAAGTCAGGCCATCGGGAGAAATCTCCCAGGACCTGGCCAGGCTGGGCGCCATGACTGGGTCACCATAACGGCAGCCGCGGGTCTCCACCAGTGTGTTGTAGATCTGAGGTCCGGGATCACCGGCCCCCACGGGACGTGTGGGATCGAGTCCGGAAAGCGTGCCGGCGCGGGTCAGAACGCCGCCGCGCTTGGCCGGGCCGGGACTCCGCCAGTGCTCTTTTCCAGGCTCGCATTGATCGGCTGGAGTTGCCTGGGCGGGCGCCGGGGCCGCTTCAGACTTGCTCGGTGGGGCTGCCGTGGCCGGAGCGGCAGCGGTGGGCGCCGCGGCCTTCGCCACTGGTGCAGTTGTTGCCGCCGCCTCGGGTCGAGGCGCAGTAGGTGCGCATGCCAACGCAAGGCCAGCCATCAGAACCCAGGGCATGATTCGCTTCAATTTCATGGACAATCCTCCGCGCCGACCAGGAAACCGTCCGGCCTCGTCCGAATCGAGACCCGGCAGTTATCTGACTGAGCGGCCCCTGGCAATTGACTTTGGTTTAGTGGGCCGTTTGCTGAGCGGCGGGTTGGTAAAACGCGGTGCGGCGAGCGGCCGTGGCCTCCACCCAGTTTGAACCAGGCGGCAGTAACGCGCCGACCGGCCGTATGGCGTACCACTCCGGATTATCCACGCCGGGAGGCGTCACGCCGTGCTCTGTGTAAGCTGTCACGGCCTCTAGCAGGAGGCGGCGCACCCGAATGATCATGGCGTCCGCCGTGCCCAGGCGTTCCCTGGTGCGATCGTAAATCGGCCCCATGCCTTCCTGAACGGCGCCGTCCTGCAATGGATTGCCCTGAATGCCGCAGAACAGCTTCGTTTTCTGAAGCTCATAGTCAATCAGGTAGTCATTGCTGGCATTGGCCCTAAACTTCCAGGCACTTCCCGCCTCACCAGTGGCCGGCATGAAGCCCCAGGCATTGCGCACCTGCATGAGCCGCGCCTGCTCCTCTCTGGAGTAAGGACCCGAGGCACGCCACTGGTACTCCAGCACCAGTGTGGTTTCATCATCCATGGGTACCCAGACCATGCCGATGTAATTCGCATCGTGCTCGTCCACACCGCCACCGATCGCGTTGTGATTGGGGTAGAGGAATGGGTGGATGCGGTGATATTCCGTCTGGTCATCCACACGACGCGCGCCCGTGTAGATCGCCCCGTATGAGGTGTCAACGATCTCGAGGCGCGGAGCGGCGTCATTCATGGCGTAGCGCTTGATCTCTGTACCCGCGGCCCGCGGCGCATCCGTACCCGGCACGGTACTTGTATCCGTATCGGCAAAGGTGCGATGCAGAAAGTTCACGTGTGAGGAATCGATGCCACCTTCAAGTGCCTGTAACCAGTTACAGGCGCGGAAATTCCGCCACATCCACGGAACATTGTCGGACACCATGTTCCACTCGAGATGAGGCAGGGGCGGCGGGGTTCTCCGGGGACCCATGTACGTCCAGACCACACCATTGCGCTCTTCACAGGGGTAGGCGGTAACTTTCACCTTATGCTTGAAGTTACTCTCTGGCGGTTCATTGGGCATGTCTACGCATGCGCCCGTGGTGTCAAACTTCCAGCCATGGTAGACGCAGCGCAATCCTGACTCCTCGTTCCGTCCAAAGAACAGTGAGGCGCCGCGATGCGGGCAGTTCTGCGCCACAAGACCAACCTTGCCATCTGTATCCCTGAAGGCCACCAGGTCCTCGCACAGGAGCTTCACCCGGAGCGGCGGGCTATCGGGCCCGGGGAGCTCCTCGGACAATACGGCGGGAATCCAGTACTCGCGCATGAATCGACCCATGGGTGTTCCCGGTCCCACGCGCGTAAGAAGCTCGTTCTGCTCTCGAGTTAACACGGTAGCTCTCCATGACAAAGGATTTGCTCGCCGCCGCCTGGTCGCCCAGATCCTCGCTCTTAAGGCGATACTCGCGGAGCGGACAGGCTCTATGAATTCTGCACTGCTGAACTAATCACACACGGGCTGTACGGAGCCGATCGGCGAGCGCGGAGCCTCCATCGTAACAGGGGTGCGCGTGGCCTACAACCATACGGATGCGGTGTGTTACAGGTCTGAAACTTTGTCAGGGTGGAGCTGTTCTGAAATTCTGTCAGTCCGATGGGCGGAAGTGATCTGAAGAAATGTCAGGAACATCGATGAAGTGATCTGAAGAAATGTCAGTCATGGTC
>JBJXFJ010000065.1:0-3766 GCA_046154735.1 Chloroflexota bacterium | reverse complement strand
ACGTTCACCACGGCGCGGTAACCCTCGATTACGCCAAGATCCTCGAGGCGACGCAGGCGTTCTGCCACCGCCGGTGGCGTTAGCCCCACCTGGCGTCCCAGCTCGCTGAAGCTGACTCGGGCATTCTCCTGAAGTGCCAGGAGTATCTTCCAACTTACATCGTCCAATGCAGACACTGATTGAAAGTCCATCACGAAATCCAACTTCGATTTATAAGTCCATGGACCGAATTGATTTAAGAATAGCATGGCTAGATCAGCCCAG
Source organism: Chloroflexota bacterium (assembly GCA_046154735.1). Taxonomy (GTDB): domain Bacteria; phylum Chloroflexota; class UBA6077; order UBA6077; family JACCZL01; genus CAVXYC01. The sequence goes on along the minus strand of JBJXFJ010000065.1, from coordinate 3,502 downwards.
GCACGGTAGGATGCGGGTGGTGCTGTTCTGACGCCACCCCTTGGGAGGATCTCATGGATGCGTGCATTGTTTTCACTTGCTTACTGCTCCTAGCCGGCGCCTCCCTGCGCTACGGCGTAGACAGCCGGTCTGGCCTTTGTAGCCCAGAAGCCTTTTTCGGAAGCGACCGCAATGACCAGTGAGCGAGCACAGGAACCTGCCGACGTGCCGTCCCCGAAGGAGATACATATTGAACGCTGAAACGCGCCGCCAGCTCATAGACCAATATCGGCAAGGAATCGCGGAAGTCAAGGCGGCGCTCAATGGCGCCACCAACGCGGAGCTTGATGCCACGCCGCGCGATGGCGGTTGGACGGCTCGACAGATTGCCCATCACCTGGCGGATAGCGAGACCACCTCCTACATCCGCCTACGCCGCCTGCTGGCCGAGAACGGCCCAACCTTACACGGCTACGATGAGAACGAGTTCGCGCAGAGACTCATGTATGATCTCCCAATTGAAGCTTCGCTCGAGGTGTTTCGCGCGGTGCGAACGTCCTCGGCAGAAGTCCTGGATCAGCTCAACGACGACCAGTGGCTCCGAAGCGGCATCCATACTGAGAGCGGCAACTACACGGTGGAGTCGTGGCTAGAGATCTACGCGGCGCATGCTTTCGACCACGCGGAGCAAATCCGCCAGGCGCGCCTGGGAGCGTAACTGTTCACGTTGCGATGGACGGGAAACACAGAGACGCAGAGACACCGAGGGATGGAGCTGGTCATTCTCCGCGTCTCCGAGTCTCTGTAGTGAACATCCGTCCGGGCGAATCTGCACACTGATCGTTCGACAAATGAAGCAATTTCTCCTAAGCTCGTTGGTACTGGAGGCAAAACACACATGAGCCCTTCGATCAACGACCAGACCGAGACAATTGTGATCTCCGCGGACTCGCACATGGCCGAGCCACCCGACCTGTGGGAAAAGAATCTGCCGGCGCGATTGCGCGACCGGGCGCTGAAGTTTCCCAACGTCAAGCTGTACGAGTCGCACCAACATCTCCGCGCCGGTGGCTGGGATCCTCAGGAACGACTCAAGGACATGGCTTTTGACGGCATCAGCGCCGAGGTGCTCTATCCCACGCTGGGCTACTACAGTTGGCTGGCGGGCGACGAAGAGCTGGAGGAAGCCTGCATTCGTGTCTACAATGATTGGATGATTGACTTCTGCAGCGTGGCGCCTGAGCGGTTCTGGGGCTTGGCCATTATGCCACTGCGCAACATCGAACATTCGATTGCTGAGCTTGAGCGCTGCAAACTGGCGGGTTTGCGCGGCGCGGCAATCTGGATTGCGCCGCCCCCCAACCTGGACTACACCTCGGATTACTATGAGCGGTTCTGGGCGGCGGCACAGGAGATGGGGATGCCGCTCTCAATGCACATCAATGCTCGAGCAGAGCTCCGCGCGCCAAATGCCGGTGGTCTCAAGTGGCTCCATTCGGTCAATGGGCATAAGTTCGACACGATGGACTCACTGGCGCAGCTCATCGGATCAGGCGTCATGGAGCGCTATCCGCGACTCCAGTTCCAGGCGGCTGAGGTGGGTGTCGGCTGGATCCCATTCTGGCTCCAGGAGTTCGACTACTACTCCGCAGCCCGCGCACCGTTGCCCCAGGATCCCAGCGTCTATTACCAGCGCCAGGTGTCATCGGCCTTTATCAGCGATGGCGTTGGCTGCTATCTCCTGCATGATTACCAGGTCATCAACGCCATGTGGTCCAACGATTATCCACACCCAGCCAGCATCTGGCCCGATTCTGCCGGGGTTATCGCTGGCGATCTCGGCCACCTGCCAGCGAACGAGCGCCACGAGATTCTCGCGGGCACAGCCGCCCGGATTTACAACGGCGGCAAGCTCCCATCGCCCGTGGTGCCACCCTCGGACGAAGTGAGCGCGGGAATCCGCGCCTGGACGGAAGGCCACGAAGGATTCGGCCAGGATTCACGACTGAACAATGGGCCTGAGGCCCGCCGAGCCGGGGTTCCGGTGCGGGTGGGTTAAATTCCAGCACTCTTGTGTGCGGCGAGGGCTCGCCGCACACAAGAGTGCGATGTATCAGTCGCCAATTATTGACCGCAACACCTGACTGCGAAGCGCAGCAATGTCCGGCCCATTCGCATCCGGGCCGGTGTCGGTTCCCAGATCCGATCCATCCGCGGCCCGATCCAGGTGGATCACCGCCAGCCACGTGGATTCATCATCAACCGGCCGACGGAGCACGATCATTCCTGGTTGAAGCGAATGGTGCGGATTGATCAACGTCTGACCGTGACACAACGCCTGAACCACGGATTCCAGCCAATGAACCGGCTGAATGCCCTGAACAACAACGCTCGGCGGATCGGCGGACTCCCCGATCGCGGATAGCTCCGGGAACGGCGGCACAGGCAGCGGCCCAAGGTAGGCCCAGTGAATGCCGCCTGCGGTCATCACTGGATAGGATTTTGCGTTGGCCCATTGGACGGGGTAAATCTTGTCCTGGTAGCCCACCACCCAGCATGCTCCATCAATGCCAAAGTGCCACCCGTGCCTCGGGCAAACAAGGCTCCCCTCAGAAACCGTACCCTCCGCCAATGGATAGCCGTTATGTGGGCACCGCTCTTGCACCAGCCCTAGGTCACCACTGGTTGTGCGGATGAGGAGCAATCTCTCCCCGAGCACGCACACCGGCAGAATTGGGGCTGATGGGTGGATCTCAGATTCCGCCGCAATCGGCTGCCAGAAGCCTCGGAGGAGGTCACCACCGCTCGTTCCATTTCCCGTCTGAGCCAGTTCGGCCTCGGAAAGCGCGCTCACTTGAACACCTGACGAACGCTGAACGGTGATCGCCGCGACATGCTCTCGGCTCTTGCCCGAATCACGGATTCACCAACATCCAAACGCTTGAGATCCCCTTTGTCTTTCTGAGCAATTGCGGTGGAGCAGACGTTTCCAAATGGGCGAGCGACTCTACAAGCTGGTTATAGGCCAGGCCAGTCCCGCGTTGGATCTCGGCCCGGCTTATCTCGGCTCGTCCTCTGGCCTGTTCCGCCTTCATGAATTCCAGAATGGACTGAGCGCCGCCATCCAGGTCTGTCATCGCGACCCCCGTGCGTCGGTGTGATTTGCGAACTCTGGTCGCATGATATGCTACCAGCCCCTGAACCGGGCGCATATGCTGCATGACAACCGATCAGGCGAACTAGCGAATGACCCCGGAGAAGGAGATAGAGCGCATGTTGAATCATCCCCCATATTCCGCTCAGGACTTACGCGAACCGCCAATGTCCGGATCGGATTTTCTCCAGCTCCTGGCGACTCAGCGACAGGAACGGTACCCGGAGCCGCCCACCTTCTATCAGGCGCTCTTTGATGGCACCCTGAAGCGCGAGTTTCTCGAGCTGTGGGTGAAGAACATGTACTACTACTGGGATTACGGCCTCCAGTTCAGCACCGGTGCCATCTTCGTCAAGACCAATGAGGAAG
>JBJXFJ010000538.1:0-12899 GCA_046154735.1 Chloroflexota bacterium | reverse complement strand
ATGGCCGTCCAAAGGCACCAGCACATATCCCCAGCTTTTGATGGTCCACTGCATGACGGGCATGAGAGTTTTAAAAGCATGAAAGTCACCAACCAATTCGCCCCTGCCAGTCAACCGCTCGGGCACTGGCGGGTACGGAGACCCGCCGCCACCGCGGTGTGCGCTTGCCTCCCTTACAAGGCCAGCTTCTCGGACAACGAAAACACCCTGGGGGGCACCCGAAACCTGTGCACGCCGCACTCCAAAGATCGGACGCACATTGCCCCAGGTTCTGGACCCACCCAGTGCATGAGATTCTGAAGGTGCGACCGATAGTTGGGCATAGGGCATCACGCTGATAGAATCGTCCTATGGTGACACCCAAGAAAAGGTTTGCCACGATCGACGAGTACATCTCGGCATGCCCGCTTACTGTCCAGGAAGTTCTTGGGAACATCCGATGGGCGATACGAGGCGTGGCGCCCACGGCTGAAGAATCAATCAGCTATCAGATGCCGACTTTCAATCTCAATGGCAAGCATCTGGTTCACTTCTCGGCGTGGAAGAAGCATATCGGCATGTACCCGGTGCCGTCCGGTGATGAGGCCTTCCAGAAGGAGATTGCGCCGTACCTCAGAGCGAAGAGCACGGCGCGATTCCCGCTCGATGCACCGATCCCCTACGAGCTTCTGGAAAAGCTTGTTCGGTTTCGGATCAGGGAGTCCGAGGGCCATGCGGGCTAACTGGAGTTAGCTCCTGCCGCCGATGCGGCGCTCAAGAGAGTTTCTCTGAGGCTCTTTGGAGCCGCCGTGTCCTCCAGATGGGCATTGCCGGTGAATCGGGTGCTAAAACATCCGATCTTTGGGTTTCACGATACGATTTGTGCCGCCGGAGCGAACTTCCGATCCCTGGGCAGGGGCTCCCATTTCTGGTGCCTGGTTGGTGCTGGGGGCACGGACAGCGGATTTGCGTTTGGGGCTAGCGGCGGCCACATCCAGGTCGTTGCGGACAGTTTTTGATGACCGGGCCTTGGTTTGCTTCTTTGGCGTTGTTTCCGTGATCTGATTGACGCTGGCATCCTTTTTCGCCTTCACCGCCTTGGTCGGCGTGGTCTTGGCGGACCCTGATGTTCCACCTGCGTCTTTTGCCCGGGTGGTTTCGATGCCTTCCGCTTTGGTGCCAGGCTTCGATTTGGCGACCGCGCTCGTCACGCTTTTCTTCGGGCTCGAGGTATTGGCAGCCGCGGCGGCTTTTCTGCCCCTAGCCACGGCACGGCCTTTGCCGCTCACTTTACCCCCGGACTTTGCGGAAGGCCCAGCGCCAGAGCCCTCCGCCGTGTCCGCGCCTGAAGCCCGGCTGGAGCGGCGTCCGCCACCACCGTCGCCGTTGCCATTTCCGCCATCACCATCCGGTCCGGTGTCGTCGCTATTGCCAGACAGTATGGCAACGCAAGCGATCCGATCGCCCTTCACGCGATCATCGCGCCCGCTCACTTCCATGACTGAAACGCCTCGCGCGGCTCGACCCTGGCGACTGATGGTAGACACATCCGTGCGTAGGACAATGCCATTCGTGGTGATCATCATCACCTCTTCGTCGCCACGCACCACACGCCCAGCCGCCACTGGTCCGGTCTTATTGGTGATGCCCAGAGTGCGCACTCCACCGGTGCCACGACCGTGTGACTCGAACTCGCTCAGGCGCGTCCGTTTGCCGTACCCGAAGAGTGTCAGCAAGAAGATCTCGCCCTTAGGATCCACCACGTCCATGGCGGCGAGCCGGTCGCCACCGGCCAATCTGATACCGCGCACGCCACCGCTGGTGCGTGAGGCGCTTCGCAGCACGTCCGTGTGGAAGCGCAAGGCCTGGCCTTTCTCGGTCACAAGGAAGACGTCGCTGCCGCCCGCGCAATGCTGTACCCAGGCCAGCTCATCACCATTCTCAATATCCATGGCAATGAGTCCGTTGGAGCGGACCGCGGAGAATGCCGAAAGTGGTGTCTTCTTGATCTCACCCATGCGCGTGGCCATGAGTAAGAACTCGTTGTTCTCAAAATCGGGCGCGGCCAGGACGGCCGTGACAATCTCTTCAGGCTCCACGGCAATTACGTTGTTAATTGGGATGCCACGGGCAGTGCGCTCGTACTCGGGGAGCTGGTACGCCTTGAGCTGGTAGACCTTGCCACGATTGGTGAAGAAGAGGATATTGTCACGCGCATGTGCAATGAGCATATGGCGGATGGCGTCTTCTTCACGCAGCACCTGGCCACGAATACCGTGGCCGCCGCGGCGCTGCACTCGATAGGTGGTGCTGGGCAATCGCTTCACGTATCCACGTCCGGAGATGGTGACGACCACTTCCGTGTTGGGGATCAGGTCTTCGTCTTGTATGGCGCCAATGGTCTCGGTCCCCACGCGGGTACGGCGCTCATCGCCAAATTTCTTCTTGAGATCCTTGAGATCGTCGCCCACCATGGCCAGGATCTTGACCGGATTGGCCAGCAAGTCCTCGAGGCGCGCGATCTCCTTCATGAGGTTCTCGTACTCATCCAGAATCTGCTGTCGCTCCAGGGCCGCCAGTCGGCGAAGCTGCATGTCCAGGATGGCACGAGCTTGAATCTCACTGAGGGCAAAGCTGGTCTGGAGCTGTCCCAGCGCGGCCTCGGCCGACGCCGCTGCGCGGATGGTTCGAATCACCGCGTCCAGGTTGTCCAGGGCAATCTTCAAGCCCTCCAAGATGTGGGCACGGGCGCGTGCCTTCTCCAGCTCGAACTCAGTACGGCGGGTGAGCACCTGCTGGCGATATTCGATGAAGTGCTGGAGCATCTGCTTGAGTGTGAGCACGCGTGGCTCGCCATCCACCAGCGCCAACATGTTGAAGTGGAAGCTGGTCTGGAGGGTGGTATGCTTGAAAAGCTGATTGCGGACCGTGGCGGGGTTGATTCCGCGCTTGATCTCGATCACCAGGCGCATGCCCTGGCGGTCGGACTCATCGCGCATGTCATCGATGCCCTCGATCCGCTTCTCACGCACGAGCTCGGCAATTTTCTCCTGAAGTAGCGCCTTATTGACCTGATACGGTAGCTCCGTGACGATGATCTGGAAGCGGCCTTCCTTGGGCTCCTCGATCTCCGTCTTGGCCCGCACAATCACTCGACCCCGGCCCGTGGCATACGCCTGCATCAGGTGATCGATCACCTGGTCGCTTTTGGCGTCCTTCTCACGGGTCAAAATGATGCCGCCCGTGGGGAAATCAGGCCCCTTTACGAATTTGGCCAGATCACCAACAGTGGCTTCAGGGTTGTCGATGAGGTGCAGCAGCGCGTCCGCGATCTCATTCAGGTTGTGCGGTGGGATGTTGGTAGCCATGCCCACGGCAATGCCGGACGAGCCGTTGCAAATCAGATTCGGGAATTTGCCGGGGAGCACCGTGGGCTCCTGGCGGGTGCTATCGTAGTTGGGAATCCAATCCACCGTGTTCTTGTCAATGTCGGCCAGCATCTCGAGGGCCAGGGGGGTGAGCCGAGCCTCGGTGTAACGCATGGCGGCCGGTGGATCGTTATCCATGGAGCCAAAGTTGCCCTGACCATCAATCAGCGGGTAGCGCATGTTGAAGGTCTGGGCCAGACGAACCAGCGTGGGATAAATCACCGCTTCGCCGTGGGGATGATAGTTACCGGATGTGTCGCCGCAGATCTTGGCGCACTTTCGATGCGGGCGGTTGGGCTGGAGGTTGAGATCGTGCATCGCCACCATGACCCGCCGCTGCGACGGCTTCAAACCATCGCGAACGTCCGGCAGAGCGCGAGACACGATGACGCTCATCGCGTAGTCGAGGTACGACGAGCGCATCTCCTCCTCAACGCGGATCTGTTTGACGTTCCCTATTTCCATCCCTACCCCCTGGACGCGCCGAGGGCCGCGAACTGGCGACTTACCGAGGAAGTCATTGTTCGCGGCCCTCAGAGATTGCTACCCTAATGCATTGCTCAAAATTATACATAACGAGCAGTGGTCACGGCAGGTCCGAGCTGCCTCTTTAATGGCCATCTTGACGGGACTGTAATGCCATGTTGCTCAATGATCTAACCCAGGCTGATTTCTCCGAATCCCTTGGTGCTGGGGCGGTGCTCTTTGATACTGAGTTTGAGCCGGGAGAAGTTGTGCTGGAGCGCGTGGAGCGCGTGATCTGCACGGCGCAGACGCAGTTTCAGCGAGTGGACATTGTGGAGACCACCGCGTACGGGCGCACGCTCCTGCTTGACGGTGCTCTCCAGTCAACCGCCGCCGATGAGCGCGCGTATCATGAGATGCTCATCCACCCGGGGCTGGTGACCATTGATCAGCCGCGCCAAGTGCTGATCATCGGCGGCGGAGAAGGCGCCACGCTTCGCGAGGTTCTGCGTCATAACACCATCCAACGCGCGGTGATGGTGGATATCGACGGTGAGCTGGTGGAGATCTGTAAGCGCGACCTCGCCATCATGCATCAAGGCGCTTTTGATGATCCGCGCGCTGAAGTGCGCATTCAGGATGGAGCTGATTTTCTCAAGGCCTCTCCCGGCCAGTTCGATCTCATTGTGTATGACCTTACTGATCCGGGATCCGACTTGCCCGGCCCGCTCCTGAGCGAAGATTTCCTGCGGCTGGCCAAGAGCGCGCTCACGCTAGAAGGCATGCTCGTCATGAATCCGTTTCGCATTGGCGTGAAGGGGCTCAGCCCGTTCTCGCTCACGGTGCGGGCCACTCTGCAGCGGCTCTTCGTGAATGTGGAGCTATACGCGTCCTACATCCACTCGTTCCTGTGGTACTGCGGGTTCTATCTGGCGAGCGATGCCCGTCTCGCGCAGCCGCTCTCCGTCGATGATGTGGATGCGCGATTGCGCTCGCGTGGCATCGAAGATCTCTACGCGTATGACGGAATCACCCATCAGGCACTATTTTCGCTCCCGCGCTGGGTGCGGCGGGAGCTCAAGTGAGGCCGGATGATTCGCGGGAGTCTGGAAGAGGCGGATGTGCCAGCGGCGTCTCGGTAGTGCGGCCGTCTTGTCCCCCGCGACCGAGGAGGCCCGCAACCCGAGCGACTGCCTGTCACTGATGATTCCTCGGGCGCGGGGCACAAGACCACCGCGCTACCGGGATGTCAACCGTCGACGCGCGCGTTCCGTCACCTCGCGTCAGAGCGCACCAACCACACAGGAGAGCCTGTCGCGTGCACGCGGCTACGCCGAAGGTCGGGCATCCCTGGACAATCTGAATTCATTCGATAATGGGCAATCTGATTGAGCGGTCAAAGGCTACCATTCAATCAGGTTGCCGAGCGTTCCACGTGCTTCAGTTTCGGAAGCGCTGGACCGCGGCCCAGCCAGCGGGGAGAACGAGTGCGCCCAGGGCCAGCTTTATCGCATCACCGAGCAAGAATGGCACCACGCCTGCCCCCAGCAGGGACTCGGCTGGCACGAAGCGAGCGAGGCCGCTGAGGCCGCATACGTAAATCATGGCCTGGCCGGCGATCATGGCGAGGAGCGCCGTGTGGACACGTCGGTCCCACTGTCGCTCGGAAAGCCAGCCAGTGATCCAGGCCGCGAGAATGAATCCCACCAGATAGCCCGCCGTTGGCCCCAGGATGGTGGGGACGCCGGGGATTCGTGTAGCTGTCCAGGCGCTTGCGCCACCGGCAAATACCGGGAGACCCGCTAGACCTTCCGCGAGGTAGGCCAGGATGGCCAGCGCGCCAAGGCGCGAACCGAGGAGCGCGCCGGTGAGCAGCACTGCCAGGGTCTGCGCGGAGATCGGCACGGGTGTGTTAGGGAGCCAGATCGCGATGTGCGCGGATGTTGCCACGAACAGGCTAGCGGAAACGACCAGGAGTGCATCCTGCCAGAAGCGGCGTTGGGGTACCGCGGCATCGATCATGACGGCCATGGGATCTCCTGTGTAGGATTCAATGAATCAGCGTGACGATGTGCGGTCATTTATAGTCCGGTGATGTGGTATCCGGCGTCCACAAAGAGGACCTCGCCGGTGATTCCCCGGGCTAGAGGGCTACATAAGAACAAGGCAGTGCTGCCCACTTCGCTGGCCTCCACATTTCTTTTCAGCGGCGACCGTCGCTCCATCTCGTCCTCCATCACCGTGAAGCCGGCAATAGATCGTGCAGCGAGCGTGCGAATGGGACCGGCGGAGATTGCGTTGACGCGAATGTTCTTCGGCCCAAGCTCCAGGGCCAGGTAACGCGCACTGGACTCGAGCGCCGCCTTGGCCACACCCATCACGTTGTAGTGCGGGACCGCGCGCTCCCCGCCGATGTATGTCATGGTGAGCACGCTGCCTCCGCCGCGAGATTCCATCAGTGGCTCAGCGCGCTTGACCATCGCCGTGAGTGAATACGCGCTGATGTCCAGAGCCATCTGAAAGTTGCCGCGGGAAGTGTCTATGAAGCGGCCCTCCAGATCGCTCTTGGCTGCAAAGGCAACGCTATGAATGAGAATGTCGAGTCCGCCAAACTCTTCGCCAACTTGAGCAAACACCCGATCAAGGTCATCGTCGCTGGTGACATCGCACGGAAGCACCGGAGCATCCTGTTCCAGTGAGCCGGCGAGCTCACGCACTCCTGCTTCAATACGCTCTCCCTGGTAGGTGAACGCGAGCCGAGCGCCTGCCCCGGCCAGTGCCTGGGCAATGGCCCAGGCGATGCTGCGTCGATTGGCGACCCCGAACACGAGGGCCGTCTGGCCCTCCAGAATCTGCCCAATCTGTGCGTTATCGGTCATGTGGTTCTCCAACACAAGCGGTGACGTGCCTCACTCAATCTTTCCCAGTTCCCGCGAGCGCTCTGTGGCCGCGACGATCGCGTTCATTACGGTGCCCCGAAGCCCGCCCAGTTCTAGCGCATGAACGCCGGCCATGGTGGTCCCGCCAGGAGAGCTCACCATCTCCCGCAAGATCGCCGGGTGTTTCTGGGTCTCGAGAATCATCTGAGCCGTGCCCAGGGTTGTTTGCACGGCAAGTGTCGTTGCCACGTCACGTGCTAAGCCAACGCGCACACCACCTTCGATTAAGGCTTCAATGAACAACGCCACAAATGCCGGACCGCTGCCTGAGAGACCGGTAACGGCATTAAGGTATGCTTCAGGAAGCGTCACGGCCTGGCCAACCGCGCTAAAAATCTTTGTGGCCAGCTCCTCGTCGCGCGGACGGGCAAATTCTCCCAGGGCCAGCACGGCCATCCCGGCGCGCACCAGCGCGGGCGTGTTTGGCATGACGCGGATCACCGGCGTAGGGCCCGGCAGCGAACGCTGAATAGTCCGGATGGGTACGCCCGCGGCCACCGAGACGACAAGCTGCTCCGCGCCCAACACCGGGCCCACCTCGGCGAGCAGCCTCGTGACATCCTGTGGTTTCACCGTGAGAATGACAATTTCCCCGTGAGACGCGGCTTCCGTATTACTGTGACTGGTGCGAATTCCCAGTGAGCTCGCGAGCTCAGCGAGTCGGTCTGGCCGAACGTCCGTCGCGGTGATCTGACTCGGGGAAACGAGGCGGGAATCAAGTACGCCGCCAATAATGGCCTCAGCGATCTGGCCCGCACCTAAAAAGACAATGCTCGGTAATTCAGCCAATGTCCACACCCGGAGCCGATTTTACTTTCTGTTCCGCGCGAACCGTGAACCGATCAAGATCAACGATGAAGCGCTCATGCCAGCCCTCACCGATTGGTTCATGAGGGTCCCTGGCCTCAACCTTGAACCGAAGGCGTCGCCCGACCACCTCGACAAGCTCGGCCCGCGCTGTGACTTCCAAGCCAATCGGGGAGGCGGCCAGATGCTTGATGTCTACGGCCGTTCCCACGGTGGTCTCCCCCGCTGCGAGATGCTCCGCCACGGCGTCCCAGGCCGCGTGCTCCATGAGTCCGATCATGGAGGGCGTTGAAAACATGGAGACCGCGCCGTCAACGATTCGGGCGGCAGTATTATCCGTCCGAACCGTGGTACTGACTTCCGCGCTGAGGCCGGGCTGAAGTGATTCCAGTGACACGAGCACCCCCGTAAGAGGCTCAAGGATATCAGAGACCGTGCCCGAGGATCAGCGCGTACGAGCCCGCGTGTTGATCCGTTGCATGGTCGGGTCCTCACGCGCGGTGACCCCGGCTGGCACATCTCCAGCAGCCAGAGACTGAGGGTAAGGCATCCGGGCTAGAATACCGCCGCATGGTCCAGGCTCGCACTTCGGTAGATGATGGCGCTATCGCCAGCTCGGACGCCCGGGATTTCAGTTCTCGGTCACGTCTGGGGCTCGGTGTTCTCGCTCTGATACTTGTGGTGAGTCTTGTGATCGGCTGGCTAACACCGGGGTACGAAGGCGATATCAACCAGAACAAGTCCTGGGCCAGGGTTCTGGTACGCAATGGTATGCACGAGGCCTACCGTGGGAGCATTGACTATGGTCCGCTGCCGCTGTACGTCTTTGCCGCGGTTGGCGGAATCTATCAGTGGACCATGGATCCCGCATGGAGCGAATCCGCTGCCCGGGCAAGTCGTGAATTCACCTTCATGATGAAGGTGCCCATGATATTGGCTCATGTTGCCATTGCCGGACTTCTCTTGAGCACTGCACGCGATCCTCGCCTCGGGACTCTCGTGGCGCTGAGCTATGGATTAAACCCCGCCACGCTCTATGATATTGCTCACTTTGGTCAGTCCGATACACTGGTTGGCCTGGCCGCGTTGATCTGCCTTCTTGGCGCGCGATCCGGGTTAGGTGGGTTCGCCGGTGTTGGCGGAGCGCTGCTACTCATCAGTAAGCCACAGGGCTGGATCTTACTGCCCATCGCGTTCTGTGCACTGCTCTGGCACCGCTCGCGCCGTCAGATGCTCATTGCGGGCGTGTCGGGCATGATCACACTCCTGGCGTTCTTGGGGCCGTGGGTTCTGAATGGGCGCGCGCACCACGTCTGGCGCTACCTCGAGAACCTCCAAACGCACGCGCTCTCAAATCGAGTCATTTCCGCGGATGCCCACAACCTCTGGTGGATTCCCACATTGGTGAATGGAGACTGGGTTGAGGATTCTGCCTTCGTCCTCGGTCCGCTTACCTACCGCATGCTGGCCACGGGGTTGGCCTTGGGCTGGCTGGGATTCTGCCTCTGGTCCTATCGGTACCGCCAGCATGAGCAGTTGTTTCTGGTTGCCGCGGCCGTGAGTTTCGGGTTCTTCATGCTGATGGTGCGCGCGCACGAGAATCATGGTTACCTCGCACTCCCTCTCCTGGCGGGCGCTTTAGCGGTGTGTCCCTCCAGACCGCTCGCTCGTGTTCTGGTTCTTGCTTCCATCGCGCTACTCATGAATCTGATGCTGCGGGACCCCTTTCTCGCCGGCCCCTATTCGAGCATTCCCGATGCGGGTCAGGAGGCTCCGTTTGCCATCGTGGCGCTGCAGGTGGCAAATGTGATGCTCAATGCCGCCACACTGATCATGTTTGCCCGAATCCTGCTTGAACGCAGACCACTCAGGTTGAGGCGCGCGTGAAGGGTCTCCCCGAAGTGATACCAACCGTTATTGGCGCCTGCATTGTCGCGATCGCGGCAATCTTGCGGCTGGGTTGGCTGGACCTGGCGCCGTATCAGTATGACGAGGCAGATGTGCTGCTGCGCGTTTTTGACATGCAGCGTGGCCTCATTCCACTCACCGGTGCAATGACCTCCTGGGGGGTGCCGGATCCACCAATGATGGTTTACCTGGTTGCTATCGTGGCGTGGCTGCCCCACCCCGCGCTCGCCGCGGCCGGCCTCGTGGCGGCGCTCAATGTGCTCGCCGTGGCGGTGACCTATATCGCGACATATCGTCACTTTGGCTTCTGGGTGGCTCTGGCAACGGGCCTGCTTTTTGCCGTGAATCCCTGGGCCATCTACTTTGGCCGCCGTTTCTGGACAGAGATCCTCCCGGTGTTTCCGGCGGTGGCGTTCTGGGCGGCACTGGAGATCACCCAGCGGCGTGATCCACGCTGGCTACCGGTGCTGGGCGCGGCGCTGGCAACGCAGATTCAGGCGCGCCTGCTGGGCGCACTCTATTTGCCTGCCGCAGCCATCTCTGTGCTGCCAATGGCGTATCGCTGGGGACGCCCGGTGGCGGTTACGCTGGGCATTTCATTGTTGATCTCGATGCCGTTCATCATTTATGTGGCCCAGTCATTTGGCGACATCACGCGCGCTCTGCGCGACGGCAGCCGGGGGCTCTCGACCACGGCAAACACGGGGTTACTGGACCTCGTTCGATGGACGATTTCCGGAGAGCACCTTCTTCCCTTCGGGAATCGCGGACTTATTGAATTTCAGGCTCTGGGGCGAGCGGTTGAGACGGTGGGTGTACTGACAGCGGCAATGCTTGTTGGCGGTACCCTCGTGATCCTCGTGGAGACTGCCCGCCGAAAGGCTGGGTGGACACGCTTTCCGATACTGCTGCTCTGGGCTGTGACGCCCATTGGAGTGCTGGCCGCGCAGACGTCGAGTCTCTATGTGCACTATCTCGTTGTGCTTTCACCCTTTCCATTCCTGATGATGGGGTTGATGGTGGGTTGGGCATTGGCCGGCGGCACCGTCCACACCGAGGTCGGAGTGCGACCAGGATCCGTCGCAGGCCCACTCCTGCGAGTCCTTGGGGCCGTGGTGCTGCTCGCAATAGTTTCGGTCCAAACGATAGTGACGCTCTCGTTGTACTCGACACTACGGATCTTCGACGTGCGCAATGACGAACGCGCCGCACCGCCGGCCCAGCCCCAGGCGCCTGCCGCGCAACTGGCCTCAAGCGCTCCGCGGGAGACGGCGCAGGCCCTCGGTACCGGGGAGACGTACGGGATTGAGATTCCACTGCGATACTGGCTTGATGTGCGGTCCGTGGCACAGCGGCTCGCCCGCGAGATGGGAATTCGGGAGATCCTTGTTCTCACCGATGGAACCCAGCCACTGGCGGAGGAGCGGCCGGCACTCGTGGAGGGGATGATCGGTCCCGAGCATTATGGCCGTTACCTGACGCCCCTCAGCCTGGCCATTCCGCTTGGTCGAGAGGCGTTGGTGCTGGAGACCTGGGCAACCGATCCCGCTGAGCCGTTTCAACGCCTGGGTGAGCGTCTAGAGACTGTCCCGCTTCCCACAAGCAGCCGTACTGCCCGTGATGCAACGCGCTTCTATCGACTCCCGGCTCGATCCGCATCGGAATGGGCGAGTCTGACCGACCGGCCGTTGGACGGGTTGCTGGGCGGTGTGCGCCTGGTGGGCGCACGCGGCCCGGAGCGCGTGCGCCCTGGGGAGTCAATTCAGCTTGTCACCTATTGGACCGTTGATCCCACCGTGCCTCCCAGCGCGGACGTGGTGAGCGTTCGGCTCATCGATGAACGCGGCCAACCGAGCGGTAGTCAAGCTCTGGAGCTTTCGCAAGATGTTTACGATAGTGCCGAGCCGCTAGGGTTGGTCCTGCGCCACGATTTCACAGTAGGCGCGCGGTCGACGCCGGGAGTGTACCGTTTTGAAGTCGCCGCCGGCGGCAGCGCGGTCGTTGCAACGACGACGGATGTTGTCGCGCGCTAACACGGTCGCGCTTTAGCCATTCTGATCTCCGCCATGGCGCCGCGCGCTGCCCTGGAGTCAGTGTGAACCGACCCATCTGGGGGACCGCTGGTGTGACCTCGGTCAACTCAACGGGGTGGTCAACCGGGGCGAGCATCCGATGATCTCCGTAATGGACTATTGATGCGCCACGTGAGCGCGTACCAGCAGGGAGGCGCACAGTGGATGGTCTTCGGCTGATCTTGGCCGTGAAGCCGGCAGAATTGGAACGGATCTCAGCGGTCGGCGTGGCGCCTTCTGATTCTTTACTGGACGGACGGGTACGGTCGAGCCACCGAGTCAGAGCGGCAAGGTGCGGACTTCGATCCGTATCAAATTCACTCATCGAGATGGCTTTATGAGTCCGCACGGTATTTCGCCGATAGGACGTGATCCGCTCGATCAGATTCGCGGTATTGACGCGCTGCGAAAGGCTCTTCAGTTACGACAGGTGGCTCTGGCTTCGGCGGAATTGACCGAGGGGCACACTTCCAATGAGCCAGCTCCCGTTGGGCATCCCTCGTCGCCTTCAGCCGGACCTAGTGCTCAATCCCGCGTGTCCCCCGCGTCGCCCGATCTGCCAACCACGTCAGGATCGGTACCGGCGCGCCTGGCCGCGGCCGTGGATGCGGTCCTACCCACGCCAACGCTCGCCAGAAGCATTGATCTCGATCCGAGCTCGCCACCCGGAACATTGCTGCCCACAGGGCTTGGGGCTTTAGATGCTCCCGCTGGACTCGATGATCCAAGTGGGTCACAGCCAGAAATGCCACATGCTCCGGCTGGCCGGCCCGAGAGAGGGCGTCCGGTGGGGAGGGCCTCTGAACCCGTGCTGAATACCCGTGGCTTACCAATGATTCCAGGGCGACTAGCACTCGTCTCTGAAGCGGCTACGCTACCGAATCTGGATGTGCTGGATGGCCAGGGGGCTCAACTGGCACCTGGAAGGCTCGTCCCGCCGCTTGATTCGGCCCCTACAGGGTCCGTGAGCTTGCCACAATCAGGTTCAGCGCTCTTTCAGGCACTCCCGGCCGTCGTTCCGGGAAGGGTTGGACTGGCGCCCACGCACCGGCTCATTCCGCGACCAGTTGACTCACTGCCGCGGACATCTGGCGGCACCGCTCAACCTGAATCGATTCCGAATACCGGCAACCTTTCTGGGGAAGTCAGCTCCGTCCTGGGCGGCAGCGCGACACTCCCACCATTGATCGCGATCGAGACGATGGTCCCGCGACTCTTGACGGAAGATCGCGCGCTTGCCGAACGCGTGTCCCTTCGGTCCGGCGAGCTTCCTCTGGAAAGCGATGAGCCGCCCGCGGCCC
>JBJXFJ010000053.1:0-6219 GCA_046154735.1 Chloroflexota bacterium | reverse complement strand
TCACTCATCACTCATCACTCATCACTCATCACTCATCACTCATCACTCATCACTCATCACTCATCACTCATCACTCATCACTCATCACTCATCACTCATCACTCATTCAGCCCTCGTGATTGGACTGAGACGATGCGGTAACGGATTCGCAACACGAACCGCCACACTGGGCATCCATACTTGAACCCGATGGCGCAGCCCCGTTGAGGGCCTGTCATGGGGTCGCTCTCGGGCGGCCGGCACCCGCTATGGATCACGGCGGGCAGTACGAATCGGAGAGATAGCTGCATGCCAGACGTCGAGCTGAAACAGATCCAGCCCAACCGCATGAATCCCCGCACCACGTTCTCCAAAGCGGGCCTGGACGACCTTTCGGCCAGCATCCGGCAGTACGGCATTCTGGAGCCCATCATCGTACGTCCGGTGAACAGCCACTACGAGGTGGTGGTGGGAGAGCGCCGCTATCGCGCCGCGCAGCAAGCCGGGCTAGACGAGGTCCCCGTGATTGTGCGCACGTACTCAGACGAGGAAGTCATGGAGATTAACCTCGTGGAGAACGTCCAGCGTGAAGACCTCTCCGCCGTGGAAAAGGGCCGACTCTGTCAGAAGCTACGTGAGCAGTTTCCGGATCACTATCCCAACTGGGACGGCATTGCCCGACGCATTGGGGTGGAGCCAGACACCGTCCGTGCTTGGGTGCGCACGCTGGAGCTGCCCGAGGAGATCCAGGACCGAATTGCCCCTCGCGAATCGCAGCGCGTCCCCAAAGGCAAGATTGCCTATCGCACGGCATTAGAGGTGGCGCAGAAGATCCAGGACCCTGATCGCCAGGTGGAAGTGATCCAACGCCTGGCTGATGAACCGATGTCCGGTGCCATCGCCCAGGAGATTATCCGCCGCGCCGCCACAGAACCGCCCGCGGATGTCTCCCTGCTGGTCCAGGAGGCTGCCGAGGAAGCACGCCCCACACTCACATTTAACCATCGCAACTATAAGGCGATTGTGGCCAGCGAAAAGACTCAAACGACCCGGCGCCGTCTAGACCCATCGCTCAAACCGGGGACGATGGTGCGCGCGGCCGTGAGCTACTTTGCCGACCTCCAGATCACTGATGTAGTTAGAAAGCGACTTGGGGAGCTGACCGCGGAGGATGCTCAACGAGAGGGTGGCTACACGCTCCAGCAATTCAAAGACATGTGGGAACGTCAGATCGGCCCGTGGGACCCCAATGAGCAGGTGTATCTCGTGCAGTTCGAGGTTGACCGCGTCCGGTAACTCCTAGCCGGAGTTATTCACTAGGTAGCCCCGGGGACACCAGAGCTCCGCGAGTGTGCTGTTTTCGATGCATCACGGTGGTCATCGTGCCAGAGTACCTTTTGCGTTGAATGAGCCCGTGGGCGTTAGAATGGTGGGAAGGCCCGTGTACCGGGGAGGGACCATGGATCAGCTCGAAATCGCGGGGAAGACGTTCTCATCTCGACTCATCATGGGCTCGGGCAAGTTTCGGTCGGCCGAGGAGATGCGCGGGGCGTACGAAGCCGGCGGTACCGAGCTGGTCACCGTGGCAATTCGCCGCATTGACTTTGATCAGCCACGGACGCTGCTGGACGAGATTGATTGGTCGCGTTACACGATCCTCCCCAACACGGCCGGCTGCTACACCGCGGATGAGGCTATCCGCATTGCCCGACTCGGCCGAGAGGTGACCGGTTCCAATTGGGTCAAACTGGAGGTCATCGGCGACGAGAAATATCTGCTCCCTGACTCCGTGGGCACTCTGGAAGCCGCGCGCAAGCTGATAGCCGAGGGTTTCGTGGTGCTCCCATACATCAATGATGATCCCATCCTCGCCAAGCAGCTTGAGGAAGCCGGCTGCGCCACGGTCATGCCGCTCGCCTCGCCGATTGGATCCGGCCAGGGGATCCCCTATTTCCGGAAAATCCAGATCATCATTGAGCAGGCACGCGTGCCTGTCGTCGTGGATGCCGGACTCGCCGTCCCGTCTGACGCGGCCATCGCCATGGAGCTCGGCGCGGATGCCGTGCTCGTGAACACGGCGGTCGCGCTCGCCAGCGACCCCGCGCTCATGGCCGAGGCCTTTGCCGAGGGTGTAAGCGGCGGACGCAAGGCCTTCCTAGCCGGGCGCATCCCGTCCAAAGCCTATGCCGCCGCGTCCAGCCCGCTTGAAGGCATGGTTCGGTAACCGCCGACCCAACCGAACCGCTCGCTCAGGCTCCCGGCTCGGATTTGCTTCGAAGCTCGTGCCCAGACCCCAACTTCCACGCCCAGTTCTCATGCTGGTTACCGATCTCCACCAGTTTGGGGACCGCGATTTCAGTGAGCTTATTCGCGCGGCAGTCCAGGGGGGCGTCAACTGTGTTCAGATCCGTGAGCAGGCACTGCCGGTTCGGGAGCTACTCGAGCTCGCCAAGATCGTCATCAGAGACCTCCCCTCTGGATCGTTGAGCATCGTGAATAACCGCCTCGATGTGGCTCTTGCCGCCGGTACGGATGGCGTGCAGCTTGGCGCCGCGTCAATTCCGGTGCGCGCCGCTCGTTCGGTCGCCCAGTCTTTACTTATCGGTGCCTCGGTGCACAGCCTGGACGAGGCCACTCAGGCAACCAATGCTGGCGCGGACTACCTCATCGTTGGCACCATGTTCCCCACCCAATCTCATCCCGGTAAGACACCGGAGGGGCTGCCACTCATGCAGGCCATTCGCGCCAAGGTGACTATCCCACTGATTGGCATTGGCGGCATCTCAGCGAGCAACGCGCGGTTGGTGATGGAAGCGGGGGCAGATGGCGTGGCCGTCATCTCGGAAATTCAGGCCGCGAGCGATCCAGCCGAGGCCACCCGGCGTTTGCGTCGCGCCCTCGATTAGAATTCATCTCGATCAGACCATGCAGCTCACTGTCAACGGGAAACCACGCGAGGCGGCTGAAGGCGCCACCATCCTGGCATTTCTCCAGGCCAACGAGATTGATCCGCGCATCGTTGCGGTGGAGTGCAATGGAGAGATCGTCAAACGCGATCGCTGGAGCATGGTCACGCTCACCGCGGGTGACACGCTGGAGATCGTGCGCATGGTTGGCGGCGGATGAGCCTGAAAACAACCGATGTCGCCATCATCGGTGGCGGCGTAGTTGGCTGTTGCCTCGCCTACTACCTGAGCGCTGCCGGCCTCTCTGTGACCGTCATAGACCGTGACCAGCCGGGCGGCCAGGCTCCTATGCTGCTCGCCGGCATCCTGGCGCCCTCAGCGGAAGCCGGAGCTCCCGGACCATTCTGCGAGCTGGGCATGGCAAGCTACCTGCATTTCCCACGCATTGCCGCTGAACTGCGCCAGGAGCTGAGCATTGATATTGATCTGGATCAGGCCGGCGGCGTCCGCGTCGCCTGGACGGACCAGACCGCGCAGAGGCTAAAGGATTCCGAGCGCTGGGAACGCGAGCGCGGAATCGACCTCACCTGGCTTGACGGGGATGACCTGCGTCGTCTTGAGCCAAGCCTATCACCGGAGCTTGCCGGCGGACTCTATACCGCGCTGATGAGTCATGTGCTTACACCGCGCTTAATCCAAGGGTACATCGATAGCGCTGCCCGCCGTGGCGCCACATTCCTGGCCGGCCATCCGGCCTTTGGCCTGCGCCGCGAGGGTGCTCGGATCATTGGCGTGGATACGCCTGCGGGAACGATCAGTGCCGGCCATGTCATTGTCTCCACGGGCGCGTGGGGAGGCCTCTATCAAGAGTGGTTGGGTGCGCCCCTGCCGATCAAGCCACGCAAAGGACAGCTCATGCTTGTGCAGACGCCACCATCCCAGATACGGCGGGCACAGCGGATCATTTACGACGGCCACAATTACATGGTGCCAAAGCGAGATGGAACGGTTGTCATTGGTGCCACGGAGGAGGACGCCGCGTTCGATCGCCGGGTCACGCTGGACGGCTTGAGCTTCCTCACGCGGATGGCGGCCCGAGCCATCCCATCGCTAGCCCAGGCGGAGCTTCGTGGCTCATTTGCAGGTTTCCGTCCCATGCCCACGGATGAGTTACCGATTATCGGCCTCGCCCCGGGCACAGAGAACCTCATCTTCGCCACCGGCCATTACCGCAATGGCATCCTGCTGGGGCCTATTACGGGTGAGCTCGTCACCCAGATCGTCCGTGGTGAGACACCATCGGTCGACCTCCAGCCGTTCAGCCCGTCACGCTTTAGCGCCAGCCAGTAGGTGATGAGCCCCTTCACCCACCAAGTCTCGCGGAGACATCGCATCATCAGCATCCGTCGCTCGACACAGAGGCCGGGCTCCACTGGGAGCGCTGCCATCCCTGGCGGCTCGGCCGTCAAGGCCGCTCTCCGGGCTCCCAGTCGCTGGTGGGGATAGCGCCGTGCGGCCCTCCGGGTCCGGGCCGCCAGGGATGGCGGCGCTCCCAGTGGGTCCGACTCGAAGCCGGATCGACACGGCCGCACGCTCGCCCGGGGGATTACTCGCCCGTGGTGCCGCGCCAGTTCCTGAGAATCGGCCACACTCCAGGATCATCCTGGCCAAGCCGCCAGGCTGCCACTCCACCGGTGCGATAGCGGTCGGCAATCTGCAATCTTGCCTGCGTGCTGCCACTCTCCTCAATCCAGACCACGTGCTCCTCCATCACGCCCGGCCGGCTGGGCGGTCGCTGCTCACGGGCGGGCGGGCGAGGCGGTTCGCTCACATCACAGTGCGGAGCGACGCGCCGGGTCACCACATGCTGGATCGGCGCCGCTGCGCTGAGAGCCGGAGGCGATGTGCCCGCGGGCGCCGCGTAACGAAAGGTCCCAGAAGCGGTTTCAGAATCCAGCACTATGGGTGTCCCATACCGAGCGGCCAGCGCGGCGCCATCCAGATACCCCAGAGCTCGGGTTTCTCCGGACACCGTGTTCCAATCGTACCCATAGAATGCCAGGCCCAGCAGCACCTTCTCTGAAGGAATCTGACTGGTGACAAATGAGATCACGTCATCCACCCATGGGGCAGGGGCAATTGGTCCAGGACCACCCCAGGGCCCGCTGAACTCATAGGTCATGATCATGATCAAATCCGCATGCGGGGCGAGTGCCGCGTAATCGTAGGCCCCAGACCAGCCAGTGGTCACATCCCGCGTCTTCGGCCCCAGCGCCAGGCTCAAGCGCTTCCCTCGCTCGTGAAGCATGGTTGAGAGCGAGGCCACGAAGCTTGTATAGGCAGCCCGATCGGCTGGCTCTACCCCCTCGAGATCAAGATCAAATCCGTCGTAGTCTTCGGTGATGACATAGTCAACCAGGCTGGCGAGAAGACGCTCACGAACGTCAGGCTCCGTCAACAGCCGGTGATTGAGCCAGCCTGAGAACGTGACCAGCGATGGAAATAGCGCGATCCCCCGCTCCCGAGCGAACCGCTTGAGCGTCTGATCATCGGTTGTGGCAATCCCCCCACAGGGATCCACCGAGACCCACTGGGCGGACACAATATCAAGTACATCCGCATTCGCCTCGAGGGCATGCCAGGAACGCGCATCCCAGGGAACGTAATAGCCCATCATCAGGCGTGAGCCTTGCGCCACCGAATTGGTTGGAAGCCCCAGGCTAAACAGGAGGTGGATGATGAGTGCAACCGCGAGTCCGCGTCGCAAACTTAACATTGAGAAGCGATCCAGTCACTCATTGACTTCTCCGGAGCCCGAGCTTACTCGAGCCAGGGCTGAAGCGGCGGCCGGCATCGTTGTCGTTAGCGGTACGCCGAAGGATCTCTGAGAGGTCAATGACCCTTGATCCGAAGCTCGTGAAATCAAAACGCGCCCCCTGCCTGTTGGCTGGCGGCGCGGCGCGTTCTAGAGAGCGGTGTGAAATCAGATTGTCAACCTCTGGCCAGATCAGGCAACGCCGGCAAGCTCCGGGCGGGAGGGCACAGAGTCCGCGGACGGCCTCAGGGTTCGCAGGTGAGCCACTACCTCATCCAACGGAAGCACGTCGGCGTACTTCTGATGCATGTCAAACAGGTTCATGGCATGGGCCGACTCATGGCGATCAAAGGAGCATTCTTCCGCTACGATCATGCGGAACCGGTGGCTGGTTCCCTCAACAACGGTCGCCCGCAGACAGCCGCTGGTACTTTCACCAACCGCGATAACAGTGTCAACGTCGTTGTAGTTGAGATGCGCTGCCAGCGGAGTGCCCCAGAAGGCGCTGGGGGCAACCTT
>JBJXFJ010000049.1:0-2941 GCA_046154735.1 Chloroflexota bacterium | reverse complement strand
CAAGCCGCGGAAAACGCAGCCAAAGCCGTGTTGTATCGATCGGGCGGCGATGCCTGGGGACACTCGGTTGCTGACCTACTCACCGAGATCCGAATCACCCGTCCCGTGAGCAACGAACTGCTGGATGCAGCGCTCGAGCTTGACAAATCGTATATCCCGTCTCGATATCCCGACGCACATCCGTCAGGATCCCCTCGCCGTCGTTACACTCGCGGAGAGGCGGAACGGTCATTGCAGCATGCCGCCAGTATTGTGAAATTCTGTGAAGGTATCCTATCCACCCTTTAGTCAGCAGCAGCTCGTAGAGCGGCTGCGTGAGCAGCTTCCCACGCTTGCTGCCAGGCTTCCGCTTGTCCGCGCCGTCCTGTTCGGCTCCTGGGCGAAGGGGCGTGCCACCGCGTTTAGCGATATCGATGTGCTCATCGTGTACGCGGATCCTCATCGCGATGACGCCTATAAGATCGTGCGCCAGTGTTTTGGGCTCCGGGGATTGGAGCCGCACGTCTATTCCGAATCTCAGGCCATGGGCATATCGCCTACGCTTGACCGCATGACCCGTGATGGAATCGATCTGGGTGCTTGAGTCAGTCGAAAGTAGCCCGGCTCAGGCCGGGGTCATGAGACCGGAGTCCCCGGCGGCACCTCCCGATCCGGCGTGAGCAACGAGAACTCCTGACCCTCGGCCCGCCCCCCGGCGGCCAGGAGCATGCCCTGGCTCTCGATACCGCGGATCTTCGCCGGTTCGAGGATGCGGCCTGCTATCGACGCGATTGAGATCGTTTCCATGTGACTGACGGCGCCTGAGCGTCATCAGTCAGTGGCAAGCGTGGAAGGGTGGGTTCGGTGAGCCCCAGGCTCCATGATGATCTCGATCAAACGTCGGCATCGTCTCCTGAATGATCTGCGCTAAACAGCGCAATACTTGGAAGTCGAGCACGAACGAAGCTCACGATTTGCTCCGCTAGCTTCCCGGCGAGCATCGCATCGGCCACATCCGCGACGATCAGATCATCGGGATATCGGGTCATCACGGCATACGGGGTGAGTGTCTCAGCCGCCTCCACGAGCTCGCCAAACTCCAAGTCTAACTCCGTGCACTGGTCCAGCAACTCAACCAACACATGTGTCTTTCGAAATGGTTGGTTGTTCCAAATGAGGAAACCCTTGATGGCCTTTTCAGTCGCCTGTTGTGCGTGGAACGCCACGATCGATGGAAGCGGAGGTGGATGACTTGCTCGCTCGGCGGCTTGAAGATCGTCGGAGGCGAAGGCCAGCCATTGCCTCGTAAGCTCACCCCGAGCGTCTTCAAGCGGCGTAGAGGAGATTGCCTTCACGCTTCACGGTTGCCGCCAGAGAGGCCGCTGCTGTGCTCAGCCACTCAAAACGATCCCGGTTCATCACGATGACCTCAACAGGCAGCCGCAGGCCTCGAAGGGCTCGGTATGCTCGCTGAGTCAGGCGATAGGGATGGTCCACGGGATAGTCAACGAGCACCATGATGTCGTAGTCACTATGCTGGTTCCAGTCGCCGCGAGCTCGTGACCCGTAAAGAAAGATCGATGACGGCTTGAGCTCACAGAC
Organism: Chloroflexota bacterium; assembly: GCA_046154735.1. Lineage (GTDB taxonomy): Bacteria > Chloroflexota > UBA6077 > UBA6077 > JACCZL01 > CAVXYC01. The sequence goes on along the minus strand of JBJXFJ010000049.1, from coordinate 1,360 downwards.
CAGACGGCGCACGGCCTCGTCGAGTCGCGGATCCTTATTGGCTTCACTTGAGAGTCGAGTTGGCGATTCCGTCATCCTGGCTCAATAGTATCTCGGTCCACCTCGACGTCGCGACGAATTCTACGCTTACAAATCATGACACCGCCGTCCCCGGCGGCACCTCTCGATCCGGCGTGAGCAACGAGAACTCCTGACCCTCGGCCCGGCCGCCAGCGGCCAGGAGCATACCCTGGCTCTCGATACCGCGGATCTTCGCCGGCTCCAGATTGGCCACGATCACGATGGATGTGCCCACAAGCGCCTCGGGCGTGCGGAAATTGGCGATGCCGGAGACAATGGTGCGCTGCTCTGTGCCCAGATCGATCTGGAGCTTGAGCAGGCGATCGGTCCCCTCCACGCGCTCAGCCGCCAGGATCTTGGCCACCCGCAGGTCCAGGTTCCTAAATTGATCAATGCTCATGGTGTCCATACTGATACCTCGATGGCAATTGTAGGGGCGCGGTTTCCGCGCCCCTACAGCAGCTTGATTACACCGACTTGACGGACCCGCCGTCCACAAAGATAACCTGGCCGGTCACGTAGCTGGCCTTTTCTGAGCACAGGAACACGGCCATGTTGGCCAGCTCTTCAGGAGTGCCCAGGCGGCCCATGGGAATGGCCGCCACGCTGGCCGCGCGCACCTCCTCAAGCGTCTTGCCCGTGCGCTCGGCATTGGCCGCGTCCGTGTGGTTCAGCCGCTCCGTGGCAATACGGCCCGGGGCAAGCACGTTCACGGTGATTCCAATCTTGGAAATCTCATTGGCGAGTGTCTTAGACAGGCCCACCACGCCGGGGCGGATGCCGTTGGAAAGGATCAAGTTTTCAATGGGCTGCTTCACTGAGCTTGAAGTGAGGCTCAGCAGCCGCCCCCAGCGGCGCTCCTTCATCGTTGGCAAGACCGCCCGGTACAGGCGCACCGAGCTGAGCAGGTTCAGTTCAAAAGCGCGCTGCCAGGCCTCGTCATCAAAGGACTCGAAGAGCCCCGGCGGAGGACCGCCGGCATTGTTGAAGAGAATATCAATGCGCCCCCAGCGAGCCAGTGACTGGTCCACCACGCGCTGGATATCGTCAACCTTTGTCACATCCGCTGCCAGGGCAAGGACCTCAGCACCGGTTGCGCCGCGAACCTCATCGGCCGCCGCGTCAATGCTGGCCTGGTCGCGGGAGAACATCGCCACCCGCGCACCCTCCGCGGCCAGCCCCATGGCCACCGCTTTGCCAATCCCCTTGCTGCTCGCCGCCACAATAGCTACGCGATTCTTGATGCCCATATCCATGGTGCTTGTCTGCCCCTCACGTCGTCTCAAGACACTGAATTGAA
>JBJXFJ010000022.1:0-6315 GCA_046154735.1 Chloroflexota bacterium | reverse complement strand
ACGGGATACTCGATAATGTCCGTCCCATAGACCGACGCGGCAATACTCGTTGCGGCCGTCAAGTTCTCTCGATTATTCACGCGTGGATAGTGGGTGATCGTGTCTCCCCAGTAGACGTTAATGGACGGGTAGTTATCAAAATAGAAAAGCTCGTTTTGATCGTCACCGAACATCACAACGACGTCTGGATCCACCTGCGGAAATGTTTCCTCGAGCTGATTTAGCCCGCGCTGGATCGATTCGTACTTACGGATGAACACCTCCTCATGAATGTGCTCTTTCCGGATGTTCGGGTCAGCGGTGGCGAGGAGCTCGTCATACGTCACATGGGCGCCATCACTTGGGCGGATGAGCTCACGGTTCCGGGTGTCGTCATCCGCCCGCTTCGCCCAATCTTCGCCCGGGAGACTCATGAGGGGAGTGTGGGAGGAGGCAAAGCCACCAACAATCGTTGCCATAAAGAGGGACCTCCGTTCAATCGCACGTTCCGCGAGCGGCCCGTCGCGTACCTCATAGCATGCTTCCGGCAGTGTGTCTAGCATGCAAGGATGACTCTAGTATATGGGTTCTAGAACTCCGCGCCTCCACATCTCGTCACGCAGGCCAAATTCATCGCAAATCCGTTTCGCAGTCAAGACTCCGCTGCCACTCAGCCATGTGTTCCAATCGCAGATTCGGGACTCGCTCATGGACCGACAACGAAGTAAATGGTGGCTCCACGACTGGCGAGGTAGATCTCGTCCCAGCGTGTGGGCTGTCCCGAGAATGCGCCAGTCTTATCAGCAAGCTCCACTATCATGGCGACGTCAGTGGGAAGATCCGTAAATACAACGGGTTGCCCTGGCTCAGGAGTGAATGAGTACGACCAATCACCACGTGCCTCTCGGAGGTTGATCGCGGGTAATGCGACACCTTCTCCACGCCAGCAGTAGCACTGAACAATCAGCCAGCCCGGAGCGAGCGGAGCTTCAATTCCAGTCACGTATCCGAGTGGTGGGGAGCTTGCATCTGATTGTGGATCGCCAGGGCGGGTGGGTTGCACGCTCTCCGATGGTTGGGACGTGTTACCAGGAGGTTGCGTGGGGGTGACAACGGCGCGTCCACGGACCCGGATGCGGGCATCAAGCAACCCGTAGACGCCTGTGGCGGCATCGTCTCGAATTCTTAAGACTAGGGGCACCGCATCCGTCTGACTGCTGTCAAATTCGAGCGCGTCGATAGGCGTGGGTGATTCTGGACTGAGTTTCGTCAGCACCCAGGGGCCGCTACCTGCAAGCGTCACAGTCGCTGCCAGTGGAATGTTTCCTAGTGAAACCTGTGTTGGTCCAAAGTCCGCTTCGGCACGGACGATAAGCCAGAATTCATCCCCGGGATGCACTTCAAGCTCCTGGACGTAGCGAGGGGTGTTCGACTGTCCGGTCTCAAAAACGGCGTGAACACCCCCGTGACTCGCCTCGCCTCGACCTGGCAGGTGAACGATCGATCCACTCAGCAGCACCGCAAGGAGCGCGCGGCTCCAGTGAGTTGCCAATACTTGTCTCCTCCGACGGTTCGTCATGGTTCAGGTGATCTATCGATGGCTGAATTAGTGTTGCGCCGTGAGCTCGATCTTCAGTGAAGCGTGGGCAAGAAAACGGGGCTCTGGCTTCAGGATTCAGCTCATTGTTGAGCGGAATTACTCAAAGTGCGGCTCGCGCCAGACCTCAATGAACGCTGAATAGGCCGCGTGGCTCGTCTGGATAATCCACGGACGCTCCTTGATCACATCAAACCAGACAACTGCCCGTACCCGCGGGAACCTCTGCGGCAGTTGGGAACCAAGACCATCACGGATCCAAGCTGCCTTGTCGTCGCCGATTGTTGCCGAGCCAACTTCGGCCAGGATGATTGGCTTGCACGTTATTGGAGTCAAGGCCTGATAGGACCCGTCAAGGATCTCTGGAAGGGAGCGCCAATAGGGCGCTCCCCAATCAAGTTCGGGGCCCGTGTCATAGATATCAAGCCCAACCCAATCAACCGCGTCATCACCCGGGTAGAGAGATTGGTAGATGGGCTCATACACGTGAGGTGCTGTATCGCCGATTGAGTTAGGATTCCATACCCATTGTACGTTCTTGGTTTCATATCGGCTGAAGATTACTCGTACACGCTGCCAGCTCATCACATAGTCATCAACACTGTTGCCATTCACTCCCGTTGACCATGGGAAGCTGCTGCCATGCATTTCGTGGGCAAACCGGAGAAGCACGGGCTTTCCATACTGGGCTAGGCCGCGCGCCCAGGACTCAATGTAGTCATCGTTTCGGCCGGAGAGTATGGACTCACGGAGTGTCCACTGGGGATCGTAGGGCAGTCCAGACCATGGTTCCCAGCTGATCAGTGGAATTGAGCCGCGTTCTGCTGTAAGCTCCAGATCCCTCAGGTTGAAGTCACTTTTCCAACCACCCCAGAGGGCATACCAGTGAAGGATGGCTAGCCGGCGCTCTGCGAGTGACTCGTAGACATCAACCTCACGCAGGTCATTCGGGAGTGGTGGACGATAGACCCCCAGCATCATTGACGTAAACCCCGGCTCGACGCCAAGGAAGGGCGCCTGTGCACCGACGGAGGTTCCAGTTGGAGGGCCGGCAGCATCCAAATTGAGCGGGAGCGAGATTGCGATCACGAAAATTGCCGCGATGACAGAGGACATGGTGCGCCGGGGACTATCTGTCATGGCTGAACGTTCGCCGCGTACCAATAGCGAATGTGAAAATCGGGACACCGGCTGAGGGACATCCCCACGCCCTGTGAATGATGATTGCGCTGAGCATAACCGCCCAGTCGTCCTCATTCATCTGACGACTCGATACTGTCGCGTAACACAATACGTTTTGCCAGCTAGAGAATTCCGCGTCCACGGGGCTTTGCCTTACGTGGGGTAGCGGCACTTCGTGGAGTCTCGACTGCGAAGGTCGTTGGTCGCATGCGCGATTTAGGGGCATGGTACTGCGGCCGCACGTACTTGAACGAGTGACCAATACATGGCGACAGCGATGCCCATTGGCGTTCTCACGTGTCGCAGTGCGAGCTCTGGCTGAACCGGTGACTGCACTTGGGGCTCAACCGAAAATCAACGGGCGCGTTAACGATCTCCCAGATTAGCTCCAATAGGATGTGCTCACGAGTACACGCGGCATAAACCATCGATCAGTTAGCCGATGCGCGTAGAACCTGGACGAGCTGGAGCGGTCTAGACATTGAGAGTAAGTAATTGGGAATAGTGTCCTCCAACTCATGGCAGGCCGCGCTATCTGTCCGCTTGGCGCGTTCGTCGCAAGCCATTCGCTTGCTGCTCATCTTGACCATGTGTTTGAACTCTGCAAGTCGGTTTCAATCGTTGCACATTGCTGACCTCGTGAGCAATGCGAGGGATGCGCGAATTCTGTGAACCACGATCTCCCTCACAATTCGCGAAATCGAGCGCTGTTCCGATGGGCTGAGCGCTTCCGCGACCGAGTGTCAGACTCGGATCTGTATCTCCAGGGCGGATTGCGCTGGCGCTTTCGCGGACTCCTCCTCGCCTGGCTGCTCGCAAATCTGGTGTTCTGGGAGTGGTGGATCGTCTCGGTCGAGCCGGCGTCGAGACCCGTCTACTGGGCATTTACGCTCGCATTCTTCTACGAGGCAACATTTCTCCCGAGCATGTTTCTTTTCTACGTTCGCAGCATGCGCCGGCCTCGGCCAATACAGCCTGCGGACGGGCTCCGCGTTGCGTTGATTACGCTGTGTGTACCCTCAGACGAATCGACCGATGTTATTGAACGGCAGCTCAAGGCTCTCTCCAGCGTCAACTACCCACATGATTCGTGGATTCTCGACGAAGGAGATGATCCGCGAGTGCGGGCGATGGCGAAGCACTACGGGTGTCGATATTTCACCCGAAGGGATGTCCCGCGATACAACCAGTTGACTGCGCCATTCCAAGCGAAGACCAAGGCGGGTAACGTCAACGCCTGGGTTGATGCCTATGGCGCCTTCTACGATTACTTTGTGCAGTTCGATATCGATCACAACCCGAATCCCGACTATCTTGAACGTGTGCTCGGATTCTTCCGTGACCCGGCGGTCGGTTGGGTACAGTCACCCTCGGTATACGGGAATCTCACAACCTGGGTAGCGCGGGGAGCGGCTGAGCAGGAGCTTGTGCTCCAGGGGCCCTTGCAGCGTGGATTCTTTGGGTTTGCCGGAACGCCGTTCATCATTGGCTCGCATTCGGCCTATCGCATGTCCGCGGTGAGAGAGATTGGTGGCTTTCAACCGACCCGGGCTGAAGACCACCTGGATACGGTGATGTTGGCTGCGCATGGGTATCGTGGCATCTTTCAACCGGAAATCATTGCCATTGGTAGCGGCCCGGACACCTTCACCACCTACCTGCGTCAGCAATTCGCTTGGGCCATGTCCATGATGCAGGTGCTCTTCTTTCATACGCCACGGCTTCTTCCCCTGTTCGGCCGGCGCCAGGCTGTCCAATTTCTCTTTGCGCAGACCTGGTATGTCTTTTGGTCGCTGAGTATGCTGGTCCTGTTTACGATTCCGCCGATTGTGCTCCTGTTTGGAACACGTCCCTCGGATGTGCCGTTACTGGAGTTCGCTATTCGATCCACGCCTATCGGGCTGGTTGTTCTCCTGCTCTGGGCGTGGACGCGCCAGTGGCAAGAGCCGCGACATCTGGGCCTCACCTGGCGTGGCATGGTTCTGCATGTAGCGCGCTGGCCAATTGTGGTCTGGGCACTCATGAACGTGTGCCTACGAATCAAACACCCGTATATGGTGACACCGAAACTGGGGGGAGCGGCCGGCGCCTTCAGCCTGAGGAGCCAATTGCTCTATCTCCTACTCGCCGCGGGCTGCCTGGGCGCAATCGTCCGCTATCAGTCTGGCGAACGGGCGGGTGGGGCCGATGGTTACGTGCTGACCACGATTTGGGGCATGATGTTTATGGTGATGGTGGTTATCGTGAATGCGTCTATGGAGCTCATTCAGGTCCGCCGCGCCCCTCGAATGTTCCGCCCAAACGTGGGCCGTTTGACGGCACCCGCGGCGGCGGCCGGCTTATGCATTCTTCTGCTGGGTGGGACCGTGGGGACCAGCCGGGAGCTCTTGCTTGACACGACCCTGTGGATTGATGCTCCACGTCAACCCCTTGATGTCTCGGGCGCCTCTGACGCGTCCGAATATCTCACGATTGCAGGAGCGGTGATCGACGGCGCGGACCGAGACCTGGATTCTCGACGAACGGCCTCGTCGGCCCGCACTGTAGTTGATGTCTTTGCCGAGTCTTCGGTTGAGCCCGGCCCGCGATTGCGCCTGCCCATCTTGCCGAACGAGCTGCCACCTGACCGGTTTGCGGTCGGTGCCTATCTCCCAACGGTGGGTGGCCCGCCGGATGGATTTGACATTGAGCACTGGTATGTCAGTCAGGACGACGACCGAGCATTTCGCGGCGCTCTCAACGTGACCCGCAATCGAAGAACCGCGCTGATCACGTTGGAGCCGTTTCCAACTCGCCGAAATCGAGGACCGGTCCTTGAAATGATCATCAACGGATTGATGGATGCCGATCTTGCTCGACTTGCAGGTATTGCCCGAGAAAGTAGTCCTCAGATTGTGTATCTTCGGTGGGGGCACGAGATGGATCTGAGCGGGTTGTACCCCTGGGCTGCGAATCGTCCCGACCTCTATCGTGCTGCCTACCGCCATGTTGTCACATTCTTCCGAGAGAACGGCGCATCGAACGTGCGTTGGGTATGGTCGCCGGCGGGTGAGCACCAAGCCCCGAATTACTACCCCGGGGATGAGTTCGTTGATCTGATTGGGCTCACGGTCCTTGCAGATGAGCAATGGGACGCGAACTGGGGGGCATCCCCTCAATCGTTTGATGAGCTCCTCAGGCCCAGATATGAGCGTGTTGTGGGTTTTAACAAGCCCATTATCGTGGCCGAGCTTGGGGTAAGCGGGACCGAGGAGCGCCAAGCGCACTGGTTGACGGATGCTCTCAGTAGTCTCAATGCGTACCCCAGTCTTCGGGGAATTGTGTACTTCAGTGATCAGAACGCTCCGAACAACCGTCTCGCGTCACAGCCCGACTGGAGGCTGCCGGAGCAACTCCTTATCAACCTGACACGCGGGGACTGTGCTTGCACTGATGGACGTGTGCCCCTCGGGAATGATCCTCGATTCTGAAGTCTGGCTCGAAACCGAGAAGAGCGGGGGACAGCAAAGGGTCGGACCGACCGAGTTATTGAATTACGGCTAGAACCCGAGCAAGTT
>JBJXFJ010000020.1:0-4212 GCA_046154735.1 Chloroflexota bacterium | reverse complement strand
AATTCACGCTACGCTGGCGTCTACTGCAGGCCTTGCCGAGCGATCATCACTTGACCCTTCAAATGGTGGATCGGGCCGGTCGCGTGGTGAGCGAGACTCGCGGTCTGATTGGAACGATTGGGGGGCTCACTAGCACTCTCCAGCCCGGGCAGGATACCGTCGGGATGTACAAACTGGCAATTCCCGAATTGTCGGGAGAGTATTGGATTGCCCTGGGTGTCGAAGACGCACATGGTCGTCGTATAGGCATTACAGCATGGCCGGAGAAGCTCAGTGCGGATGCACGTCGGCTTGGAGATCGTGTGATACTCGAAAATATCGATGTGCGGCCCGCCCAGGACCCTGCTGAGGCTGAGTAACGAAAGTCCCGTCCATTCGTCTAGTGGATGCGGGCTTCTTGCCAGCCGCGGAGCGCTTGCGGCGTGGTGTGGCTTTTGGACGGCGAGTTAAAGGCTCGTTCCACGTGAGAATCAAGAGGCACCGGAGAGTCTCGTTGACGCGCCTTGCAGGCTGCCAACTGAGCCAGTGCCCATGGGGAGAGTAGAGGATCCACGCCGCGGCATCGATGCGCCAGACTCGCGTTGGATATCAGCATGCCGGGCTACTCGTGCTCGCGTTGCTGATATTTGTGATGTCGCTTGCGCCTCGCCTGGCCGGGCGTGACACCTACGTCACCCTGGATGAGGATAACTGGCTCAAGCGTACGGCAGGCTTTACCTATGCACTCTGGTCCGGTGAGCTGCGGCGCACCTACCAGAACGGTCATCCCGGTGTAACCACGATGTGGGTGGGGATGCTGGGGATGGGGCAGGACCAGGCGCTCCAGTTCTCCACGCGGCTACGCGGCCAGGGGCTGATTGGCAGGGTTCCCGGATTTGAAGCCGCGCTCGTGGATGCGCGCGCCGCTATGGCCGTGGCAACGTCAGTGTTGATCGCGGCTGTCGCCGTGCTGACCACGCGGATCTGGGGATCCGGTGTTGGCGCTACCGCCGGCCTCCTTCTGGCATTGGATCCATTCTCCATTGCGCTGGGGCAAATCCTGCACGTGGATGGCTTACTCACCGGCTTCATGGCTGTTTCGGCGCTCTGCCTCATGACGTACTGGTGGCAACACGGTGGGCGCTGGTTCCGTGTTCTCGCCGGTCTCACCGCGGGGCTGGCCGCGCTCTCAAAGACGCCCGGAGTGTTCCTGCTGCCGTTTGGTGCAGGTGTGGCATTTCTGGCCTTGATGAGCAGGCGCGTCACCCTCCGCCACGCGCTCATCGGGTCGCTGGCCTTTGGCAGCGTCTTTGCGTTGAGCTACGTGGGATTCTGGCCCGCACTCTGGCTTGCTCCGGGAGAAATGCTGGGTCGCGTGTTTGCGTTTCTTCGCGAAACCGGAGGCCAGCCGCATGAAGGCGGCAGCTTCTTCTGGCTGCGGCAGGTGGCTGATCCGGGGCCGCTCTTTTATCCGACGGCGCTGGCCTACAGGCTGGGGCTGGGGATGTGCCTGGGTCTCGCCTTCCTTTTGCTCCTGGCGCGCAGGCTGGAGCGTAAGACATTCATCGGTCTGGTGCTCCTATTCATCGCCGGCTTCGGCATGATGATGACTCTCGGGCCAAAGAAATTCGACCGCTATGTCATGCCCCTGGTGCCCATGCTGGCGATCCTCGCGGCCATTGGCGTCTGGCAGGCGGGCGCCTGGGCTGGGACGCGGTTGGTGGGGAAGCCTGTTTTAGGTAGCGCGGTGCTGGCCGCGGTAGCGGTGGCGCTCCAGTTTCAGGGTGTCGTCTCCGCGTATCCGTACTACCTGGCTTACTACAACCCGCTGTTCGGAGGAACCGCTGGGGCGGCGGAGCGGGTCATGGTTGGGTATGGCGAGGGGCTGGATCAGGTAGCTACGTGGCTCAATGCGCGCCCGAATGCATCCGGACTCTGGGTGGGCTCACATGCCTTTGATATCCTCCAGCCGCAGATTGATGGACAGGGCGAGTCGCTGCGTGACAGAGTCCCCAGCCAGGCGGACTACATCGTGCTCTACCGGTTTCAAATTCAGGTGGGACAGAGTCCGAGGGTCATCGATCAATATCTGGGCAAGCGCGAGCCGGAGCTCGTGGTTCAGATTAACGGATTGGATTACGCTTATGTCTATCCCGGGCCGCGCCGTCTCACTGCCTCTGCCCCATGACCGCCATTATTGATGAACCGCGCGACTCAGTTCAGCGTGTCGTTCGACCGGTCACTTTGGCGGCGGTCTTTGTCGCTGTGTTTGCGATGGCTCTGCTCCCTAGGCTGATGGCCCGTGACCAGTTCATCACCTCGGATGAGGATCAGTGGATGTCCAGGAGCGGTGGCTTCGCCTACGCCTTGAGCACTGGCGAGCTGCGCAGAACGTATCAGAATGGTCATCCGGGAGTCACCACGATGTGGCTGGGCGTGCTCAGCATGGGCCGAGATCGCGCATACGAGTTTGCCGATCGCGTGCATCGTCAGCGCCTTGTGGCGGTAGTGCCCGGATTCTGGGATGCGCTGATCCAGGCTCGTGTCGGCCCCATCGTCGTTACGGCACTGACCGTTGCCACGATTGGCCTGCTCGTGGCACGTATCTGGGGAGGGCCGGCGGGATTCCTCGCCGGGGCGATCAGTGCGCTGGACCCTTGGGTCATCGGGCTTCAGCAGTTGCTCCATACGGATGGCCTGTTGACCGGCTTCATGGGCGTTTCCGCCCTGGCCTCCATTGTGTACTGGTGGCAGGGCGGTGCTCGGCCGTACCTGGTGCTGGGAGGCATTGCCGCGGGCCTGGCGCTGCTTTCCAAGACGCCGGCCTTATTTCTTGGCCCATTCACGCTGGCCGTGGCACTCATCGCGTGGCGGAGCGGCCGTGTGTCGAATGGCCAGGTGCTGGCCGGACTGGTGACCTTTGGTGTGTGCACAGGAGTCAGCTTTGTGGCGCTCTGGCCCGCGCTCTGGGTTGCACCCGTGGAGATGCTTGGCCGGATGCTCGAATTTCTCAAGGACACGGGCGGCGAAGCGGATGAAGTGGGTTCATTCTTCTTCGGCCAGTCGCTTGGCGATCCTGGCCCGCTATACTATCCCGTCGCCCTCGCGTTCAGACTCAGCCTCGGCTTGCTTCTGGGCCTGGTGGGGCTCATCGCCTGCTGGCGATCGGTTGGTGGGAAGGGCGCCATTGGCCTGGTGGCGCTGTATGTCGTTGGTTTCACGGTGATGATGATCGCGAGCCCCAAGAAGTTCGACCGTTACTTGCTGCCAATTGAGCCCATGCTAGCGATACTCGCTGCACTGGGAGCAATCGCGGGAGCTCGCCGGCTGCTGACCTGGCGGCCCGCGATACCGGCCAGCGTGGCCGTTATCAGCCTACAATTGCTGACGATTGGTCTTGTCTATCCGTACTACCTGGCCTATTACAATCCATTACTCGGTGGTGGCGCGGTGGCCGCGAGATCCGTGATGGTAGGCAACGGCGAAGGGCTTGACCTGGCCGCGGACTGGCTGAACGCTCAGCCGCGGGCGACCGAGTCCTGGGTGGCCGCGCACTCTTTTGACATTTTGCAGGGCATGTACGTGGGCTCAGGTGAACCGCTTCGGGAGCGCGCACCCAGCCAGGCGGATTACATTCTGCTCTACGGCCGGCGCATTCAGATGCGGCGCTGGGGTCCCTCTCTCGATGCGTATCTTGCCAGTCGCCAGACGCTGCATACAGTGACGCTGAACGGCATCGACTACGTGCAGATCTATGCTGGACCTAAGTTTGACGCTCCTGGGGGCACGCCATAGTGGTTCCCTGTGAGTCTCATTGGGTTACTTGCTGCCACCGGGAGAGGTGGGTTTTGGGTACGGCTTGCTGTCATGTGGAGCAGAGGCGGACACCCACAGGCGCGTTAGAACCTCACCTCCATGGGGTAGGCCAGGGAGACGCGGGCGCATACGTCGATGGCTTCATGGGGACCGCGATTCCGGCTTCACCCCCTTGACGACGATCGTTCGCCAGCCGAGCACCAGGACCAGACCGCTCGCCGTGCTGTCCATTCTGTTGATCATGGGACTTGCGTTGCTTATTCGCCTGCCGGATTTGGGGCGGTTCGCAACCATCGATGAATCACGCTGGATCCAGCGTGGCGCGGATTTCTGGACGTTCATGGATCGGGGTGCTCATGCCCAAACCTATCTCATTGGGCATCCTGGTGTCACCACCATGTGGCTCGTGGGTCTGGG
>JBJXFJ010000011.1:0-16748 GCA_046154735.1 Chloroflexota bacterium | reverse complement strand
CTGGATGTTTCCCCAGCTCAGTCTGCGGGATAAGGAAAGCGGCGCTCCCGCACGCCGCACTCCAAATGTCCAGCGCGACCTCAAACATGTGGCCGCTTGACCTGCTACCATTGCCCGTCATGACGGTTCCTTCTCAAGTTTCTGACAATGTCTGACGGCACCGTGAGCGTGCTGGCGGACCAGTTTCGGCTTGATGGGAAGCGCGCGCTTGTGACGGGCGCATCTCGTGGGATCGGGCGTGGGATTGCGCTCGGTTTAGCCGCGGCCGGCGCGGACCTAGCACTGGTAAGCCGGAGTCGCCAGCTCCTTGAATCCTGCGCCGCGGAGGTGCGCGCGCTGAGTCGCCAGGCGATTGTTGTGCCGGCTGACCTTTCAAAGATGTCTGATGTCAGGGCGTTACCTGAGCGTGTTGAGACTGAACTTGGACCGATTGATATCCTGGTCAACGTGGCAGGCTTCAACCGTCGCACGCCCGCGATCGAGATGTCGGAAGAAGCCTGGGATGACGTGGTGACCGTGAACTTGCGGTCCGTGTTCTTTCTCTGTCAGGGCGTGGCGCGGCGCTGGATCGAGACGGAAAGATTCGCCGCGCCCTTCGGTCGGCCCAAGGGCAAGATCATTAGCATTGGCAGTCTGGCCGGTGCCATTGGATTTCCCGGTCAGGCCCAGTATTCGGCATCCAAAGCGGGTCTGGTGGGCATGTCACGCGTGCTTTCAACCGAGTGGGCGCCGCATGGTATCTGCGTGAACGTGATTGCGCCAGGGTACATTGAGACCGATCTCACTGTCCCGATCTGGCGGGACCCGATTCGCTCAGCCCGGGTGCTCGGACGCACCCCCGCCGGGCGTCCCGGTCAAGTGGCGGAGCTCACCGGCACGGCGTTGTATCTAGCCTCAGCGGCGAGCGACTACGTGACCGGTCAGACGATCTTCGTGGATGGCGGATTCCAGGCGGGCTAAAGCGGGTCACCATCGTCGCGAAAGCGCAGCGTGAGGGTCTTCCGCTCCTCGCCGAGCTCCACCACTGGGAAGATCGCCCGGGCCATTGAAAGGTGCACCGTGGGATCGGCAATTGATGCCGAGTAGTGTGTGAGCCAGAGTTTCCGAGCCCGCGCCCGGTATGCCAGGCTCGCGGCCTCGCTGAACAGCATGTGACCGCGTTCACGCGCTTTGGGACGATCTTCTTCCTCCGCGTAGTTTGCCTCGCAGACCAGTAGATCCACGTCCCGGACAAATTCCACGATCTCATCGATTGGGTTTGTGTCGGTGATGAACGCGAGGGCGATGCCGGGGCGGGCGGGGCCGAGCACATCGTTCGGTTGGATCGTGCGGCCGCGTAGGCGAATCTGACGTCCGTGCTGAAGATCGTTCCAGCGAGGTACCGGGATCTCCAGTGCGCGGGCCTGCTCAGGGTTAAATGGTCTGGCGCGCGGCACGTCAAATCGGTAGCCAATGCACGGCAGACTGTGCTCCAGTGGGAGCGTGGTCACCGTAAGCGGGCCAACTGGGAATGTGGCCGGTGCGGGAATCTCATGAATACGGACCCTGTACGGCAAGATTGGCGCTATCGTGCGCAGTCCGCGCACAACTCGCCGGAGTCCGGGGGGCCCGTAAATGTCGACCGGCTGGTCCCGAAACGAGTTGCCCAGGGAGAGCAGCAGTCCCGGTAGGCCACCCACGTGGTCGCCGTGTAGATGCGTGATGAAGATGGTGCCTACTGCGCGGAAACCCCAGCCAAGCTTGCGCATGGCTACCTGAGTGCCCTCCCCGCAGTCCACGAGATAGAGCTCACTATCTACTCTGAATAGAAGTGCACTCAGCGCGCGGTCCGGCAACGGCATGGTTCCGGCGGTGCCAAGCTGGCAGACGTCAATCATGGTTCTCGGTGATTGTTCGCGTCTGGATGTATGTTCACCGCAGAGACGCGGAGACGCAGAGAGAACGAAGAAGTGTCTCTGCGTCTCCGCGTCTCCGCGGAGAACAACCCTCGCGTTAGATCTGAACAGTTGCGATTTTCGATCGAGGCAGACGGAGACGGCATCGGTGTCCTACACTTTCAAGTGATGGCACGTGGACAGGCGTTTGCGCAGGAATTTGATCGTGAGCTGGTTGATGTACAGACTCGGCGTAATTTGGATGCGCTTGCGCTTGAGGGCGAGGGGCGAGCTCAGGAAGCCGTAGCGCTCTATGAACAGAATATCGCGGATGGATTCGAAGGCGATTGGCCCTATGGCCGTCTGGTGGCGTATTACGAGCGCATTGGTGAGCTAGCCCAGGCCCAGCGAGTCCTGGAGCGTGGGATTGAAGTGCTCAGCGGCTCGAAACGGCGAACACCACGGGACCGCAAGGAAGTTATTCGAGCCTTCAAAGGGCGCCTGACTATGGTGAAGAAGCGAATTCGCACGGCCGGTCAGGCATCTGCCATCGGAACAGCCTGATTCTCAGTGAGCTTATCGTGCCGCGCCGGCCGCCCCAGCAAGTGTCACCACAAGGAGCGGTCCCAGGACGTAGATGGCCACCGGGGCTGGACCGAGAAGTTGAAGACTTGCAAATACGACGATCGCTGATGCCAGCGCCCAGATGCCCGCGCTGCGGAGTATCAGCGTTCTGCGCTCGGCCACCCAGCGCTGTTTGAGGCTCACGAACAGCGCTGCCACGGTAATCACCAGGGTGAGCGCAATGAAGATGGGCAGATTCACGAGGCGACCTCACTCGGCCATTAGATCAGGTTGTCTCGGTCAGACTCTCCACTTGTGGCGAGGGCCGGCTCGCGTTGGACTGAATCTGAGCTGCCTGAAATCGCCGCGAGAATGAGCTGATTCTGGTCTTCAAACAGCTTGCGATAGAGGCCCTGCTTGACCATAAGCTCGTTGTGCGTGCCGTCTTCCACAATCTCTCCCTGATCAACCACGTAAATGCGGTCCGCGCGCATGGCCAGTGCCAGACGGTGCGTAATGCTGATCACCGTCTTATCCTGGGTGACCTCATCCAGTTCATCAAGGATCTCACGCTCCGTTTCCGCGTCCAGGGCGCTGGTTGCCTCATCTAGGATGAGGATGGACGGATTGCGAAGGAGCGCGCGCGCAACCGCCAGGCGCTGGCGCTGACCGCCGGAGAGGCGTGAGCCGCGCTCGCCCACGAGCGTGTGGTAACCGGATGGCAGAGTCAGGATGAACTCGTGAATGCGGGCTCGCTGGGCCGCGGCCTCAATCTCTTCGTCACTGGCGCCCAGCTTGCCGAGGCCGATGTTTTCCCGAATGGTCATGTTAAACAGGAAGGTGTCCTGTGACACGAGCCCAATGTCAGCGCGCAGCTCAGGGAGCGGAATGTCTGTGGTACGGACGCCTTCAATGCGGATCTCGCCCTGGGTGGGGTCGTAGAACCGTGGCACCATGTTGACCAGGGTGGATTTTCCCGCGCCCGTGGGTCCAACGAAGGCCACGTTGCCGCCGGCCGGTATGGTCAAGCTGACATCGCGCAGAATCTGATCGGCACCGTTATAGGTGAACCAGACATGGTCAAACTCAACCGTGGCGGCAGATGGCGCGGACGGGCGCGTTGGGAGCTTCGCTGCCGGTTCATTCAGCGGCTCGACTTTGAAAGCGAGCACTTCTTCTACCCGCTCAAGCACGGCGGAGGCCAATGCTATATGGCGGTAGATATTCATCAGAGAATGCAGGCGAGCAATTCCGCGACTTGTCTGGGTGAGAAACGCGGAGACCGTGCCAATGGTGAGAAGGCCAAAGACGGCCAGGATGCCGCCTACCAGTAGCACGCATTTCTGAAAGAATTGATCGATGATCGTGACAGTTTCGGCAAAGAGTCCCGTATAGAAGTCGGAGCGAATTTCAACCCGTCGTGAGTGCTCGATCCCAGGTTCAGCTCGTCGCCTGAGAAAGTGTTGGAGATTCCCGATTTGAATCAACGGGTGAGCGTCCACCATCTGCTTCAGATCAGCATTCAACTGGGCAAGGCGCTCCTGGCGGGTGCGAATTGCCGACTGAAGCTTTGGACCGAGCCAAGCAGCGATGAGAATGTACAGGGGAGCCACGGCGAGAAGAACTATCGTGAGCTGCCAGGAGAGGAAGTACATGGCCCACACTACCGCGACCAGGTAAACGATGTGGTAAACACTGTACGAGACGATTTGGGTCATCGGGTCGGCCAGGCGCACGAGGTCACTGAGGAACCGGGCTTGCAAATCTCCCGTGGATGTCCGATTGAAGTTACTTGCACTCAGGCCATTGACCCGGTCAACGTAACGCACGCGGAGATCCCTGAGGACATTCTGGCCTAGAACGTTGACATAATAGACTAGCAAGACCTGGGTGCCCAGAGAGACGACATTAACACCAAAGAGGGCGAGCACCAGTCGGATGATGCGCGCACTCTTGATCAGAAGGATTTCGTCCGGCTGCGCTCCCAGAAGATGAGCGATGCCTTCGATGGGCTGAGCAAGGCTCGCCCAGGGCTCGTCTGATACATCCCTCAGCGCGGGAGTGTCAAGAATGTCGCGGAAGACAAATGGTGTGAATTGAGCGGTCACGCTGGTGGCAAACACCAGGATCACACACCAGCCGACGAGCCATGGATACGGTCGGAAGTAGGGTACGGAGCGCTTTAGAAAAGCGGTCCAGCTCACGGTGCGGCGTCCGCTTCCGCGCCGGAGCTGTCCTTCCACCCACTCAACGGTCAGGCCCTCGATGTATTTGCCATACGCGACCGCCGACGCATAGGAGATATCACCCCCGGCTGTCTCTCGGAGAAACTCAGTGCAGGCGTTGGGACCGTCGCGCGTGAGCAGATAGTCTCCAAATGACTCGGCCATCGCCCAGTACGATTCACTGCTGGGAGCATGGTCAGGGCCGCCGATCAGGCAATCGTAGACGGGCAGCTTCCAGTCATTTTCCCGCCCCACTTCCCGGCAAATCTCATCCGCAGCACGCTGTTCGCCGGACCGGCTGGAAAATGGGAGTCGAACCTCCACTCGGGTCGCTATAGCCCGCGCAATACCACCGATGACAAAGTCCAGACCTTCCGGATGGGTAAGCGCGACAGAGCGCTCAGTAACATCCGGGGTGACCCCCAGCGACTGCACGCGATGCAAGATGACCCGGGCGATCTCCCGGGCCAGTCCGTAGGCGGGGACCGCGGGTGTCAGGACGACCGAGATGATGCTGAGTGAAGGATCGCCAACGGCCTCAACGGAGCCGTCCGCCAGGCTATCTCGACAGATGATCAGAATCGGATTGGGTTGAATCGCGAACTTTGCCGGGAGCTTTAGCTGCCGCAGCGCGGCCGCCAGCATCTGCCTGGCATGTTGCGCAAACTCCTTGCGCACGGTCTCCGCGTGAGATCCTGGCGCAAAGGCGATCTCAAGATCTCGGAACTGTTCACGCAGATATCCCTCTGGTATGGCGCTGCCGTTGGAACCGTTCACAGTATCCTTTCAGTCGGTGAACCGCGCTTGTGCGCTCGATACGGTCCGATAATGAACGATACCGATGCTCGCATGCAATTGATTCGAGTGAATCTCTGGTTCAGAGGTTGCCAGTCCGCGGAGGTCACCACTTTCTGTAACGCAACCGGACGTTGGTCCAGGGCTGGCTCACATGCCACAATGTCGCTTTAGAACTGGTGGTCCTCCGGCAGGACGTTGCCGAGTATACCGCTCCGCCACTGAAGGGAGGTTGCATGAGTGCAGAAATCGTGACACGTGCTGATGGACCTCTGGTGTTTCATGCTCGTTCCGGTTCCTGGGCTGAGGAGCGGCTGGATTCGCTCATTCCGGCCTATCGAGAGGCCACCGCGAAGATAGCCGCGTCCCTCTCCAAAAGTGTGAGCGATCTCACAGCGGTACACCTGTGCCTGGTGGATGTGCCTCATGATCATGACCATGAGCCAGCGCCTCCGGAGCCGTTGCATTGTCTGTTGATTAGCTCGGAATCACCCGGCCTACCGGCTGAGATCGTGCTCACACCCATCATTGCGGACGCACTGCTCGGTCCCGGGCATCCGTTGGGACGTTTCTGGGTTGATGGTTTGGCCGGTTACCTGGCCGCGCAATCGGGTGCGACTGAGTACATCGAGATGCCCGCTCGCGTGAACAAGATGCGTGAGGAAGGTCAGCTTCAGTCGGTGCTGGAGTACGCTCGGCAGAGAGCCGAGCGTCATTCTCCGGTAGCTTCCAATGTGGCCGCGGCATTTGTGATGTACCTCATCTCGTGGCGGGGCGCAGATCGGCTCCAGCGCCTGATTGCGGAAGCGCGCAAGGGCAATTCGGATGCGTTTCGGGCTGCCTACCGTCCGCCGCTGCAGGTTGTTGAGGGACAGTGGCTCCGACGGCTTGAAGCGGCGAACCAGACCGGCGGCGGCTCAATGATCGAGGCGGTCAAGGAAGTCGCTCCCTACTTCGCGCCCTATCGCGGTGCGCTGGCCTGGGTCATGGTGACGATCCTCCTGGGGCTCTCATTTGACCTGTTTGTCCCGTTTGCGTTCCGATTTCTCATTGACCAGATTCTCAGCCGGCGACCGCTGCCCTTTGCGATCATGAATATCGGCAATGCCGGTGAGCCCATTGCCGTGAACGAGCGGATACCCACTCTCTTACTGTTACTTGGTGCAATGGTGTTCATGTTCATCATTAACACCATCGCCCGGATCCGTCAGACGTATCTAGTGGCCACGGTGAGCCAGAGTGTGAATACCGAGCTGCGGCGCCGCTTTTTCGGGCACATGCAGCGGTTGCCGGTCACGTTTCATGCGCGCACGGCCGCCACGGATATCAGCCAGCGATTCTTCACAGACATCGCCTACGTGCCTGCTTCGCTCTCCACCGGATTGGTGCCGCTGATCAGTAACGGTTTGGCCATGCTGCTCTTTGGATTCTCCATGCTGTCCACCAATCTGGTGCTTGCGGGAATTGCAATCGCCGGGCTGCCCCTCTTTGCATTTTCCGCCCGAACAGGCAGAGTGACCACGCGTGAGCTCCAGCGTGAAGGCTCCCGGCGAGCCAGCGAGATTCAACAGGCCCTCTTTGAAAATCTCGCCGGACAGCGATTTCTGCGCTTCTGGAATGCCCGGCTGCCGGCCGTTACGCGGTTTGAGGAAAGGCTGCAGATTAATCGCGATCTGAATGTGCGCACCACGCTGGTCACCTCCACGTTCGCCCGGGCCAGCATGCTCATTACCAATGCCGCGCAGGTTGCCATATTGATTACCGGCGGAGCGATTGTCATTCTCTCCGAAGGGCAGGACCTCACGGCAGGTGCGCTGGCCGCGTTTTATCTTCTGCTGCTGCGCCTGTATGGTCCAGCGGGCCAATTCGCGGGCGCTACTCAGGCATTGACTCAGGGCGCCGATGGCTTGAATCGACTACGCAAGGTGTTTGATCAGAAGCCAGAAGAGGAGCCAGTGGGTGGCTTGCCACTCCAGCCATTGCAGACGGCCATTGAGCTCAGAGATGTGAAGCTCAGCCAGAATGGCGGCAAGGTTATCCTCAAGGGTCTGAACGCGGACATCCCCGCGGGCAAGAAGATCGCCTTCGTTGGGCCTACTGGATCGGGGAAAGCCAATCTCATCACGCTACTACCCCGCCTGGAGGGCGTGACCTCCGGACAGGTGCTTTGGGATGGTGTGGATACGGCCACCGTGACACGTGACACGCTGCGTTCTCAGCTTACCGTGCTTACGCAGGATACATTTGTCCTCAACGCCACGATTTACGAGAACATCCGCATTACCAAGCCGGATGCCACTGAGGATGAGGTGCTCCATGCGTCCATGGAAGCCGGGTTACACGAGATTGTGAGTGGATTGCCCGGTGGCTACGATACGATCACCAGTGACCGCGATCCAACGCTGCCCGCATCTACTCGCCAGCGGCTTAGCGTTGCGCGGGCGCTCCTTCGGGATGCGTCAGTGGTCTTGATGGACGACGCGATGTCGGCGTTGGATCCTCCTACACAACGAGCAATGGAGCTCAAGCTCCGGGCGAGCGCCTCATCCGGCACGCTCATCCTTGTCGCCCAACGCATTGGCAGCGTTGAGGATGCCGACACTATCTACGTGATGGATGACGGCCAGGTGGTGGAGTCGGGCACGCATGACGAGCTGCTAGATCGACAGGGCCTGTATGTGCAGCTCCTCAAGGATGAGTTGGGTGAAGCCGCTGTGAGCGGCGCTCGCCAGGCGATGCGTCGTTTGAGCAAGCTCGCCCCGTTCTCAAGCCTCCCTCCTGAGGTGATCGAGGAAACATCGAACCTGCTGCTCTTTATGGAGCGTCTGCCTGGCCAGGACATTGTGCGCGAGGGCAGCCTGGGGGATGAGCTGTTCATCATCGGACGCGGTGAAGTGGAGATCGTGGTCCACGATGAAGATGCCCATGAGCAGATTGTGGCCACTCTCACTGAAGGCGACTATTTTGGCGAAATCAGCTTTCTCCGCAGAACGGCGCGTACGGCCACGGTGAGGGCTCGCACACCCACCGAGCTGCATGTGCTTCGGCGAGTTGATTTTGACCTGCTACTCAACCGCCTGGGAGAGGGAACCCTGGAGCACATGGAAGAGACTGCCCGGGCGAGATTAGAAGACACGCGTTCCAAGCTGGCCGCGCTTTCGGCCTAGCGGCCAGCTTCTCTGCGAACCTCCCGCCCTACCTCGTACAGTCACTTCATATTGATCGGTGCCGAGTTTCACGTCTGGAGCAACCTCAATGTCTGTCCGCGTTCTCCTGGCTGATGATCATGCCTTGGTCCGTGAGGGAGTCAAGGCATTTCTGCTTGCCGGCGGAATCGAGGTTGTTGGAGAAGCGGCCAACGGCCGGGAAGCCGTGGATCTGGCGCGTGAGCTCTATCCTGATGTCTTGCTCATGGACCTGGATATGCCGGAGATGGGCGGCCTCGAGGCAACGCGGCTGCTCAAGCACGAGATGCCCGCGTTGTCAATCGTTGTCCTCACGGCTTCGGAGTCTGAAGATGATCTATTTGACGCCGTGAAGAGCGGAGCACAGGGGTACCTGCTGAAAAATCTGGAGCCGCGGGAGCTGGTGGCACATGTTCAGGCGGCCGCTCGAGGTGAGCCGGCGCTCACCCCCGCGCTGGCATCCAAGCTCTTGTCGGAATTCTCGCGCTTGAGTCGTCGGCCAACACCCCCACCGCTCAGCGGTGGTTCCGCGTCAGCATCGCACTCAGCCCAGATGATCGGCACCGGTGATGACGCGGACATGATCACTCCGCTGACTGCCCGCGAGCGCGAGGTGCTCGAGCTCCTTGTGGCCGGAGCATCGAACAAGGAGATCGCCCAGAAGCTCGTAGTCAGCGAGAACACCACCAAGTATCACCTGAAGAATATTCTTCAGAAGCTCCACCTCCACAATCGCGCTCAAGTGGTGGCGTTTGCCCTCCGGCACGGCCTGGCCCAGCAGTAAGCCGAGTCAGACGCGGGCCTCAGTGCGAGCCCATTCCCCGAGTGGACCGACGCGCTAGCGCTCGAAGTTTCCGAGCTCGCGCTGAAGAAAGTCCACCACCAGCGGCCAGGCGAGCTCACCCACGTGCGGATCATAGAAGGCGTCAGGGTCGATGAACCCGTGCCCGCCATGCGCAAAGTAGTGCCATTCTAGCCGCTGGCCGTTCTCAAGTAGCGCTTTCCAGAGGAGCTCCTGGATGGCCACGGGTGAGACGGATTCATCGGCCCCAAACATGACCAGTGACGGACACTTGAAATCGAGGGCGGCCTCCCAGCCCCGGCGCGGCCGCATCTCTGTCTTGGGCTCGTCCCGAACGGTGGGGTAATAGCCGACGAATGCGCGCACATTGGGCGTGGCGGCCACAAAGTGGAGGGCAATTCGGCCCCCCATGCAATAGCCCGCCACAGCGGCTCGTTCAGGGTCCACATCCGGACGGGCCAGTACATATTCCCAGCCCTGGTTGATGGCGGCGATGAATTGAGCATCCGATGTCTGACGCTGGATCTCCGCGCCCAGATGAATGTGGGTCACTGACGGATGCCCCATGATCTCATAGAGATTGGGGATCACGGTGGTGTAGCCGAGCTTGGCGTACTTGCGCGCCTCGATCTTCAAGTAACCCGTCAGCCCGGTGTACTGGTGGACCAGGAGAAGTGCCGGACCTGGTTGAGCGCGTCGCGGATACGCGATGTATCCGGCTACGCCGTGCTCATCAGTCTTCAGGGCATGCTCAATGATCTCATAGGCCATGGCTAATCCCCCGCCGTTCTGTGAAGAATACGGAGCGGATTGTACCTGTCCCCGCAGAACAGTGCTCTCGCGCGGATGCGCTCCTGGCGATCACACACGATTCAACGTTTTGAATCCTCGTTCGAATGACGAGATCGCGAGGCGCACGAGGGACCAATCGATCGACCTGGGAACTCAAACGGACTCTCTCGCGTCTTCCTTCACATTGGGCAACCGGCCCACTGGAGATGACGGAATGAGACGTCTAGTTCAGGCAATCGCGGTGGGCACCGCGATCGGGGCCGCGTCCTTGGGCGCGGCTGCGCCGGCCTTGGCGTGCGCCGGGCTGATTGGCTCGAACGGCGCGGTGAATCTGGGGCGTACAACCACCCTGGCCGCCTACCATGACGGGGTCGAGCACTATGTGACGGCATTTAAGTTTCAGGGTGGTGGCGGCCAGTTTGGCACGCTGATCCCCTTGCCGGATGTGCCATCAAGTGTGGAGCGTGGTGGTGCGTGGACACTCCAACGATTGATTCGCGAGACGGAGCCGCGGATTGCACTGCGCTCTGCTGTGG
The DNA here is from genome assembly GCA_046154735.1 of Chloroflexota bacterium. Classification (GTDB taxonomy): domain Bacteria; phylum Chloroflexota; class UBA6077; order UBA6077; family JACCZL01; genus CAVXYC01. The sequence continues at coordinate 5,975 of JBJXFJ010000011.1, read as the reverse complement.
CCGAAAGCGCGCTTCCGGCACCAACCGCGGAGGTGCTCCTCCAGACGCGCGTGGATGCACTGGATCTCACGGTCTTAAAGGGTGGAGCGCCAGCCGTGGCTGCCTGGGCCACTGAGCATGGGTTCCGCCTTTCGCCGGACGCACCCGAGGTACTGGAGTTCTACGCGGAGCGCAGCCCTATCTTTCTTGCTGCCGTGTTCGATGGGGATGCGGCGCTCGCGCGCGGGCAACAGCTTGGTGATGGCACGCCGGTCCACATTACGATTCCAACGTCCAATCCCTGGGTGCCGTTACGCATTCTCGGGCTTGGACGGCAGCCCACGGACCAGGTACAGGCAGACGTGTTTCTCCTGACCGATCAGATCCCAGCCATGCTGCCGCACATGGGTAATGGGCTTGCTCTGACACACAGCGCCGCGGCCGATCAGCGCTTGCTGGATGACCTCCGTTCTGATGACGGAATGGCCTGGGTGCCGGCCTCTGCCTGGCTCACGAAGGTGCGGGTCAACAGTGCCACGGCGGACCTACGCTATGACCTCGCGATTGATGCCAGTGGTCGAGGGAACCCTTCACGCATGGCCGCGGGGCTCGAGCCAATGTCGCCCGCGGAAGAGCTGGCCCAGCCCGCCGCTATTGGAGCGGGCGCCATGATGCTGGTAGCTGCACCAGCATTCATGCGCGGTCGCCGAGCCCGACGTAGGCAGCCGTGAAGATCGTCGCACTCGTCGGCGCGCTCCTACTCACGGGATTAGTGAGTGGATGCGCGCCGAGAGCGGCTGCCTCACCCCAGGCCACCGTGGTGTTCCGATATTCGCGCTTCGAACCGGCGAACATGACCGTGCCGGTGGGGGTGCCAGTGCTTATCACGCTTCGCAATGACGACCCTATAGAGCACGAATGGATCGTAGGACCTCCTTCCGTCCACCAGGCCCATCGTACAGGTACTGAGGCCGTTCACAACGAGCGTCCAACGGAGGTGACGGTCCCGCCCTATGCCACGAAGACGACGACGGTGGTGTTCGATCAGGCTGGGAGCCTTCAGTTCATTTGCCACTTACCCGGACACGAAGCTTACGGCATGACCGGCCTGCTCACCGTTGCGAGGTAGGAGACGCGAATCTCTCCAGGGGACTTCAGATGCCTGAGGCTCCGCAGTGCCACCAGCGTGACCCCGCCTCAAAATCGCTGAAACATCCGCAGTCATCCTCCGTAGCGCGGTGGTCTTGTGCCCCGCCCCCGAGGATGCTCCCGAGGCCGGATTTCATCTGGAATCAAGGGATTTCTCGGGGGCGGGGCACAAGACCACCGCGCTACGGGGAATTGCTGCGAAATCAGATAGTGCGCCGGAGCTGGGAGTCAGCGGAGAGGAGAGCTGTGAGCAGTCGTGAGCATCACATTCCCTCGCATCAGATGGCAGCTACCGGGATGACAGCCTGCGGGCTCATGACGCCAGTCTGACTCATCAGGGTTACAGCCGCTCAAGTCCTGTAAGGGGTACAGTGTCAGTCCACCGATTCGACAATGGAGGACCCCATATGAGCGCCCATGAGCAGCGTGAGCGGCTTCGCGCGATTCTTGCCGGTGATAGGTTTGTGAGTCCGGCTTCCGTATATGACCCGTTGACGGCCCGCGCGGCGGAAGCGCTTGGCTATGAGATGATGATGTTCGCGGGCTCCACGGCCTCGCTCACGGTGCTGGCGGCGCCGGATCTCGTAGTGCTCACGCTGTCTGAGTTCGTGGAGCAGGCGCGGCGGATCACACGCGCTGGCACCCTGCCGCTGATGGTGGATGCGGATCATGGCTACGGCAATGCGCTCAATGTGATGCGCTGCGTTCAAGAGCTGGAGACTGCGGGTATCTCGGCCATGAGTATTGAGGACACGGTGCTGCCGCGGGCATTTGGCGCTGCGGGTGAGACATTTCTCTCCGTGGAAGAGGGCACGGGCAAGATGCGCGCGGCTCTCTCCGCCCGGACCGATCCCAGTACGGTGATCTACGGGCGTACCAGCGCCATTCGCGCCGAGGGGATCGAGAGCGTGCTTCGCCGAGCCAAGGCATACGAGGCGGCAGGCGTGGATGGACTCTTCTTTGTGGGCCTGAGCACGCGCGCCGAGCTGGAGGCAATTCGGGCGCAATCAGCGCTTCCCTTTGTGTTGGGCTCGGCCACTCCGGAGTTGTCTGATCCTGTCTACCTTGCCTCGCAGGGCGTCCGCATTGGTGGGTGGAGTCATGCGCCGCTGCAGGCCGCCGCGCGCGCCGCCTACGACTCCATGCGCGGACACCGTGAATCCACGGCGCCAGGCGTACTGCCCCCCGCACTCGATCCTAAGGAATTCATGGCCGCCCTGACTGCGCAGTCGGACTATGACCAGGCGACCGTTGACTATCTTCGTTAGGGGAGCCATCGATCATGATGGATGACCGGAGCGCATTGATCACAGTGCGCTCCGCCTATGACCGGTGGGCACTGGTCTATGATCATGATGCGAACCCTCTCCCCGCGCTCGAGGCTCCACCCATGCAGGCGGCACTTGGTGATGTGCGTGGCCGCACCGTGGTTGATCTGGGCTGCGGCACGGGGCGTCATGCGCTCTGGTGCGCGCGCAATGGGGCCCGAGTCACCGGGGTGGATTTCTCCACGGAAATGATGGCCCGGGCCCGGAGTCGACTCCAGGGCCAAGATGCCTCATTTGTGGTGCATGATATGCATCAGGCGCTTCCCTTCCGCGATGGCACATTTGACTGCGCCATCAGTGCGCTGGTCCTGGAGCACATTCACGAGCTGGAGCCATTCTTTTCCGAAATGCGGCGTGTCTTGCGTCCCCAGGGTCGGGCGGTGATCTCCACCTTGCACCCGGCCATGTTCTTGCGGGGGAGTCAGGCGCGCTTCACCGATCCGGACACCGGGCTGATCACGCGGCCTGGCAGCGTCAACCACTCCTTCGGTGATCTCGTTATGGCTCCAGTTCGGGCAGGTTTCACCCTGGAAGCCGTTGGGGAGCATGCACCAGATGTGGACTTTGCCGATACCTACCCACGGGCTGTCAGGTATGTTGGCTGGCCCATGCTCTTAATATTGTCTCTGCGCGCAAAAGGGATCTGATGGCAATGGATCGGTTTGCAGAATATCAACACGAATCGCGGAAAACCTGGAACCTCGTCGAAACGGACCACCCCATCGTTTACCCCACCCTCGGCCTTGTAAATGAAGCCGGTGAGGTAGCCGGGAAGATCAAGAAGATCTTCCGCGACAAAGGCGGACAGATCTCAGAAGACGACCGCGAGGCCCTGAAGCTGGAGCTGGGCGACGTGCTCTGGTACATGGCCCAGATCTGTACCGAGCTTGATATCACTCTGGACGATGTAGCCCAGGCAAATATAGAAAAACTCCAGTCTCGTTATGAGCGGAACACCATTCATGGCGACGGGGATCACCGATAGCAGGAGCTCCCGTCTTCAACCTCGCCGAAAATGGCAGGTGCGAGCTAACTCTCGTCCGCCGGCATGACGTCCAATCGTACAATTGTCCCATCAAGCTCCCTTGCGGGGGCGGGGTATCGAGCAATAACCAGCGGGTCATGCCCGGGAATCACATGCTTGGGTGACTCTGCCAGTCCACGGAGTGTGGCATACCCTTCCACCATCTGTCCCAGATGGAAGGTTGTGGGGAAGCAGCGGCCGGTCTCCATGTGCTCGTAGTAATGCGATGCATCGGAAGCCAGGACCACCCAGCCGCGTGCGGTGTGCACTCGCACTGACTGTAAGCCCGCGGTGTGCCCCCCAATTTTGTGGACGCTCACGCCAGGGGCGATCTCATCATCACCCTGATGGAACGCGACGCGGTTTGCGTAGACCAGCCGCACCATTCCTAGAACGTCGTCCACCTCAAAACTGTGTCTGAACTGGTTGTGGCGCATGTGTCGACCGGTGACGAAGCTCATCTCGTCGTCCTGGATATGGAACACCGCGTTTGGAAAATCCGCATACGTGCCCACGTGGTCATAGTGCATGTGGGAAATGATGACCGTGTCAATCGTCGCGGCGTCCACCCCCAGCATGACAAGCCCATCTTTGGGGGCACGAAGATGCCTGCGCCGACGCTTCGCCGCAACCTCGGCAGTGTAGCCCATATCAAGCAGAATGGTGCGCGCATCGTTCCGAATGAGCCATACGAAGTAGTCCATAGGCATGGGAGCATCATGCGGATCGCCGCCAATGAAATGTTCTGCGCGTCGCGCATCGCGCTCGGCGTACTTGATCGCGAAGACCTCGTAGTTGGGAGTGGTCATGGCTGCACCTCAATTGCAGTCTGAGGATCGCAGAGCGTGAGCAGAACTCGCAAGCGCAGCCCGATATCCAGACCGCTGGCCCACTGGGAGCGTTCCCAGTGGGCATTTCATCATCCGGACCATTCACGCCGTCTGCCTCGGGGTCCCCAACCTGCGTCCGCTCCGGAGGGCGGCGTCGTCTGCACGGGGGACTGGCTGGTCGCCCGTTGGGATATCCCGGTTGGCGATGACTGCACCTGGTGAGGTCGCGCCCAATTCCCTCGTTCCTGGTGGGGGCGCGGGCAACCGGCCAGTCGCCCCTACGGCGTCCGCAATCTCACCGCCGTCTGCATCAGCACGCCCGGGCAGCGTCCGCTCTGGTGGATCCAGACATCCGTACGGGCGACGGGCGGTCGCCCGTCGCGATATCCCTGCCGGCGACCAACAAACCGCGTGATGTCGCGCCCGATTCCCTCGTTCCTGGTGGGGGCGCGGGCGACCAAACGATCGCATCAACTGCATTCACATCATTCACGCCGTCTGCATCGGGCTCCCCAACCTGCGTCCGCTCTGGAGAATCGCGCCATCCGTAGGGGCGACTGGCCCGTCGCCCGCCGCGATCTCCCGGCCGGCGATGAATGGACCGATTGATGTCGCGCCTGGTTCCCTCGTTCCGGGTGGGGGCACGGGCGACCAAACGATCGCCCCGACGGCATCCACATCATTCACGCCGTCTGCATCGGGCTCCCCAACCTGCGTCCGCTCCGGAGGACGCCGCCATCCGTAGGGGCGACTGGCGGTCGCCCGTCGCGATATCCCTGCTCGTGATGAATTGACCGACTGATGTCGCGCCTGGTTCCCTCGTTCTGGGTGGGGGAGCGGGCGACCGCCAGTCGCCCCTACGGCGTTCGCCGCCTTCACAGCCGTCTGCATCGGGGTGCCCTGCCAGTGTCCGCTGTGCGCCGATGTGACAACGGAGCCGGGTTACCGGGGTCGTGAACGGGAGGAGACGCGCTCCGGGTTTTCGGGATCGTCATTCCAAAGGGATGGATTGTCCAGGATGTATTGGCGAATGCGGTTGAGCTCTTGCTCATCGCGGATGATGTGCTCGTAATAGCTTCGTTGCCAGATTTGAGCGCCTGGTGTACCACGACGGTCATTGACACGTTTCGTGACGGCGGCCTTGAAACTGGCAATGAGCGCGCCCAGGGATCTTGCACCCGGCCCCTTTGGCCTGGATGGGAGCGCGGGCGACCGGCCAGTCGCCCCTACGGTATCCGCGTCATCCCGAGACTTCTCAGGGTTGGTTTCAGACGCAATCCACACAATTGCGTGAATATGAGTTGGCATCACAACGTAAGAAGCGAGTGTGATCTCTGCGCGGATCTCTCTAGAGCGTCGCCACTCTTCATCCACGGTAGCACCCGCACTGGAGTAACATACGTAATCACCCTGGATCGATCCAAAAAGCAACGCGCGCTGCGCCGTGACAGCCGTGACGAAATAGGCGCCCTTCCAAGCATAGTTCCATGACGGCAGTCGAACCGATCGCCGATTCGGATTCGCCGATTGGGGTTGTTGCATCGCGCTCACATCAATACGCGCTCATCCCCCACCCTCCGCGTCACCTTGCGCTCGTCAAGATGCGCCATCAGTGCCAGAGCGTAGCGGCGACTGGTGCCCAGCACATCCCTCACCTGAGCTACG
>JBJXFJ010000009.1:0-9086 GCA_046154735.1 Chloroflexota bacterium | reverse complement strand
ACATCGGTGTCCTTGGCGGATATTCCCGCGGATGTCCTGCATCTGGCGAAGCGGTCGATTCTTGACGGGCTTGGCCTAGCGCTCGCCGGATCGCGGAGTCAGGCGAGTGAGATCCTCCGTGCCCATGTTCTCGATCTGGCGGGTCGGCCGGATGCCACGGTGATCGGAACCAAATTAGCGGCGCCAGCTCGATTCGCAGCATTTCTAAACGGCGTGGCAATTCACGCGGATGACTATGATGATACTCAGCTTGCCACCAGCGCGGACCGCGTTTATGGATTGCTGACTCATCCCACCGCGCCGGTTCTGCCGGCCGCATTGGCTATTGCGGAGCAGCGGGCTCTGACCGGTGCAGATCTCCTCCTGGCGTACCAGATTGGCGTTGAGGTGGAGTGCAAGATTGCCGAAGCCATTTTTCCACGGCATTATCAGGATGGATTCCATTCCACGGGCACCATTGGTACACTGGGCGCTGCCATGGCCTGTGTGCGGCTTCAGGGAGGCACCGCGGATGCGGCTTGCACCGCCCTCGGAATCGCGGCGAGCCAGGCGAGCGGCCTCAGAGAGAATTTCGGCACGATGATGAAGCCCTTTCACGCGGGGCGAGCGGCGGAGAATGGGCTGGTGGCCGCGGATCTGGCGCTCCGTGGGCTCACCGCCACGCCCATCGTTCTGGAAGCGGGGCGTGGTTTCTTCAAGGCGGCCGCGGGCGGATACGAGCCAGAGTTGATTGAGGGCAAGCTCGGGAATCCGTGGACGTTTGCGGATCCCGGTGTTTCCATCAAGCCCCATCCATCGGGCTCGCTTACACACCCTGGCATGGGGCTGCTGCTGGATTTGATTTGCCAGCACGATATCAATCCAGATGATGTCCGTAAGGTCTCAGTGGGAACCAATCAAAACATGCCCAATGCGCTCATTCACCACCGGCCCTCCACGGAGCTCCAGGCCAAATTCAGTATGGAGTTCTGCATGGCCATCCTCCTTCTTGATCGGCGAGCTGGACTTGCCGAGTTTACCGACGAAGTGGTGAATCGCCCGGACGTTCGGGCAATGATCGAGCGAATTCATTTTGGGACCCATCCGGATGCGGAGGCCGCGGGCTATGACAAGATGCGAACGATCATCGAGATAGAACGGGCCGACGGATCCGTCATCCGCGGATTCGCCGACTTCGGTAAGGGAAGTCCCGCTAACCCGATGTCCGATGCTGAGCTAGTTGAAAAGTACCTGGGCTGTGCGGACTGGGCCGGGATAGCTCCATCGGCCGCGCGTGAGACCGTCGACCAGGTGATGTCGTTGGAACACTTGGGTAGTGTCTTGAATCTGGCGCTGATTCGGCGGCCGGCGTCATAAAGCGGCTACAATACCGCGCCTACCTCAAAAGGGAGCCTATTCCACGTGCATCTTGATCTAGCCGAGTTCCTCAGGTCGATCGTGGCTTCGATTGGACCACTTGTTTATCTCGTCGTCTTCTTGGTGATCTTTGCTGAGTCGGGACTGTTTTTCGGGTTCTTCTTACCTGGTGACAGTCTGCTCTTTACGCTTGGGCTCCTGGCTTCGCAGCAGGTGCTCAATTTGCCACTGATGCTGGTGCTCTGGCCTATCGCCGCGATTACGGGCGACAGTGTGGGTTACTGGTTTGGCGAGCGCTATGGGCGAAAGCTGTTCAGTCGCGAGGACTCATTCTGGTTCCATAAGAAGCACCTCGTAACGGCACACGAGTTCTATGAGAAGCATGGTGGAAAAGCCATTGTCCTGGCCCGCTTCCTGCCGGCTGTCCGCACCTTTGTTCCGATTGTTGCGGGAATGGCTCAGATGAGCTACCGGAAGTTCCTATTCTGGAACGTTCTGGGGGGGCTAGGCTGGTCGATTGGTCTCACGGTCGCCGGCTATTTCCTGGGTAGTGTGATCCCGGATGTTGACAAGTACCTGATTCCCATTGTGTTGGTCATCATCATTGCCTCCGTCGCGCCTCCAGCGCTGCACATCTACAAGGATAATCGAGAGCAGATCCACGGGTTTCTCAGGTCTCGCTTCGGACCTAAGACGGCTTAGACTGCTCAGGCGGGAGCCACGTGCGAACTGGTACGCGACTCCCGCCATAGAGTCAGGCTGCTAGGCGATTGATCCCGTCAAACGCGGCGGTCTTGTAACATTCGGCGAGAGTTGGGTAGTTAAAAACGGTGTTCACGAAGTAGTCTACCGTGCCGTTAAAGGCCATGACTGCTTGGCCAATGTGAATCAACTCACTGGCGCCGTCGCCAATAATATGGATGCCCAGAATCTGGCGCGTGTGTAGATTGAAAATGATCTTGAGTAGGCCCGTGCGATCTCCAATGATCTGGCCTCGGGCAATCTCACGATAGCTTGCGCGGCCCACTTCATACGGGACGTTGGCTCCCGTAAGCTCCTCCTCAGTTCGACCCACCATGGAGATCTCCGGAATCGTGTAAATTCCATAGGGGAAGAGCCCCGGGACGCTGACGCATTCCACATTGAATGCATGGCAAGCAGCGATGCGACCCTGCTCCATTGATGTGGAAGCCAGACTCGGAAATCCGATGACATCACCAACGCCAAAAATATGCGGAACCTCGGTCTTGTATTGCTCATTTACCCGCAAGCGCCCGCGATCGTCCGGACGCACCCCGGCGGCACACAGATTGAGGCGATCGGTAGCACCGGTGCGTCCCACGCTGTAGAGAGCTCGCTCCGTAACAACCTCTTTTCCTGACTTCAGGCAAAGCCGCACCCGCGGGCCGAGCTCCGTGTCAATTGGCTCCACGCCGCGTACGTCCTCACCCAGGCGCAGGGTGACTCGCTCCTCGCGCATATGGTGGGCGAGCATGTCTGAGATCTCTCTGTCCACAAAGGGGAGGAGCTGGTCGCGCTTGTCAATGAGGGTGACGCGGACGCCAAGAGTGGAGAACAGGCAAGCATATTCACAGCCGATGACCCCCGCGCCGACCACCGCGAGTGACTTCGGGAGCGAGTCCAACCGGAGTACATCATCGCTTGTGAAAATGCGTTGGCCATCAAGTGGGACATGCGGATCAGAGGTGGCATATGTGCCAGTAGCCACAACGATGTGCTCCGCCGTAATCTCTCGCTGACCGCTGCCGTCAACGAGATGGAGACGCAGCGTGTGTGGATCGGCAAAGGTTGCGCTCGCGCTGAACAGATCGATATCGTTTCGGAATAACTGGTGACGGGTAACATCGATCTCATTCCGAATGACCTGTTGCGTTCGGTAGAAGAGATCTTCAACATTGATGTGCTTCTTTACCGCGTATGATGCGCCGTAGACACTGCGTTCGCGATACCCGGAAAGATGAAGAATGGCTTCACGAAGCGTCTTACTAGGAATCGTGCCGGTGTTGACACATACCCCTCCAACCACGGCTTTTCGTTCGACAATGGCAACTCGCTTGCCGAGCTTGGCTGCTTGGATGGCGGCCCGCTGACCGGCGGGTCCTGATCCAATAGCCACCAGATCATATTCATAGTCGCTCATGTGATCGCGCCACCTTCTCTCAATGCAGATTGTCGGTCTGGGCTCATACTATGAATAGGTGCTACGTGCACAGGCCTCACCTATGGCCGTTTGGATGATCAATCCCAGGATTCAAAACCTAACGCAGCCGGCTGCCTGCCTACCAGGCCATCCCGCCGTTTCCAGCTATTCCGTTTAGAAAATCGCACCAATTGGTGACTCACAGAGAAGCAAGGGCGCGAGCCAACATGGCCATCGTGAATCCAGCCGTTGAGCATGCTGCTCACGATTTCGTAGCACGCCAGCCCATCTTTGACGCAGAGGGCGCAGTTCAGGCCTATGAGCTCTTGTTTCGTTCCGGGCCGCTGGCAGATGCCACGGAAACAGAGCTCCAGCAGGCCACGCTCCAGGTTCTGGATACGGCGTTCCTGCTGCACGGGATTCAGGAGCTTACAGGCGGCCTGCCAGCATTCTTGAGTTTCAGCACCTCCACCATCATCGATGAGTACCCGTTCATGTTCCCATCGGAGGCCATTGCAGTCCAACTTGGTCCAGGTGTGCGATTCACGGATTCAGTGATGGAAGTGCTTAACCGACTGGCGCGTCGGGGTTACAGCCTCGTGCTCTCAGATTTCTGTGCCTTTCCTCGCATTCCGGTGCCCGTGCTGGAGTTGGTGGACATTGTGAAGGTGGACTGCTCGGACGTTGATGAGCGCCGCCTTATGGCCGTATCCAAGGCGCTGAGCGGTCGAGTCATCATGGTGGCTGAGCACCTGGATACCCAGATTGGCTGGAAGTACGCTCAGGAGCTGGGCTTCACCCTGTTCCAGGGGCGATTTCTGGGTGGTGCAGAGGTTATTGAATCGCCGGACCTCAACACCGGGAAGTTTCAGCGCCTCCGACTACTTAAGGAGATGTCGAAAGAGGAGCTTGATCCTGGCGCAGTTGAAGAGATCATCAAGCGCGATCCGGGCCTTGCCTACAAGCTCATGATGTTTGTGAACTCCGCCGCCACTGGGCTGCGTCAACCGGTCAACAGTATTCGGCAGGGTGTCATGATGCTCGGGAGAAACGGCATGGTGCGCTGGGCCTCCGTGGTGACCTTGAAGGAGACCGGATCCGGCCGTCCCAGTGAGCTGGTGCAACAGGCGCTCTTCCGCGCGCGTTTTTGTGAGAAGGTTTCGGAGCTGGCGTCGCGTTCGCCTAAGGGCGGTGAGGCATTTCTGCTGGGGCTTTTTGCGCAGATCGACTTACTGATTGGTCGCCCAATGGCGGAGCTACTCCCGCTTCTGCCACTCTCAGACGAGGTCAGGTTCGCGCTGGAGGGTGAGTCATCGGCTCTACGGGGGTACTACGACCTGTGCCTGGCCTATGAGAACGCGGACTGGGGTTACGTGTCGGAGCTTTCAGGAATCGCGGGCATCACCGATGCCGCGCTTCCGGCCCTTTACCATGAGGCATTGAAATGGAGCTCGTCACTGGCTGGATAGGTCTCTCTACCAGATACCCAAACTCTACTCCCAGCACTCCATCATGCCAGGAGTAGCGGAAAGCCCTTCGGCCCGGTGGACCATCCCAGCGCTCTCTGCGGTACCGTTCTTAATGAAGTGATATCAAATGTCCAGATAGGAACATCTGCATGATGCTTGCGCGGCGCTCTGAATCTCGGGGCATTGCAAATGCATTTGTTGCTCGCCAGCCAATCTTCAATGCACGTGGCGATGTGCAGGGATATGAGCTGATCTTCCGCGATGGGCCGCTCACGAACGTTATCGAATCGGAGCTGGACACAGGCACGCTGCGTTCGCTGGATACCGCGTTCCTTGTCCACGGAATTGAGGCCTTGACCGGAGGGGTGCCCGCGTACCTCAGTTTCAGCACGGCCACGCTGATCGATGATTTTGCGCTGTTGTTTCCCGCGAAGTCCATTGCGGTGCAAATTGGACCGTATGTGCGCTTTGGCGATGCTGTGGTGGAGGCCTGTTCACGTTTGAGTCGACGAGGTTACCGCCTGGTGCTGACTGACTACTTGGGATTTTCCTGGGTTCCACCGCACTTGCTGCACTTTGTCGACGTGATAAAAGTAGACTGCCGGGGTGCACGCGATATGCAGCTTGCGGAAGTGGCCCAGACATTTCGTGAGCACCGCGCAGAGCTGGCCGCGGAGAATCTTGACACACAGATAGGTTGGCATCATGCGCAGAAGCTTGGCTTCACGCTCTTCCAGGGGCGCTGCCTGGCTTCACCTGAGGTTGTGGAGTCCCCGGAAATTAGTGTGGGTAAGATTGAACGGTTACGTCTGTTACAGGAGCTGAACCGGGATGAGATTGACCCAACGGCCATTGAAGAGATCATCAAGCATGATCCAACGCTGTCCTTCAAACTGCTGATGTTTGCGAATTCCGCGGCCTCGGGAGTTCGGCTGCCGATTCGAAGTATCCGTCAGGCGGTCATGATGTTTGGCCGACTCGGCATGCTCCGCTGGGCATCGGTTATTGCGCTCAGAGAGGCAGCGGAGGGAAGACCAGCAGAGCTGGTGCGTGAAGCGCTTTTCCGTGGAAAATTCTGCGAAGGTCTGGCAAGTCTGGATCCGAGTGCCACAAACCCGGGCGAGATGTTCCTTCTGGGACTCTTTGCGGAAGTGGATTTGCTCCTCAGTCGGCCACGTGATGAAGTCGTTGCCATGTTACCTCTCTCCCTGGAGCTCAAGGACGCACTCCTCGGAGCACCTGGTGCGGAGCGTCGACTGCTTGACATTTGCACTGGATACGAGCAAGGGACTTGGCCGGATGTGCGAACGCTCACTCGTGAAGCAGGGATCGACGAGACCAGCCTTCCCTCGATCTACCATGATGCGGTTCAATGGAGCGCTTCTCTCGCATCCTGACCGCGTCGTCGTCTTCCGGTATACTGCGCGCCAATCGGAGGCAGTATGGCGTCCAATCAGCCCGTATCAGTGACCGGTAAGGGGTCTATCTCAGGACGGATCATTCAGATGCAAGTTGTGCCGGCTAAAGGCGCTGCTGCCTTTGATGTTGGCCAGGGACAGATTATCCGCATCGTTGATGTGGAAGGAAAGCAAGTACCGGATGTGCTTGTCTATGACCGGAGCGATTTTCGCAAACAAGTCTCGGTTCGCTACAGCCTCTCGATGAATTTCAAGCAGCACCTCACTACGGGCGATGTGTTGTATGACCTGGACTGCGTGCCCATGGTGACGATTGTCGCGGACACCGTGGGCAAGCACTGGTGGGGAGGTGCCTTCTGCAGTGAGGAGCTGCGCCACTTCTGGACGGGGATGTGGGGACTCAAAGGCTGTCGCGACAATTTTGCCGCTGCCCTCGCCCCATTTGGCATTGCACGGGAAGACATTCGTGACGGTGGCTGTCTAAACTTCTTTATGAATATGGGCAGCGGTGGGATCGATGGAAGTAAGAGTATGGGGGCGCCGTTTTCTGACGCCGGTGACTACGTGGATTTGCGGGCGGAGCGAGACATTCTGGTGGCCATCTCCGCGTGCCCGGACGATCTGACTCCCGTCAACGATTTTCGATCTAAACCACTTGCCGTGGTGGTCTACCAGCCGTCATGAATAGTGAAGAGTGAAGAGTTAAGAGTGAAGAGTTAAGAGTGTGGCCACCAGCGTCCGCTACCCTCTTTCTTAACTCTTCACTCTTCACTCATGAATACCCGTCTACTCCACTACGCCACAGGCCACGCGGCCGCCAGAATCGCCGGTGTTGAGTGTTGTGGTGTCGGGCTCAGGTGCGTAGCGAGTGGGAATGTTCCCGAAGTTATCCGGCAGTGCGTGGACGATCACCGCGGAGCCGTCGCCATCGAACAGGTCGGCGACTGTGAACCGATCGGTTTCAAATCGGAGGCTGCCAGAGCTATCCATCTGAATGAAGAGCGAGGGCATATCGCCATCATGCTGAGCATGACCCACGGGTGCACGGTTCAAGTGCCCGCCGGCACTCGCAAAATCACCCTGGCAGCTTCCCACGGAATGCACGTGAAAGCCGTGGAAGCCGGGGGCAATTGACCACGCTTCAGCACGCACCTGCACCGAACCGTTCTGTTGTACAAATGCGATGGAGCCCACGAGAGCGCCAGACTGATCGCGCATCGCAGCAGCGGCAACGGTGCGGCCGCCGTCCTGCGCTGAGCTAGATTGTGACTGAAGAAGCAGGGCTGTAATTCCGGCGAGGACGGCGACAGGGATTCTCTTCATAAATTGGTGCTCCCGTAAATGTGGTGTTCTAGTTTCGACTTCCAGCGTATCACATAGACAGCGGTGCACGGCCTGACCAGCCGGCTTTCACCAGCTGCGACGTGACCGGCTCGTCCCAACGAAATGTCGATCGGTATCCGCATAGGTAGCTTGAGAAGACGGATCCACTAGCCGACGATGACGACCGGGGTTGATTGATCCGGCTCGGCCCAGCGGACGAAATTGCCAGGCACCACATAGGGTGTCGTGAGATCGAAGAGATAGGCCCCATCAGACCAGGTGACGTTGACACACCCCTGGCTTGCACTTCCGCCAAATTGATCATGCCAGTAGGCGGAGTGTATGGCGTAGCCCCCTGTCCGGTAATACTGGGTGAAAGGAACGTTTGGAAAGTCGTACTCGCGGTCGGCATCGGCAACGCTGGTGCTGGTCATATCGTCGGTCAAATACTTTCCGAAAGTGGAGTACAGACCGATGGGGGTTTCCACGCCCGCGCGACCCAGACTGACATAGGTGACGAATTGGACCTCGCCGTCAGTCATGACCGTAAGGGATGTCGCCTTGCGGTCCACCACCAGCCAGGTTCCACCGCCTGACGCACCCTCTGGTGCGGTGGTATTAGGCTTGGGATCCGGTAAACGGCTGATGAGCGAGCTGTGCACGCGGCCGCCAGCAAACCGCCCGCCATCGATCCGGTACCAGAGACGACTTCCATCAGCCAGGGTCCCTTCTTCCTCAGCGAGCACTTTAACTCGGTCTCCTGAGTGAAGCTGCCCGAGCAACGGTGCCGTGCCGGCTGGTCCAGCGCGTACATTTGCGTCGGATCGAATCGCTCCCCACCAGCCTCGCCCGGCGTCCGTTGCGCTGGGGAGTTTCCAGGCCTCCGCTGCTTCGCCTTTTGCCTGCGCCAGCCCCTCCAGTGTGACATACCCCTCTGTGGTGGCCCACCAGATACCGGGATCGCCCTGAAAACCGGGTGAGAGGCCGGCCACCCGCAGGAGGGATCCGCGCGAGGCCGTACGTCGAATGGCGCTGCGCGCAGTGGGCGAGCTAAAGATCGAGATACTCGCTGTCACGACTTCGGCCACCCACGGCTCCCGAACCTCGTCGATGTCATCAAGGTTCAGCCAGCCCTGCTCTATGCGCATCCACTGGACGCCATTCTCAAGCCTGGAGTGCTCGAGGACAATGTGCCGGCTCCCTCGGTCTACGGGGCCGATCGGTTCAGCTTCGGCGTCGGGCCCTGCCCGAACGACGGCTCGTTCCACAATAACCTCAGCCAGCCAGGGCGGGCCAAACCGACTTGCAAGTGCGTCCGTTGGTACAGAAGCGAGTACCAGCGCGGCCAGAATCAGGCCA
>JBJXFJ010000002.1:0-11470 GCA_046154735.1 Chloroflexota bacterium | reverse complement strand
GCCGGGAAGACCGGCCGCGGACGTGGGAGTGACCACGTACAGTGGCCGAATGCCTACTTTCAAGAGCACGGACTGTTCACCCTGGCGGGCGCGCACCGCCAAGCGGTCCAGGCGAGGAAGGGCCACTCCCGATGAGGAAACCACCGACTGGAGAGCCGTGTGCGGGAGATCCGCACGCACGGTTCGGAGGGAGGGGGTCCTGGCGGGCTCCCTACCCCTATCCGATGACCTCCACCCGACAATCCATGATTGACAGAGCAGTAGCTTCTTGGGTTCGTACTGCTGAACACTGAAAAGTTACGGACACGCGCAGCGCTTGACCCCGAATCTGATCCCTCCGTAGACTTAGGTCCGGTCGCGACGGCTGGTAGTCTGCGCTGTCAAATCGGGCAAGTGGCTGAGCGCCCGCTTCCAAGAGCTGGGAGCTGTGAGCAATTCGATGACGGGTGCTCCTCGCTCTGTTTGGCTTTCGGGCCCGTCGCGGCCTGGGGGCTGCTTTTCGCGCGAGTTGGTGGACTCAGTCAATGCTCGGGCGTTTGCGAGATGGTGTACTTGGAGAATGCTGCCGATTCGTAACTGGCCTGGGTGAGATTGAGGCGGTGTGAATCAATGTCACCACGATGCTCCCTGACGTGCAGGGACAATTTCGCGAGAGGAAAATGTATTATGTCGGGGGAAGCCAGATGGGACTACGCCGCGTGTCCGGATATCACGTGGCCGCCACCCTACTGAGTTGATCGTGCCTTGCGCAGCTGCGAGTTTTAGTCCACAGATTGTGTGACTCTAATCGGTGAATGAAGCGCACGGACCGCGGCTCAAGGGACGAGTTCTCACAGGCTTCCTTCTTGCTGTTATGATGGCACACTCAGGCGGGGCCCACGCCAACGCTTAAGAAGCTGATTGAGTCAGGAGAACATGGCGGCTAGGGGGCCAAGCTCATCATCCAAACAGTGTTCCGCAACCTCGTGATGCAATCCTTCAAGGGCAGCTCGGGGCTGGAGCTCAACGGTCTGATTTAGGCGAATGTCCGTAGCGCTGCGCTGCGTTGCGCGGCCGTTCAGTCGGTAGGCAAGCTCAGCTTCGCCGAGTAAGTGAATTACTGGTTACCCAGGGCCTTCCCAGGCTAACGAGAGACGTGAGGAGTAGGGGTCTATGGATCTAATGTGGCTGGTGCCCGTCTCGGGCTTGATTGCGGTGCTGTTCGCCGGGTACCTGGCGCGTGACGTGCTAGGTCGCGACAAAGGCACGCCGGAAATGCAGGACGTGGCTGCCCGTATTTTCGAGGGCGCCATGGCTTTCCTTGATCGGCAATATCGCGCGATCGCCCTCTATGCAGTCGTTGCGGCGGTTGCGATTGGCTTGTTGCTGGGTGTGATTGAAGGCAACTCGGAGACCGCGTTCCGTACGGGAATTGCCTTCCTGGCTGGCGCAGCCTGCTCCGCACTGTCCGGGTTCATAGGCATGTATATCGCGGTCAATGCAAACCTACGCACCGCGGCCGCGGCGCAGCACAGCCTCACCGAAGCAATCAAGGTGTCCATGCGAGGTGGCGCGGTCTCCGGCTTTCTCGTCGTTGCGCTGAGCCTGCTGGGCGTATGGGGAATTTTTCTGGCCTTTGGCGGCGCCTCAAACCCGGCACAGGCTCCCTTCCTCATCGTCGGATTCGGCTTTGGAGCAAGCTTCGTTGCGATGTTCGCTCAGCTCGGTGGCGGTATCTATACCAAGGCCGCTGATGTGGGTGCCGACCTTGTGGGGAAAGTGGAAGCGGGTATTCCAGAGGATGACGCGCGTAACGCGGCGGTGATCGCGGACCTCGTTGGTGACAACGTGGGCGATTGTGCTGGCCGCGGCGCGGATCTTTTTGAATCGACTGCCGCCGAGAACATTGGCGCCATGATCCTGGGTGTAGCAATCTTTGCCGTGACCCAGAATCCATCGTGGATTCTCTTCCCGCTTGTGATTCGGTCCGTCGGGCTACTTGCCTCGATCGCCGGAGTGATGATGGTGGGCGCCCGTGAAGTCACCAACCCAATGCGTGCCCTCGACATGGGCTACTGGGTCATGACGGTGTTGTGCGCCATTGGTATCACCATTGTGACGATGATCATGCTCGATAGTTGGTGGCTCGTTGCGGCGGGGATCATTGGTCTAGCAACGTCAGTTGCCTTTGTCTACATCACGCAGTACTATACCGCCGGGAGTTGGCGACCAGTCCAGGAAATTGCCCGATCCGCCAAAACAGGACCGGCTACAGTGATCATTTCTGGCATGGCGGTTGGCATGGAGTCAACGGCCGTCACGACGGTCGTGATCTCACTGGCTCTCGCGGGCTCGTATTTTTGTGGCTCTCAGGTCATTTTGAATGGGGCGGCATTGCCTCATGGCGGACTCTTTGGCACCGCGGTCGCGACAATGGGCATGCTGACGACCGTTGCATACATCCTCGCGATGGATACCTTTGGGCCAATCACTGATAACGCCGGTGGTATTGCAGAGATGTCCGGTGCGCCAGAGCACACCCGACAAATCACCGACGAGCTTGATGCTGTGGGCAACACCACGAAGGCTCTGACAAAGGGATACGCGGTTGCATCAGCAGCGCTGGCCGCGTTCCTGCTGTTCAGTGCATACCTTGATGAAGTGAGCCGGATCTTGATCCAGCGCGGTCGCCCCGCGTTTGAAAGCGTTGACCTGGCCAAGTTGCCTGTCTTCCTGGGCGGATTCCTCGGGGCGATGCTCGTGTTCGTCTTCAGTGCACTGGCGATCCGGGCAGTCGGCAAGGCTGCTGGGGACATCATTGAAGAGGTGCGACGACAGTTCAAGGCTGATCCTGGGATCATGGCTGGAACTTCTCGTCCCGATTATCGACAGTGTGTCGATATCACGACGAAAGCAGCGCTTCGTGAAATGAGATTTCCTGGTGCGCTTGCAGTGGCTGTTCCCGTTGCAATCGGGCTCATCCTTGGCCACGAGGCCGCCGCGGGCATGCTAATGGTAGGCACAATTGTCGGAATCCTCATGGCCACGGTGTTCAACAACAGTGGTGGTACGTGGGACAACGCGAAGAAGTACATTGAGTCCGGAAACCTTCGCGGTGATAACGGTGAAGTGCTGGGTAAACGCACGGATGCGCATGCGGCAGCCGTGGTTGGTGACACCGTGGGTGACCCATTTAAGGACACGGCCGGACCTTCGTTGCACGTATTGATCAAGTTATTAGCTACAATCACGCTAGTACTCGCACCGCTCTTCATTCGGTAGCGAGAAGGACGGAACGAGGAAGTACAGGATATGGCGGAAGTCAACACGCTATTCGCGGTAGATCGGGAGAATCCGCTGCCCGAATTTACCGAAGGCGACACAGTGCGTGTGCACACAAAGGTTGTGGAAGGCACTCGCGAGCGCATTCAGGTCTTTGAAGGTGTTGTTATTGGGACGCATCGTCCCGGTGCGCCTGACGGGACGTTTACGGTGCGGCGCATTGCCAGTCACAGCATAGGGGTGGAGCGAACGTTTCTCAGCCGTTCGCCTCGAGTGGACAAGCTCGAGGTCGTTCGGCGGGGGCGCGTGCGACGCGCGAAACTCTACTATTTGCGTGCACTTACGGGTAAGGCGGCTCGAATCAAAGAGCGGCGTGACCCTCGCCCGGTTAAGGCTCAATAAGTCAACGTCGGCGTCACTGACGCAGTGAAGCCCTCGCGAGCAAAGCTAGTGCTCTGTCAATCATGGATTGTCGGGTGGAGGTACTCGGTGGTGTCGGGCATCTTGCCCAACTGTGAAGAACCGTCCGCGCGGCAACGAGCGGGAACGCACCTCACTGTCGGGCAGGATGCCCGACACCAACGGTGGCGGAAGAGCCCCACAGACCTTGTCTGACAGAGCACTAGTACCGTATCCATCGGCAGCGATGGAGCGTCGGCTTAGCCGCGAGGGCTATCGCATTATCGCGGGCGTGGACGAAGCGGGACGTGGTTCCTGGGCGGGGCCGTTGATCGCCGCTGCGGTGGTACTGGCCCCAGGATTGCTCCGGAAACCCGTATGGTGCCACGGGATATGTGACTCCAAGATGCTTGCGCCTGATGCACGCGAGCGTCTCGCTCTCCGGATTCGAGCATCAGCCTCGGCCATCGGGATTGGCCTTGTGGCGCCTGATGTAATTGATCTCATTGGGCTTACCGCGGCGGGACACCTGGCGATGCGTCGCGCACTTCGTTCAATGGCGCTGGCGCCTGAGTATGTTCTGGTGGACGCGTTTCAAATTCCAGGATTGACCGTACCTCAGACGGGCATCATCCGGGGCGATCAGCTCTGCCTCTCGATAGCGGCGGCGTCGATTATTGCAAAGACATATCGTGATCAACTTATGCGCGCGCTCGATGTGCGCTTCCCCGCTTATGGGCTCGCGCAACACAAGGGGTATGGAACGGCCCGGCATCGCCTGGGCTTGAACACGGCGGGAGCAAGCCGGATTCATCGCCACACCTATCGCCCCGTCGTCCCATTTGTGCCATTATGAATGGGAAAGCTCTCGGTGAGTTGGGCGAGGATCTCGCGGCGGATTTCCTCAGCAAGCGCGGGTATGCGATCGTCGCCCGAAATCAGCGATCGCACTGGGGCGAGATTGACCTGATCGCACGTGAAGGGGAAGATCTTGTCTTCGTTGAGGTTAAGACTCGGCGGGAGAATGGCTCGGTGGGACCGGAGCAAGCCATGACGCGCGGAAAGCTGCATAGAATTGAACAATTGGCAATGGCGTATCTCGATGAGCACAGCCTCCATGCTGCGCCTTGGCGCGTGGAGGTGGTGAGCATCGAAACAAACGCTAATGGCACACCCGTGCGAATCCAGCTCCATCAGGACCTCTCGTGACACAACCCCAAGATGAATCCGCGAACGCGCCAGAAACTGAACGGCTGCAGCGGTATCTGGCTCGTGCTGGTGTGGCGGCCAGACGGCAGGCGGAAGAGATGATGCAGGATGGGCGTGTAACCGTGAACGGTGAACTGGCTCTTGAGCCGGGTTTTACCATTCGCCCCGGCCTGGATCGCGTGCAGGTGGATGGAAGCACCGTTCACCCCCGTAAAGACCACCACTACCTCCTCCTGAATAAGCCGATTGGCGTAGTGACCACGGTCAGTGACCCGAAAGGTCGCAAGACCGTGCTTGATCTGGTGCGGACCCGACGCCGTCTGTATCCTGTAGGGCGCCTGGACTACGATAGCGCCGGGCTACTCCTCTTGACCGACGATGGGGATCTGGCTCAGCGTTTGACACACCCTCGTTTTGGGGTCCAGAAGACGTATGTTGTAGAAGTGCGGGGTGAGCTTACCGGTGAGAAGGCGGATACACTCCGGCGTGGAGTGCGTCTGGAGGATGGCTTTGCTAGGCCTACCAGTGTCAAGCTCATTCGCCAGGCCCGCAACGGAGGCGTGCTTGAGCTCACCATTCGTGAGGGCCGCAATCGCGAAGTGCGACGCTTGTGTGCCGCGGTGAAGCTGAAGGTTGTATCTCTGGTCCGAACGCGCATGGGGCCGCTGACCGTGCAGGGGCTCCGTCCGGGGGCGTGGCGCCCGCTGACCAAGACGGAAGTGCAATCGTTGTTTGAGGGACCAGAGTGATTGAAACAACGGTTGTTGCAATTGATGGTCCCGCGGCCGCTGGGAAGACGGTGGTCGGTCGGGCACTGGCCGCGCATTTCGGCTGGAGCTTCTTTGATACCGGTGTCCTCTACCGTGCGCTGACCTGGAGGGCCTTGGGCAGCGAAGTCTCGCTGAACGACGGCTTCGCGTTGGCTCGTCTGGCGCAGTCGATCAACATCCAGGTGGTTCCCACAGAGGATCCTCAGGCCCGTCCCTACGATGTGTTTGTCGATGGGCAGGATGTGAGTGTCGAGATTCGATCCCCGGAAGTTGATAGTGCTGTGGCCCATGTTTCGGCTCACGCCCAAGTGAGAACCGCATTGATCGATGCACAACGCGCGCTGCGCCGCCCGCCAGGAATTGTTGTTGCCGGGCGAGACATTGGCACGGTGATTTTCCCAGATGCATTGGTGAAGATCTACTTGGACGCCTCGCCAGAAGTACGGGCGCAACGACGCGTCTCAGAGCGTGGCCCGAGCTCGGCGAGAGATGCGGAGCAAGAGCTGAAGGATGTTCAAAGCCGCGATCACCGTGACCAGTCACGTGATGTGGCGCCGCTCCGCCCGGCAGTTGACGCCACGGTGTTGGATACCGACCATTTGACCGTTGATGACGTCGTGCGACGCGCCATTGAGCTGATTGCCAGTGCCCTTGGTTGCCAAACGCCGGTACGGCCTGAATCGGGGGGTAGATGACGGCCGAGCGAGGCACGCTGTTTTATGATCTATCGGGTATCACGGCACGGATACTCATTGCGCTTTTCTCCAAGTTTGAGCTCCAGGGAGTTGAGCGCATGCCCTCAACCGGTCCTGTGATCCTTGCGGCGAACCACCTGAGTATTGTGGACCCGGTGATCTTGGGCGCGGTGCTGCCGCGACCGGCGGTCTTCATGGCCAAGCAGGAGCTATTCAGTCATCCAGGGATGGCCTGGGTGCTCAAGTCTTACGGCTCCTTCTCGGTTCAGCGTGGCTCCGCGGATCGTGAGGCGATCCGCAAAGCGTTTAGTGTGCTCGAGCGTGGACGCACACTGGGGCTCTTTCCAGAAGGAACCCGAAGCCGGTCTGGTTATCTCGGTGAGCCGCACGCTGGAGTCGGACTTCTGGCTCTCCGCACCGGTGCGCCGGTGGTGCCCATTGGAATTACTGGGTCAGATCAAGTGTCGCCACAGAAGATACTCTCGAGACGACCGAGCGTACTCGTGCGTGTGGGTGCACCCATCCCGAGCCCTCGAATCACCGGGGCGTTGCGAGGCGCCGCGCAGGAGCACACGGAGCTTGTGATGCGGGCTATTGCTGAGCTTCTTCCTGAAGATCAACGAGGTCGCTTCGCCGCGGAATCAGCGCTCGTCGATTCCTAGGGATGGACGGTGACGCCTGGCCTGTGAGTGCCCGCTGGATGTCCTGAAGCCTGTGAATCGGAATTTCCCCGAGGCAGGATTTTTGGATGATCTGCCAGGGACCTCCATGTTGAGCGATGTTGGGGATGAGATCACTTTGAGCACGGATGTGCACAGGGACGAGCTCGCGGATCTGGAAGTTGCGCTCCGTCGCTCGGGACGCGCCGTGAGCGGTGTTGCTGGGGTTCTCTCGGATGTCAAACAGTTTCGTGAGCATGGTGGCAAGCGCTCACTTACGTCAGTCACTCGGGACGATGTGCTCGCGTTCTTGCGCTGGTTAGAGCACACCCGCGGCCAGAAGCCAAGCTCGCTGCGGCGAAAGCTTGCCAGTGTCCGGCTGCTTTATGGATTTCTGCGGCGCGAGCGCCGAATTGATATCAACCCAACGGACGGAATCAGCATTGTATCTCCCGCTGAGCAGCGCCCTCTTCCCATGACCCAGAGCCAGGCTCAGCGGCTGGTCCAGGCGGCGGAGGCGGACCCGCGCTGGTACGCTCTAGTGCTGCTCATGCTGACGGCTGGTTTGAAGCGCGAGGAAGTGCTGAGTTTGAAATGGTCCGATGTGACAATGGGTGCCGCTTCAGGCAGCACCCGGATCTCGATACGGGCCAGCGATCGCTCTGTAAGTGCGCGGGTGTTGAGCCTGCCTGCCACAACGGCCGAGGCGCTCCGGCAATTGTGCTTGAGCTCCTACGGCACGGAGGATCCGAATGCCAAGGTGATTCGTCTAAGCCCACGGGGGCTCAGCTACGCCTTGACCCAATGTGCAGAGCGCGCCGGACTCGGGCATCTCGAGATCACCCCACAGCGATTGCGGGATACGTTCGCGGTCCGCTTGTTGGAAGCCCTCAGCCGCGAGGAGGCGGAAAACGCGACTCAACTTTCACGTCGGGGGCGTACGGACATTCGTCGAGGATACGAGCAGGGTTTCTTACGCGTACTCGGCGTCGGGAGAAATCGCGCGCTCATCAATCAGTATCGCCTCGTTCTCATGGAGCGCGAACACGCGGATGGGGCCGAAGGTGTCTTCCTGCGCGATCAGGACTTCGCCTCGGCGGATGAGCTCTAACACCGCGAGGAACGTAGCCACAACCGAGTCAATAGTATGGCCCGCGATGTCGGACCAATCCAGTTCACCGTGTAGATGCAGGAGCTCACGCAGGTCCGACATGCGTGAGGCCACGGTGATGCGGGCTCGCGCGGGAGCTCCGCTTTCAGTGGGTATTTCCATGGGGCGCCGGCTGAGGAGGCGTCGGAGGGCTCGCTCAAGGTCAACGGGCGTGGGTGGTGCCAGGGGTGCAGGTAGGCGTTGACTGGAGTCGTGCACGCCGCGGGGATAGGCTGGTGAGAGTGCGCGATACTCAAGCCATTCCACTGCGCGACGAATGACCCTGAACTCTGACAATGCGCGCATCAGGTCCTCGGTACTTTCGGCTTCCTCTGACGCAGTCACATTCTCACGAGGTAGGAGCATTCGTGACTTGAGGAGCAATAGCCGCCCGCCAATGCTCACAAATTGAGCCAGGAGGTCGCGGTCGGGCTCATTCAGACCGGCCAGATAGCCAAGGTACTGGTCCGCCACCTGGGCCAGGCTTATCTCGGTAATTGGCAGACGCCGTTGTTCCACAAGCGTGAGCAGCAGATCAAGCGGTCCACTGAACCGCGGAAGATCGAGCAGCGGCCCGGTTGCGGCGGAATCCGTACTCAGATGAGCTGAGTCGTCTGTTTCGGCAAGCATGCCGATTTCATTTCTGTGAGATAGGCACGGATGTTTCCATCCGCCGCATCGGATCCAGACTGCTCAATGATGTCGGCGATAGCGCTAGCCACGATTGCTCCGTCGGCGTAATCGTGAAGCTGCGTTACGTGCTCAGGACGAGAGATCCCGAAGCCGACGACGAGTGGATGTTGCACCAGCGAACGGACCCGCGTGAGGAACGCGCCGAGATTTTCATCCAGTGACGTGCGTGCGCCCGTAACCCCGAGTAGAGCCACGCAGTAAACAAAGGTCGCGTCAACCTGGTTAACGGCTCGGAGATGGTCATCAGTGCTAGTGGGTGCCACCATCGGTACGTAGCCGAGATCATTCGCCGCACAGATGGATCTCAGCTCAGCGCTTTCGCCCAGGGGTAAGTCCGGCACAATGAAGGCATCAACGCCACTCGCGGCCGCGTCTCGCCCCAGAGCCGCAAGCCCGTAAGCGAGCAATGGGTTTACATAACTCATGAGAGCTACGGGCGCTGCCGGGCGGGCCTCCGCGAGACCAGTGAGTGTTCGCTTCAGGGTGATGCCTTGCTCCAGCGCGTGCGCTCCCGCTCGCTGCAGTGTCACGCCGTCAGCCAGTGGGTCTGAGAAGGGCATGCCCACTTCCAGTCCGTCGGCGCCGCACTCCACCATGAGATCGAGGATACTTGTCCAGCTCTGTGCGTCCGGAAATCCCGCGGTGAGATACGGGAAGAGACCGAGCGACTTACCGGACCGGAGCCGACGCATGGTCTGAGTGAATCGATTCATAAGGCGACCCCACGTGCCTCGAGCACGCTCATAACGTCTTTGTCCCCTCGGCCTGAGAGATTGACGAGGACCGATTGCCCGGCTAATTGGGCCGCTTCTCGATGGACCCAGGCGAGCGCGTGGGATGATTCAAGCGCCGGTAGAATCCCCTCAGTCTTTGAAAGCAGCTCAAATGCAGCCAGTGCCTCATCATCATCGGCCACCGTGTATACCGCTCGCCCTGAGTCTCTCAGAAAGGCGTGCTCGGGTCCTACGCCTGGATAGTCCAGTCCCGCGGATATGCTGTGGGTACCAATCACCTGTCCATCCTCGTCCTGCATGACATAGGAGCGCGACCCGTGGAGCACGCCTGGCGTGCCCGCCGTGAGAGGCGCGGCGTGCTTGCCCGTGCTCACACCGAGGCCCCCTGCCTCCACCCCAACGAGTCGCACGGAGACGTCTTCCACAAAGGGTACGAAGGTGCCAATGGCATTGCTTCCACCCCCGACACAGGCGACCACGGTATCGGGCAAGCGGCCCGTCTGCGAGAGCATTTGGGCGCGCGCCTCGGTGCCAATCACGGATTGAAGATCGCGTACTAGCGTGGGATAGGGATGCGGACCAACGGCGGATCCCAGCAGATAGTACGTGCTCTGCACGTTGGTTACCCAGTCACGCATTGCCTCATTGATGGCGTCCTTGAGCGTTTTCGTACCGGAGGTTACCGTCTGTACCTGCGCGCCCAGAAGCTTCATGCGGTAGACATTGAGCGCCTGGCGACGCACGTCTTCTTCACCCATGTACACAATGCACTCAAGTCCCAGCATGGCACAGACGGTGGCGCTGGCCACACCATGCTGGCCGGCTCCGGTCTCCGCAATGATGCGCCGTTTGCCCATGCGCTTCGCCAGGAGTCCCTGACCAAGCGCATTATTGATCTTGTGCGCTCCAGTGTGGGCGAGGTCCTCGCGCTTCAGGAAGACCTGCACCCCGTGCCCCACGGCTTCGCTGAAGCGAACGGCGTGATACACCGGCGTGGGGCGCCCAACATAGTGTGCGGAAAGCAGCTGAAGCTCAGCTTGAAAGGCTTGATCTGCCCAGGCCTCTGAATACGCCGTTGCAAGCTCATCAAGTGCCGGAACAAGCACTTCGGGGACGAACTGGCCTCCGAATGTGCCGAAGTAGCCGTCACGAACGCGTTCCCGCTCCTGGTCTCTTGCGCGCCCGGATGTTCGGATGGTCATCTTGGCACTCCATCTAGCGCGTGAACCGCGCGGAGAAAATCGCGAATCAATTGATGATCCTTCTGCTTGTTGCGCTCCACCCCTGAGCTGACATCCACTCCCCACGGACGCGCCTGAGCAATGGCTTGTGTGACATTGATAGGATTCAGACCACCCGCAAGAATCGCCTCGCCAAGGAATGGCGTCAGGGCTGCCCAGTCAGACGTTTGGCCGGTGCCCCCGTACATCCCCGGCCGATGTGAATCCACGAGTATTCGGATCGCGCCATAGCGGCCTGGATCAAACTGTACAGAGCTAAGCTGCTCGCCGTCCTTGAGCGTCAGCGTCTTAATGACAGGTCGATTGAGCGCTCGGCAGTATGAGTCATCCTCGTCTCCGCAAACCTGGATCAGGTCAAGTGAACAGTGTTCCGCGATAGTGTTCATCTGCTCCAGGGGGATGTTGACAACAACGCCGACTGCCTGCCAGCCAGTGGGGCGGTGAGCGCGGAGTTTCTGAATGATCTCTGCCGCGGAGGTCGGCTCAATGAAGCGATGACTCGGCGGATAAAATACGAACCCCAGTAAGTCTGCTCCGGCGTCCAGCGCCACTCGCCCGTCATCAATGGCCGAAATTCCACAGATCTTCGTCCGGGTCATGAGGCTGGTACCGATGGCTGAAGTGAGAGCTCACGGAGTAGGGCGGTCGGTCTGGTACTG
>JBJXFJ010000614.1:0-13572 GCA_046154735.1 Chloroflexota bacterium | reverse complement strand
TCCTGTAGGGGCGACTGGAAGTCGCCCGCCCGGAACCCCTTCGAGGATGACAACAAAGCGCCCCCGTCTCCCAGGCTGGAATCACTTGACAGTCTGGCTGGGATGTGTCCAACTTGGGGGAATAGATTGTGTTGAGGGCTGGTCATCATGAGCTCAACGGGCATGTCATGAGGGGGCAGAATGGGGAGGCCCGTAGCCTGACGGCACGAGCCGGCATCGTCACTAATCAGGGGATGCTGCCGACAACCGAGGACCTGGCAAACCTGGGTATGCTGGACGGCTGGATTCGCATTCTCGTGCAGGACATTGAGATGTTCGATCGCGACCTGCAGGCACTGCGCTGGCCGCCCACCATCAACGTTTGTGCGCTGCTTGAAGGGCAGACCATCGGCATCGGCAATGACTTTGCCGGTTGGCTGCCCACGATTCAGGCTTTCGCCCCGCGGTTTAAGGGTCGCGTCCAGGCGGTGGAGTGTGCGAACGAGCTCGATATCTGGCACTGGCAGCCGCCGGGTTGGGATGCTGAACGCCAGGAGGGCCCGTTCCGTCCGGACCCTCGCCTAACACCCGCGTTCGCGGCAGGACTTGTCCGGTCAGCCTCTCGTCATCTCCGGAATGCCGGGATGAAGGTCATAGCGCCGTCCGTGGCGAGTGGTCGGTGGTTTGAGTATCTTGCCGAAATGACGGCGCAGATAGGCGATGCCGCTGACTGGCAGGCCTTTCATCCGTATGGCAAGAAGATCAGCAATCATCCCCCAATCGATGCCTGGGGCGAGCTCCAGGAAGCGCTGGATCAGGCCGCGGCGCTGGCCGGGAAACCGCTGGCGCTCACGGAGCTGGGCGTGAAGGTGGGCGATGTTGGGGGCTCTGGGGCGCAAGCCGAGTACGTGCGTCGACTATTCGACCTGGCGGCCACGCTTCCTCCAGCCCGACTGGCGTTCTTTAGCTACTTTGCCTGGAAGGACGCCGTGGGCATACCGGGCGAGGGGGCATTTGGTCTGGTGGATGCTGACGGGCAGTGGCGCGCCGCGTGCCGTGAATTTCAGCGCTGTTGCGGCGGACGGAAGCCGGTACCGGTGATACCGTCTCATCCGCCGGATAGTCGGCCGGAGACCAGGCGGTGGCCCGACTTCCCACATCCTCAGGCCGACGCGACCTTTCAATTGGGCTTCTCGGACTGGGCGCGCCTCGAGCCGGATCTGCTGGGCTCGCCGCTGGAGAATGAGTCCAGTCCATTTCCAGGGTTGTCCGTCCAGCGCACGAATCGCGGGGTGCTGATCTGGACCAACGTGGACGGCGATGTCTACCTCTTTGAGAACCTTATGGACGGCGGCCGCTTTGTGTGGCGCGTTGGCTGGGGAGCGAGCGTGCGAGTCGGGGGATAGCCGCCACCGCTCAGTACGGCTTAGTGAAGAGTGAAGAGTTATGAGTGCGAGCAGGCAGTGCGGACGTGTGTTTGACAAGGTCCTCATCTGTCCGTCCTAACTCTTCACTAAACCGTATTGGCCGCCACCGCTCGTGGGGCGGACAGCGATGCGCCCGGTTTCGGCGTGATTTCTGCGTTTCAGGATCTGAGAGCGCCGTATAATCGGCAACCTAGATCTGCATTTAGAGGTGTCACGTTATGAATCGTCGTCTGCCCACGCTGAGCGCTTTTGTGCTCATGGCGTTCTTGATCTCTGCCTGTGGCGGCGGAGCGGCTACGCCCACGTCCGCGACAAAGGCAGACGCAAAGCCAACGCAGGCCGCTGCACCGGCCAGCAGCCCCAGCGCCGCCGCGGCCGCCTCGCCTGGAGCAGCGGCATCGCCGGCGGCCTCGGCCGGAGGCAGCGCGGCTGGCAAGCCGGTGGCGCGGGCCGTGCAAGATCCCGGACCCTGCACCGCGGCAAATGCCACGAAGCCGCTTCCCAGTGGCAAGGCGCGTCTGGTCATTGGCACCGGCGGCACGGGCGGTGTCTATTTCCCATACGGTGGTGGGCTTGCCCGTATCGTGACGGCCAGATTGCCCAATGCGGAGATGACCGCGGAGGTGACCGGCGGCTCGGTGGACAACATGAAGCTCATCAACGCGGGCGAGGCGGATCTGGGTATGTCCACTGCGGACTCAGCCTATGACGCCTTCAATGGGACCGATGTGTACAAGGACACGGGCAAGATTTCGGCCTGTGCCATTGCCGTGCCCTATGACAGCTTCATTCATATCATCGCGCTGGGCGACTCGAATATCAACACCGTGGCGGATATGAAGGGCAAACGCATCTCGGTGGGCTCAGCCGGAAGCAGCACTGAGGGCGCGGCTGACCGGATACTTGAGGTGGCCGGTCTTGATCCACGGCGTGATGTTGTCCGCGACAATCTGGGTGTGGCCGAATCCGTGGGCGCCCTGAAGGATCGCAAGATCGAAGCGATGTTCTGGATTGGCGGCCTCCCCACGGCAGCCGTGACGGATCTCGTTCAGACGCCAAATATGCGAGTGAAGTTCATTCCGGGCCAGCCATACATTGAACCGTTGCGGGCCAAGTTCGGCCCGCTCTACACGCCTTTTGCACTCCCACGCACCACGTATGCCGGCCTGGACGCGGATGTGCCAGGCATTGGCATCGGTAACATGATCTTTGTGAATGCAAATATGAACGAAGGCTTGGTCTATGACATCTTGAAGACCATCTTCGACAATCTCAGTGAGGTGCAGCAGATCCACCCGGAGGCGCGCAGCTTGACACTGGCCGGTGCGGCCAGCTCCACATCCATTCCGTTTCACCCGGGCGCCGTCAGGTTCTACCAGGAGCGAGGTGTCTGGTGATCGAGCCGACGCTGGGGTCTGGATTTCCTTTTGAGTGTGACGTGCTTTGAGCACGCCACACTCAAAGCACGAGAGCTCGGCTCCAGTGTCGGCAAGTGGCCCGTCTCGTTCTGACTCAGACGAGGCGATTAGCAATGAGCGCGTCACTCAGATCATTGAGGAGTACGAATCTGAATCTCGGATCGAGCCGCGCACAGGGCTCTGGCGTTGGGTCGCTGGGGTTCTGGCAGCCGGTCTTTCAATTTACGCGTTGTACTGGACGCAATACGCCATTACCACGCACGTCTACCGGGCCACGTTTCTGGTGGTCGTCCTGGTCCTCTCGTTCGTACTTTACGCGGTGCATGGGCGTCGGAACGCGATTGAGGCCAGTGTCACTCTCACCGTTGGTGTGGTCTTGTTCGCTATTTACTGGCCAATTGCGCCCGCGCCGGCCAGGGCGCGCTTCCTGGAAGACATTTCACAGCCCGCGGTGATCATTGGTGGTCTTGGTGCGCTCATTTCGCTGGGGGTTTACTGGATCAAAATGCGCGGTAAGCCCGGCGCAGTTCCGGTGTATGACCTGGCGCTGTGCTTGCTCTCTATTCTGAGTATTGTCTTCCTGGTCTTTAATTATGAGTCGGCGCTGCAGCGCATTGTGAATCCCACGGTTATGGAAGTCGCCATGGGCATTCTGCTGGTTGTGGCGGTGCTGGAGGCAACTCGGCGAACAACGGGGTGGCCGCTTCCACTCACCGCCGTGCTCTTTCTGCTCTACGCGTTTCTTGGTCAGTACATGCCGGAGCCGTTTGACCATCGGGGCTATCCGGTGCATCGCATCATTGGCCAGAACTTCCTGACGCTGGAGGGGATCTTCGGTGTGCCATTGGACGTGGCTGCCACTTTCATTGTGCTCTTCACTATTTACGGCGCAGTCCTGGAATACAGTGGAGCCGGAAAGTTCTTTCTGGACTGGTCCTTTGCGGCGCTGGGCAAGTCGCAAAGCGCATCAGGCCCAGGGCGCACGGCTACGGCGGCAGGCTTCCTCCTGGGTACTGTCTCTGGGAGCGGCGTGGCCACCACGGTCACGTTAGGGTCGCTGGCCTGGCCCATGCTTCGGCGCGGTGGGTATGACCGGGATACGGCGGGAGGGATTCTGGCGGCGTCTGGGCTTGGCGCCATCCTCTCGCCCCCAACTCTCGGCGCGGCCGCCTTCCTCATCGCCGAGTACTTGAACGTTACCTATCTCGATGTCCTGGTGATGGCGCTCGTGCCCACCGTGCTGTATTACCTCTCATGCTTGCTCATGATTGAGGCCGACTCAAAGCGGATGGGCACGCGTTCGGCGCCCATGGAGACGTTGCCCCTGGGTGAGCTCACACTGAAGTATGGCTACCATTTCTCATCGCTGTTCGCGGTGGCGATTCTCATGGCCATTGGCTTCACACCCTTCATGGCTGTCTTCTGGTCCATCGTGGTGGCGTTCACGCTGAGCTTCGTGCGACCCGAAACACGCCTGACGTCGTACAGCGCGCTGGCCGTGGGCTTGGCGGCGGCGGTCTTGCTGCTGCTCACGGGTGAGTCGCTCTCGCACGCGGCGTTCTGGGGCATGATGGTGGCCGCCGCGGTGGTGGCACTCCTGGCGGTGCTGCGGGCGCTGAACATTCGGGTGCCCGTGCGGGGGTTCGATGCGCCAAATGATCTAGACACCCGTGTCCTGGCCGCGTTTGAGTCGGGTGGGAAGGGCACGCTTTCTGTGGCCGCCACCACGGCCACGGCGGGCATTATCGTCTCCGTGGTGACTCTGACGGGACTTGGCCTCAAAATTTCCGGGATCATTGTTGCGCTCTCTGGCGGTATTCCATTTCTCACCATCCTGTACGCTGCCTTAGCCGTGTGGGTGCTGGGGCTGGCCGTGCCGGTGACGGCGTCATACATCATTGCCGCGGTGATGATCGTGCCCGCATTCCGAGAGATCGGCGTACCGGATGCCGCGGCGCATATGTTTATCTTTTATTACGCGGTGCTCTCCGACGTGTCTCCGCCCACCGCGCTCTCGCCGTTTGCGGCCGCGGCGATTACCGGCGGAAATCCGTTCCGAACCATGATGCTGACCTGGAAATATTGTCTGCCCGCGTTCCTCGTGCCATTCATGTTCACTTTGAACAAGGAGGGCGCCACGCTGCTGTTGCTGGGCGAGAATGGGATGATGTCCGCGGACCCACTCACAGCAATCTGGACATTTGGGACTGCCTGCCTTGCCGTGGCGGCGCTGGCGGTGACCTTTGGCGGCTGGTTCATCAAGCAAGCCAATCTCCTGGAACGGCTGCTCATGGGAGTGGGCGGACTAGCCCTCCTCTACGCGAGCACTACCACGGATCTCGTGGGAGCCACCATCCTGGTGGCCACGCTGCTGATTCATATCATGCGCACGCGCCAGCCAATTGCCCCATCCGGCTCAGGCGCAACGGCGGCTTAGCGGCATCCACTTTTGGATCGGGGGGTGTGGGAGCGTCACACTCGATTGATCCCCTGTTGGGGGCACGCGGACGTATCGTTCCCGCTCGCCGTGCCTCACTGCAGCCGGGGAGGCTTTATCCTCGGGGGCCGGGAATCGTTGAATCGCACCCGGTGAATCCGACCACTTTTCAGAGCATCTCCTGCGGAGGATGACTCTCGACTTTGACAATACCCATTCCGACTGATGCGCCGGAGGGCCGCCCGAAATCGATCACCACCACCGGATCTGAGCCACATCCCGTAAGGGTGTGGTTCCTGGCGCAGGGACCCCAACTGAAACGAAGGAGCCTGCCCCGGGAACCGCACCACCACGGGATGCGGCTCTGTCTGCTTCTGGGTGGCGCTCATCACCTATCATCACGAACGTTGCCGGCGCCGGGCGGCTTACCGCGACATGGGCCCATCAGGTAATCAAATCCGAGGAAATCATCGTATGACAGTGATCGATGTCGATCCGCGTAGTCAGGCAGTCATAGACGGGATCGAGGCCATCGACCCTCGGT
Source organism: Chloroflexota bacterium (assembly GCA_046154735.1). GTDB lineage: Bacteria > Chloroflexota > UBA6077 > UBA6077 > JACCZL01 > CAVXYC01. The sequence goes on along the minus strand of JBJXFJ010000614.1, from coordinate 7,767 downwards.
TCGTCCTGCATCTGCCCAGCAGCACGCTCAAGCACATCATCAATCATGTGCTGGCGCGACCGAATACGAAGTCGTTTCCGATTCCGATTGAGCAAGAGGGGGTGGGGATCCTCTCCGGCCTGGCGCTGGCCGGAGGGCGGTCACTCATGATCATTCAGGACAACGGCGTGGGCAATCTGCTCACGGCGCTGACCACGTTTCCTCAGGCCTATCACATTCCGCAGTTCATTATTGTCTCGCTCCGTGGCGGGCTGGGTGAGTACAACTCAATGATTCACCATTTCTGTGAGCACGTTGAGGATATTCTGGATGCCGCGCAGATTCGCTATTTCAAGCTGGACGGCACGGTGCCGTTGGATCAATGGTCGACCACGGTGAGTCGGGCCTATGACTACAGTCAGACCACCCATCGGCCCGTCATGGTGCTCTGCAATTTGATGGGGGGCTGACATGAGCGAGCTTCTACGCATTGACGCGCTGCGGGCGATTGACGCCGCGTTTCCTTCCGATCCCGTGGTGCTCACACTGGGGACCACGGTGCGCGAGATGCTTCTGGTAACCGGTGAGAAGGCAAACCATTTGCCCATATTGGATTCCATGGGCCTGCCCGCGGCCATCGGCTTGGGCCTTGCTGAGGGACTGGCGGACTCGAAATTTGCCAAACTGGTTGTAGTTGAGGGAGACGGCAGCCTGCTCATGGGCTTCACGACACTGACCACCATCGGTCGACTCAAGCCGGCCAAGCTGCTCCTGGTTGTTCTGGACAATGGCGTCTATGCTGCCACCGGCGGCCAGCCGTCCGGTTCTGACGCAACCGACCTGGTTGGAGTGGTCCGTGCTTGTGGATTTGATGGCCGGGAAGTGGACACGCTCAGAGACCTGGAGCAGGCTCTCGAGGAAGCCCGGGCACACCCGGGGCCGCTCCTCCTCCGGGTAAGGATTGGGCTGGAGAATCAAGCGGCCGGCTACTATCTTCCGGATCCAGCGGTGCTCACGGAGCGGTTCATGCGGTATCTGCGCGAGCACGGAACAAGCGCAACCGGGCTGTGACGACGGAGTCGTGGCGTTGCTCGGTGGATCTGAGCCGTCATCGTCAGCCCGGTTTAGATTGACTCGCCGTATCTGTTCAGAATTCGAGGGGTGAGCCAGGCTCGTAGTGCGGGATGTTCCCGCACTGCGAGCCCAAGCCGCTACCCGGCTTTTGAAGAGTCACACCCGCAATACTCCTGGCACAGCAATTGCGTCGGTTGCCGAGGAGCTCAGATTCGAAGCCTTACAAACGATACTTGGGGCGGGACGCGGTGATTGTGCAACTCTCTCATCTGATTCGCGAACTTCAGGCGACCCGAGTCGTTGGTCCGATTGATCGGCCAATTTCTGACGTGGCCTACGACAGCCGGCGCGTTGAGGCAGGCGATGTGTTCGTCGCGATCGCTGGCGCCCGATGTGATGGCGCAACCTTCATTCATCAGGCCATCGCTCGCGGCGCCGTTGCCATCGTGACTGAGCGTGACACCCCGTTTGACCTTGAGATCCCTGCTGATCGCACGTTGATTACCGTCCCTGATGGGCGTCGGGCGCTCGCCCTCATGGCGGCGGCGCGCTGGGAACATCCCAGCCGCCGGCTCGGCGTGGTGGGCGTGACCGGTACTGATGGCAAGACAACCACGAGCACGCTCATTGCTGACCTTTTCGACGCATCCGGGGAGCGTTCTGGGCTCTGGTCAACGGTTGAGATTCGAGGCAGTGAGCGGAAACCAAATCACACGGATCGCACAACGCCCGAATCGACGGAGCTGCAAGCGCACCTCGCGGACGTTGCTTCCACCGGAGCCCGCTGGGCGGTGCTGGAGCTCAGCTCGCATGGTCTGGCCCTGGAGCGAGCAACGGGGTGTGATCTCGATGTCGCGGTGATGACCAACCTGAGTCCTGAGCACCTGGACTTTCACGGGACATTTGAGTCGTACCGCTCGGCGAAAGCACGCTTGTTTGAGTCAATTCCAGCGGTGGTTGGTGCTCAGGCCCGGCGCGTCGGAATCATAAACGCGGATGATCCCAGCGCCCAGCATTTCGCCCAGGCATGTCGTGTGGACGTACTCACCTATGGTCTCGAGCGGCGAGCGGATGTGGTCGCTCGCGACGTCACACTTGGTCTCGATCGGACGTCGTTCGTGGTCGATAGCCCCATCGGTACTCATCGCGTCAGCACCCGGTTGGTTGGCCGATTCAATGTGTACAACTGGCTGGCCGCGATCACGGTGGCGATCAGTCAGGGGCTCGATTGGGATGTGATTGATCGGGCGGCTGACTCCATCGCTCCGATACGAGGACGGGCACACGAGGTGCACGCCGGCCAACCATTCACCGTGCTTGTGGATTTCGCTCATACGCCGCGGGCACTCGCCTCAGTCCTGAGCGACTGCCGGAGCCTCTCAACAGGTCGCGTCATCGTCGTCGTTGGGCATCCGGGCGAGCGCTACGCGTTGAATCGGCCGCGCCTTGGAGCGGCCGCGGTGGCCGGGGCGGACCTTGCAATCATCACGAGCGATGACTCCTACGGCGAAGAGCCCGCGGGGATCATTGGCGCCATTGCTGAGGGGGCTCGTTCAGCCGGCGGTAGTGAGGGCCGGGACTATGTGGTCATCCCCGATCGTCGGGAAGCCATCGGCGCGGCAGTGCGTGCGGCCCAGTCGGGCGATATCGTGCTGATAGCTGGACGAGGACACTTGAGTTATCAGGCGATTGGTGCGCGTCGCATACCATTTGACGATGCGCGTGTGGCGCGCGATCTGCTCTGCGAGCCCGGCGTGGATCGGTCTCAAGCCAATCACCGTGATTCCTTGTTCGGTGCGCAAGACGATGGTGGTCAGAGTGCTCAGCGTCTGGGCGGGCGAGAGCAGCGCAGGCCTGCCGCTGCAAATGCCTCACGCTGGAGCCCGGTCCAGTAGCCTCCTTCAACGAAGCTGCACAGCGTGCGCTGGTGGGCCTCAGTAGCTCCGGCGCGGTGTTGGGACCACTGGAGTCCTCGGGACACCTGCTGCAAATCCGTTTCCGAGCGAGCATGAGCAGCGGCTTTCACCCATTGCACGCCCACCGCCGCGGGAGCTCCATCGGTCCGCTCAATGAGCAGAGCCAGGGTAGCATGCGCGCGAAATGCGATGTCGTCACGCTTCACGAAGGACTTCACCGCATGGGGCATCTGAATGCCAATCCGCTGCTGCAGCTCGGTCATGTCCAGGGGTTTTGAGCGCACTCGTTCCCAGGCTCCGTGAGCAAGCCAGCTCCCGGTGATCGAGACAGCCATGATCCCGAGGATGCCTACCAGTATGACCCAGCGTGTCACATGCATAGGTTCAGTATCGCCAATTCTTTCGTCCCGAGCGCGAATTCCGTTGCCCTGAAGATCAGGACCCCATTACGGTATCCTTAACTTGCTTTCACTCGAGTCGGTTGCGCCGGGTGGATTCGCGACTCCGCCACGCGTACAGCTATCAGTGTGGTGGCGCATCCCGCGCAGTATCGTGTGACTGAAATTCGATCAACGAGGCGTTGTAGTCCACGGATGCGCAGCCTCACGCTATGTTCACGACAAGGAGAAAACGCGATGCCGGAACGGTATGAGCCCACTGCGATCGAGCCCAAGTGGCAGGCTCGCTGGGAGGCCGACCGGCTCTATGAGGCGCGGCCGGATTCAAGTCGGGAGAAGTACTACGCGCTGGTCATGTTCCCCTATACCTCGGGGGATCTGCATATTGGCCACTGGTACAACTTTGCGCTGGCCGATACGCATGCTCGCTATAAGCGCATGCGCGGCTACAACGTGTTTATGCCCTTTGGCTTTGACTCATTTGGACTCCCGGCAGAGAACGCGGCAATAAAGTCTGGCATCCATCCCCATGAATGGACCATCAGCAACATCCGCCGAATGGAGGGCCAAGCGCGTCAAATTGGCGGCATGTATGACTGGTCCACCGAGCTCGCCACCTGCCTGCCGGAGTATTACAGATGGAATCAGTGGTTCTTCCTGCAGTTTTACAAACGTGGGCTGGCGTATCGCGCGAAAGCGCCGGTGAACTGGTGCCCCTCCTGTAGCACGGTCCTGGCTAACGAGCAAGTGGTGGACGGCCGCTGCGAGCGCTGCGAAACTCCGGTAGTGCGGCGTGACCTGGAGCAATGGTTCTTCAAGATCACCCAGTATGCTGACGAACTGCTAAAGGACCTCGAGACGATTGATTGGCCTGAGCGGGTCAAGACGATGCAAGAGCACTGGATCGGCCGTTCCGAGGGTGTGGAGTTCTCACTGGAAGTGGCTGAGCATCCCACTGCCAAGATTGACGTCTTCACCACGCGGGTTGATACCGTTTTTGGCTTGACCTACGTGGTGCTTGCGCCAGAGCATCCTCTGGTGGATGAGCTGACCGCGCCCGAGCAGCGCGAGGCCGTGAAAGCGTATCAGGAGCAGGCGCGGCGCCAGTCTGAGATTGAACGCCAATCTACTGAGCGCGAGAAGACGGGCGTGGAGCTTGGCTCTTACGCAATCAACCCGGCGAATGGCGAGCGGGTGCCGGTCTGGATTGCTGACTACGTGCTAGTCACCTACGGAACGGGTGCAATCATGGCTGTGCCTGCCAGCGACGAGCGCGATTTTGAGTTCGCACAGCGCTTCAATCAGCCTATACGCCCCGTGGTCGTGCCTGAGGGCTGGGATGGCCAGGATTTTGCTGAGGCCTACACCGCACCGGGCGTGATGGTGAATTCAGAGCAATTCAACGGCCTGGCGTCCACGGAGGCCAAGGCCCGGATTGCCGAGTGGTTTGAGGAGCGCGGTATCGGGCGCCGCACTGTGAACTACCGCATCCGTGATTGGCTGGTGTCGCGGCAGCGCTACTGGGGCACGCCAATTCCCGTGGTCTATTGTGAGCAGGACGGCATCCAACCCGTGTCCGAGGACCAGCTCCCAATTCTGCTACCGGAGGATGCTGAGTTCAGGCCCACGGGTGAGTCGCCACTGGCGCTACACGAGGGTTTTGTGAATGCTACCTGTCCAGCGTGTGGTGGTCCCGCCCGGCGCGAGACGGACACTATGGACACGTTTGTTGACTCGTCCTGGTATTTCCTGCGCTACGTTTCCCCGAATCATGATGAGCCACCCGGGTTTGACCAGGACGCAGCGCGCTACTGGCTGCCCGTGGATCAGTATATGGGCGGCGTGGAGCACGCGGTCATGCACCTGCTGTACTCACGCTTTTTCACAAAGGTGCTGGCGGACATGGGGCTGATCGAGTTCCGCGAGCCGTTTACCCGGTTGTACAACCAGGGCATCATTTTGGGACCCGATGGGTTGCGCATGAGCAAGAGCCGTGGCAACGTCATCAACCCGGATGAGTACGTGCAGACCAAGGGCGCGGACACGGTGCGTGGATACCTGATGTTTATTGGCCCGTGGGAGGCCGGCGGGCCATGGAATCCGCAGGGTATCGGCGGCGTGGAGAAATTTCTGGGCCGCGTCTGGAATCTCGCCTCGGACCCCGCCACCCCGAAAAGCGGGGCGAGCGATCGCTCACCCGAGCATCCCGTCCAGGATGCCGTGCTCCTGCGTGCCCTGCATCAGACGATTCGAGACGTCACCGACGACTTCGAAAAGTTCCGCTACAACACTATGTTGTCCAAGCTCATGACTCTGACCAACACCATGAGCAAGCTGCGCGATCATGTATCAGCCGATGCCTGGAATCAGACCGTGGATGGCCTCCTGCTGATGCTGGCGCCCAGCGCCCCGCACCTGTCCGAAGAGCTCTGGTCGCTCCGCGGCGGGCCGTATAGCATCCACCAGCAAACGTTCCCCGCTTGGGACCCAGAGTTGGCCAGGGAAGACAGTGTCACACTGCCCGTACAGGTGAATGGGAAGGTGCGGGACACAATTGAGGTCCCCGCTGAGATCGCCCGGGACGAGGAGCAGGTCAAAGCCCTGGTACTGGAGCTCCCAAAGATCAAATCCCAAATTGACGGTCACTCGGTGCAGAAGTTCATCTTCGTACCGGGCCGGTTGGTTGGGCTGGTGGTGCGATAGGTGTGATCTCCACGAACGGCTAGTTGTCAGTGCTTAATCGAAGCGAGAGGCTCTGAAAGTGGAGTCATTGAGACTGAGTCGTCCGACTCTCTGTGTGGGCCATGAGATCTCTCCGATCCTCATGCACCCATCTGCGGAAGATTGAAGAGCAGGCCACGCGGGACTTCCTCCGACTCGGTCGTCATCGATTCGTCTATCCGCGAGTGCAACGCATCATCTGCCAGGCCTATGGTTGGCCTCATCGATGTCTCCGAGTTTTGCAATTCAGGAAGAGTGTCATGATCCAAGCCGATCATCGGAGTTGATATCTTCCAGCACACTGGCGACCTGAGCGCGCAAAGACGGGAGATCCGCATGCACGGTCCGCCACACGACCTCGAGATCGACGCCGAAATATTGGTGACTGACGAAGTTCCGCATATCGATGGCATGACGCCACGGGACTGCAGGATATTGGCGCCGCACCGACGGATGCACATTCCGAGCCGCTTCTCCGACAATTTCCAGAGCCCACACCACGGCGAAGCTCTTCTCGAGATTGCGTTCAAACGTGTCAAAGTCAACACCCTGCACAAATGCCATCGCCGCGTCAGCGCCACTGATCATGTCGCGGAGATAGTCTGTGACATGTCGGTCCGCGCTCACACGGGCACGACCTCCGCGAGTATCCGTTCACCGATGCTCGGTTTCAGGGCACGTTTCATCACTAGGTCAACCTCAATACCCAGCAATTTGGTCAGGTGCTCCCGGAGCTCAAAGAACTGAAACATTGTTGGCGCGCGATCGAACTCCACAAGTACATCAAGGTCGCTCCTCCGTCGATTCTGGCCTCGGACGTACGAGCCGAACACTCCGAGGGATTCAACCGCGTAGCGCGTCTGCAGCTCGGGCATCTCCAATCGAAGTGTACGGAGGATCTGTTCAACTCGTGGTGGCTTACGGGATGCGCCGGTCATGGTGCTCAGTTTAGTTGTTGAAGCATAGCGGACTGAATGTCCCCGATGAACGCGCTGAGAGATAGCCGGGGCATACCCTTGCTCGTTCGTTTGGCCGGTCTGGAACACGTTTCGCTCGTAGTACCGGCCTTCAGCCGCGTTACTCTCCCGCCTCTTAGTATGAGGCACCTGGAGGCTAACGCGGATGACGGTCGGTACTACGAGTGATTATTGACTCCGCCATCGGAGAACTGACAAGCGAGCGAACCGTGATCCGCAGCATCCGATCATCTTCAGCGGTGGGAGAGCCGCGTCCATCTCGATTGCTGGTGAGCACGTAGAGTGCGCCGTCTGGGCCCACAGCCACATCACGCAGCCGTCCGTATTGGCGCTCCAGCAGCGGTTCCAAACTCAACGCTCGGCTCGAGTTTGCGGGGTCCAGCACAAGGCGATAGAGTGCCTGCCCGCGAAGTCCCGTGAAAACGAGCGAGCCGGCCCATGGACCATCTGGCACAAACGTGGCTCCACCCGGTGCCCAGGTTTCACCGGAGCCGCTTTGCCAGACTGGCGAGATCACTCCATCACGCCGTTCATCGCCAGTGAGGTTGGGCCACCCGTAGTTTCCACCGGCTTCAATGCGATTGATTTCGTCTAAGCAGCATACAGGCCGGCCGCTCGGTCCGTGTTCCGAGGCAAAGAGCTGCCCGGAGGTGGGCTGCCAGGCCAGGCCTTGCGGATTACGATGACCGTACGAATATACTG
>JBJXFJ010000073.1:0-9791 GCA_046154735.1 Chloroflexota bacterium | reverse complement strand
CCCCCCCCCCCCCCCCCCACCACAGACGTGTACGGAACGTAGCCTACGGTGAGTCTGCTGCCGCCTCGTGATGGTTCTCGATTAGCTCATAGCGCTGATCTGCTTCAGGCGTCGGTGGGAGCATCGTCCCTTTCTGCACCGTGATACTCTCCTGCCCAGTCTGACCGCCGCGTGGGCCGGTGACGGCATACCGCCCGGTCATCGGAGCGGTCTCACCCGGCGCTAGAAGTTCGCGTTTGAGATCGGGGCTTTCCGTTGCCTCAAGCTCAATCTCTTGCCGGCTGGTTGGGACAGGATTCTTGAATGCGGACGTATCGGTTCGCTCGCTCTTCTCCACGGGATTCGGCGAGGTGGACTGCACACGGACCGGGTCCGTGTGCGAAATGTTGGCTGACGTAGCGGTGTGGGGCGCCACATTGGCCGCCAAACCGGATGCCACTGTGCTGGTGTTCGTTATATCGCCCCGACGCTCGGGATGGTTTCCTGAGGAACGGCCGCGCTCGGCTTGCCTCTCCTCAAACTCGCGGCGCGCATCGGCATAGAGGTCGTCCCAGGTGCGGGTGACACTCAGGAGAACGGAGTGGCCACTGTCTCGAATCTTGACCGTGCGCGCTCGATAGACCGCCTGACCAACTATGGCGGCACTAGCGCCAATGGCTCTGGCGGCGGGCGTCAACGCGCGACGGCCCGCGCGAGGCTCGTGTCGCTCTTGATCACCATCATCGTGGTGTTGCCGTCGCATGTAAGCCACGGCACTTACTCCAAGCCCCAGTGCCAGGCCCCAGGGACCCAGGGCTGATTCGGCAAGATCGTCAATTCCGAAGGCCATAATCTTCCATCTTCCCGCACCCGTCGAAGGATGTGGCGGACGTCACGGGTCTTTCTTGATGAGTCACTTGCATCTGCAGAATGCGTGCCACCGGAAGCGCGATTGACTCAGAAAAGACGCTCAGATTGCGTGAACACGGTAGTGTTGTTCTGGCGGTGTGCTAGGCTTCTGGATTGTGGGCACGGTAATCGCCCAGATTCGGCGGTGAGCGGGGATCATGTCGACCATACGAACAATCGAAGAGCTTGATGCACTCTATGGCCAGCCAGGCGAGGGATCGATCGTCAAGGAGCTCAGCTATCTGACGCCGGACTATCGGGCGCTGATTGCTGCCTCACCGTTCGCGGCGCTGGCGACGTGTGGTCCCGAAGGGATGGATTGTTCACCGCGGGGAGATCAGCGCGGGTTCGTGCGGGTTTTGGATGAACGGACGCTGCTCATGCCGGACCGGCGGGGGAATAACCGGGCCGATTCGCTCAAGAACATCATTCGCGACCCGCGCGTGGCATTGCTCTTTCTGATCCCAGGCTCAGGCACGACATTGCGGGTCAATGGTCGGGCTCATCTGAGCACCGATCCGGAGCTACTGGCGTCATTCCAGGTGGAGGGACAGGCACCGCGCTGCGTAATTGTTATTGCCATTGACGCGGTGTATTTTCAGTGTGCCCGCGCCATTGTGCGCTCTGAGCTCTGGAATCCGGAACAACGCATGGATCCCACCACGTTACCCACCCCAGGCTCAATTCTGGCTACCTTGAGCGATCAGCGCGTTGGCGGGGCGGAATATGACCGCGCATGGCCGGAGCGGGCCCGACGGACGCTCTGGTAGTAGGGCAGACTAACGTGCGCAATCAGCAGGACGTTGACGGCCGAGCCGCGTGAACCCGCGCAATCATGGATTCCAGCTCGCTCCGCGTATACGGTTGCGGTAGCGTGCCGGCCGCCTCGTGCTGTACGGAGCGCGTACCGCTGATTCCGGTCACAATGGTTGGCGTGGCAGCCAGAATTGGATGGGCGCGCAGCTCACTCCACCAGGTAGGAAAATCTCTTGGGTTGCGCAGGTGGTCCACCAGAATCAGCTCGGGCGTCCAGTCGGCAACAATGTCATGGGCGGCTGATGGATTTAGAGCAAACCGTGCCTCATACTCCCACTCTGAGAACCAGCGCTTAAGAACGCCCTCAAATGCGTCGAGAACCCCAACGACGAGAATACGGCATGAAAACGTCATCGTGACCACCCAACTGGTGGCAGCGATTCGCCTCCCCCGAGAGCGACGTAGCTGCACGTACGGAATGTAAAGATACCGGTCGAACGTGCGTCCATGCAACCGGCGTTCCATAACTTAGTGATATGAGCGCTTTCCGGTGGTTGATTCCGAACCTGGACTGTCATTGTGTAGGAGCTTCGGGAAGATGTGCGATTCGCCAAGAGGGTATGTGGAATCTGGACCTGCCCACTCATTTCAGGTACGCTCACAGCACAAAGTCACCGTGAGTCCCACAGGAGGGTTCCCCCATGCTGCGTACAGAAGAGAATGAACGTCTTACCCAGGTGGGGCCAGGCACGCCCATGGGCAACATGATGCGGCGATTCTGGCAACCCATTGCAACGGAAGCGGATCTCGCTCGTGAAGAGGTCATGCTCATCCGACGCTTTGGCGAGAACCTGGTGCTATATACATCGCTCAAGGGCGACCTCGGCCTCGTTCAGGAGCGCTGTCCACATCGCTCGGCCTCGTTGGCCTACGGCACGCCGGATCAGGATGGTTTGCGCTGCCCGTACCACGGCTGGTATTTCAGTCCGGATGGGCGCTGCCTGGAGATGCCCTACGAAGATACCGTGAATGCCGATGCGCGCTTCAAGGACAAGATCACCGTCACCGCGTATCCGGTGCAGGCCATGGGCGGACTCATCTGGGCTTACCTGGGGCCAAAGGATAAGCAGCCCGTACTCCCGCGCTGGGAAGGCTTTGTGCTCGAGGGACTGAATCGGACAATTGGCACCACAGATTTGCCCTGTAGCTGGCTGCAGTGCATGGAGAACTCGCTGGACCCGGTGCACTTTGAGTGGCTCCACGCGAACGTGATGAACAATGATGCCCGACGCAAGGGTGCCACGAAGAAGGTGATGAATCCCGCCAAGCACCTGGCCATTGATTTTGACGTCTTTGAGTTTGGCATTTACAAGCGCCGCTTACTCGAAGGGGACGATCCCAATACCTCCACGGACTGGCTGGTGGGGCACCCGGTGCTCTTCCCCAATACCCTGGCGGTCACGCGCACGCTCTTTCAGATCCGAGTGCCCATAGATGACACGCACACGTGGCACATCAACTACGCGCTGAGTCCGCTTACCGATGGGCAGGCTGAGCCAGCAACCAGTGTGGTGAATGTGCCCTACCTCAACGGTGACGGCCGGCTCATCACGGATACGATTCTGGGCACTGATATGCTGGGCTGGATCAGTCAGGGGCCCATTACGCCGCGCAATATGGAGCACCTGGGTGTTTCAGACAAGGGTGTCATCCTCTACCGCTCTATGCTGAACGATGCGATGACGGCGGTGGAGCAGGGTGGCGATCCTCCTTGTTTGCTCTGGGATGACTCACGCAACTGGCCCATGCTCCAATACCATGATGAGAATGAAGGTGGCCGGGCTCGGGCGGCCTTCACTGTGGAAGATGGATACCAGGACACCCGCACCTACGCACCCACGGCTGGCTCGCCCACCGGGCGACGCTGACGCGAATTGAGCGTAACGAGTGATGAGTGAATCGTTGAATCATGTTTCGGCTCTATCAAGTGCTTCATCTTTTGCTCATCACTCGGCACTCTAGCAACGGGAGTTGAAATGACCGTTCTCCGCTTCGGTATCGCAGGGCTGGGAATCGGCAGCGCCATGGCATTACCGTGGCTGGAGCGCATGACCGCTACCCGAGTGGTGGCGGCTGCGGATGTGCGACCTGAGGCGCGTGAGCAGTTCACCCAGAAGTACGGTGGACAGGCGTACGAGAGCGTGGAGGCCATGTGCCAGGACCCGGAGCTGGACGCCATCTGGGTGGCTACGCCCAATGATCTGCACTGTCAGCATGTGGTGGCCGCCGCAAATGCCGGAAAACACATCGTCTGTGAGAAACCCATGGCCACTTCCGTGGCGGAAGGCCTGCAGATGGTGGAGGCGGCCGAGAAGAACGGCGTCAAGCTTGTCCTCGGTCACCCAACCGATCTGAACCCCGCGATTCAGTTGATGGTCGGAGTGGCGCGCTCAGGGGAGCTGGGACGCATCACGCAGATGGCCCATTGGATGTATTCCGACTGGCTGCTCAAGCCGCGCATGCCTGAGGAGTACGACGTCAATCGCGGCGGGGGCGTGGTGTATCGTCATGGCCCGCACATCGTGAACACTGTTCGAGCTATCGGCGGCGGGATGGTTCGCAGCGTCCGGTCAAGCTGGGGGGCCTGGATGCCCGAGCGGCCCGCGCCCGGTAATCACAGCACGTTCCTCGAGTTTGATGATGGAACGCCGGCAACGATCTCCTATGGCGGCTACGGCTACTTCAACACGCAAGAGCTGGCCTGGGGTATTGGCGATCGCATGTACTCCGCGGAGCAAGCAATTGATGTGCGCCGACAGCTCCGGGAAGGCTCGTTCAACGTGGCTGGCGCCAAGGAGGAGCAACGCGTAGAAGCCCGCTCCGTCAACGCGCCCACCGCACCGGGCGGTCGCAAGCCCACCGGCCTGAGCTTTGGCATCCATCTTATAAGCTGCGAGCGCGGCATGCTCCGCCACTCCCAGCACGGCCTGTTCGTTTATGACGACAGCGGCGTGCGCGAGGTCCCCGTTGAACCGGAAGAGTCCGAGCTGCCGGAGATTCGCGAGCTGATCGACGCCATCGAGACCGGCCGGGAAGCCAAAGACGACGGCCGCTGGGGCCTGGCCACGCTGGAAGTCCTCTGCGCCATCATGCAATCCGGCCGCGAGCGGCGGGAGATCATGCTGGAGCATCAGGTTCCCGTGCGGGGATGATGCATCTGATGACTCTCTAGCGGACCAAAGGAACCTCCGCACTCCATCGGCATATGGCGCTGTGGTGGGTTGGCTAGCTCCCACCTGCTACAGTCAGTCCCGGATGTCCTGCAGGAACCACTCGGTGGGCAGCTCATGCCCCATGCCCTGGGCCCGGGCCGCCTCGTAGACCTTACCGGCCACGGCCAAGCATTGCGCGCCCTGGATGTTGCCTCGCCTGGAGAAGCTGATCTGCTCGGCAGCCTCGCGGCCGGGCGTCTGGACGGTGATGATGTTTTCCAGAAAGACCGGTCGGGCCTTCATTCGCCGCTCGTGCTCCGTGGAGTTGCCTCGGCCGCGGATCATCCGGTGCTCAGGTCAGATGGGGGTTATTTGGCTAGGCAACGTAGCCTATGGCCTCATCAGCCACCGGCCATTCCGGCACGTCGTGCGGCGCCTTGGCCGGCCGAGGCGCAGATACACATTGAACCGCTGATGCGCAGCGTCGTCGGGTCGGCCGCCCACGGACACTACGTGCGTACCCGGCTCCAGCCACTCACCTATGGACAATGGTTCGGATGAATCAGTGCAGCCAGCCACGATGTCCGCGGCTTTGAAGGCATCCTGCGGATCATCCTGGCGGATGGAGCTCGGGAGCTCCCGGTGGTGTCGGGCATCTTGCCCGACAGAATCCGCTTCTATAGGGCCGGACTGTCGGGCAAGATGCCCGACACCACTGGGAGCTCCCGAGCGACATCCGCCACGTTGTGCGAGCCAATGGCGCTAAATGATTCGACCCGAGAAAAGCAGAAAACCGAAGCAGACCGCATGGAAGGTGAGCACCACATTGGCAACTTGCCAGGGAGGTGACTCCCCCCACATGACGTACTCGCGGTTGAGCCGAGTGAAAACGTCGTAACCGATCAGCAGGGCGGCGTGATACAGGCCATAGAGTAAGAAATGTGGCGCGGTACCATGCCACAATCCCATGAGCCCAAATGAGAGCACAAAGCCCGCGTACGAGGCCGTGTTTCGTCCCTTGAACCAGCGGCCTCGTGTGGCTGCCAGCACAAAGCGCATGTACACGTGATCGCGGAACCACCAGGAGAGGCTGATGTGCCAGCGGTTCCAGAACTCCCGGATATTGGGTGAGCGAAACGGATCTCGGAAGTTCTCTGGCGTGTGGATTCCGAAGATGTAGCTCACCCCAATGGCCAGCGCGCTATACCCCGCAAAATCAAAGAAGAGGTACAAACTGTAAGCGTACATAGTGCCCAGAGTGGCAAACGGACCCTCACTGGTGGACACCGGATCCAGCACATATTGCTTGAGCAGAGCGGCCAGAATGAACTTGAGCAGCAGCCCGGTGAAGATATGTTGTACCGCACCGTCCAGATCCTGAATGACCTGCGCGCGGGAACGCAAGCGCTTCCAATCCGCGCTGAATCGGCGGTAGCGATCAATGGGTCCGGACGAGATGGTGGGGAAGAAGAGCAGGAATGCCAGCAACTGGCTCGTGGGGACGTCGTTGACGACGTTGTCCTGGATGCTGAACACAACGTCCAATGCCCGAAAGGTGACATAGGAGATGCCCAGGAAGCCAATGGCGGATCCCGGCGCCAGCAGTGGCGTGAACTTGCTGAGCGCCAGGGGCAAGAGCGAGAGGGCGACGGCCATGAACAGGGGGGCACGGCTTTTAGTGGCACTGTGCATGGTTATAAACGTGCGTGTTACGGCCACCTGGTAGATTGCGTAGGCGGCCACAATCCAGAGCTCTTGCAGCACAGCGCCGGGCCAGAGCGTGATCGTTCCCCAATACTGGATTAACAACATCAGGAACATGCTGAGGGCAGCCCAGCTCCGTGCGAGCCGCGCGGACGGATGCAGTGCATAGCTGCCCACGACGCCCAGAATGATGAGCGGGATAATGGGATAGAGCAGGATGCCGAAGTAGGTGAATGACGCGTAGGGCGTCATTGCAGTAGATCCAGGAGCTGCCGCCGGTCAGCTTTGCCGTTAGGGGTCATGGGGAATGAGTCAAGAAAGCGAATCGCGCGGGGCACCATGTATGTAGGTAATCTGGCCGCGAGCGCCGTCCGCAATGCCCGTCCGGCTCGGAAGTCGCTCTCCTCAGGTGGTGCAGTTGACACGATGAACGCGGCCAGTGACTCAACGCGGCCCTCGCGCTTCACAGGGATTACCACCGCGTCGCGCACGTTCTCGAGTCGGCGAAGATTTTCCTCAATGTCGCCGGTCTCGATCCTGTACCCGTGGAGCTTGATCTGACTGTCACTTCGGCCGTCAAAGAAGAGCAGTTCATTCTGGAATCGGCCCAGATCTCCCGTCCGATACGCGCGCTGGCCGTTCAATTCAAAGAATGAGCGCTGAGTGAGGTCTGGACGCTGCACATAACCCACACTCACGTTTGGGCCGGCGATGACGATCTCACCCTGATCGCCGTAAGTCACCTCGCTCCCGTGCTCGTCCAGAATGACAACGCGCGCCGCGGGCATGACGCGGCCCATCGGGAGCACTGGGTGCTCGGCCAGAATCTCGGGAGTGACCTGGATGGAGGTGACCGCCACGGTGGCTTCCGTGGGGCCATAGGTATTCCAGACTTCAGCGCCCGGGAAGCGGCGCAGCAGCTCCCACACTACCTCGGGTGGGAGCGTTTCTCCACAGAAGAGGAAGCGGCGCAGTCGTGGCAGCATGATGCTATTGAAGCTACGCTCAGCCAGGCACATCTGGGCAAATGAGGGCGTGGAGACCCAGGCTGTGAGATCGGCGGAAGTCAGGGTCTCAAAAAGCAGTTTAGGATTGGCAATCTGCTCGGACGTGATGCTGACCAGCGTGGACCCGGTGGCCAGAGCAATGGACAGGTCCATCACTGATAGATCGAAGGAGAACGGGGCCTGGTTGAGCACACGTTCAGCTCCCATCTCCCAGGAATGCTCGCTCAGCACCCAGTTGATGAAGGTGCTGAGGCACCCATGGGTAATCACCACGCCCTTCGGCTCGCCAGTGCTGCCGGATGTGAACAGCACGTAATAGGGATCATCCGGCCCGGACACCTGGCACTGAGCCCGTTTCACGGAAGTTGTGCGCTGGTCGATGTCCTCAGGACTGAGCCGGAGTGGTCTTCCGGCGGTCTCCAGCACGCGGTCAACTCGCTGAGCGGGCGTGGATCGATCAATGGGGATGTACGGGTGGCCGGCCATGGCGCAGCCGAGAAAGCCAATAAGCATCTCCGGCTCTTTGTGCCCGATGATCGCCACGGCCGAGCCATCATTCGGAATCACATCTCGTAGGTACGCTGCCAGTGATTCGGCGCGGCCAGCAAGCTCACCATAGGTGATGACGCGGCCGCTGGACTCGTGCGCCGCACGATCCGGCGCCACGCGGCCCCAGTGCGCTATTCGTTCGGTGAGACTGACGTCCATTATCGTGCTTCGAAGGCGATACACGGATCATCCGGTGCGCCTGAGTCCGTCCGGGAGATCGTTGACTCATGCTCCATTGGAGGTATGAATTACAACGTCTGATGGCGAGAGAATGTGATTCCTCGTGGCCGCACACGGTCCGAATTGAACAAAGACACGGAACCCGGACAGAGCTGATGGCAGAGAATCCAGTGATAAGCGCTGGAACTGAGACGCTCCGGCCCGCTACCCCAGCAAGCCGTCTTCGACTTTCGCCCTCAGCTCGGAGAGACCATCTTGACCGCATTCGCGAGCGCACTCTGATAGACCCGAATCGGTTCCAGGTGATCCAGCGCCGTTGCCAGTAACGCTGAGTCATCGTTGGAGGGGAGGGGTGCGGTACGCACACTCTGGCGGCCGTTGGGGAGCCGGCTCAGGGTTTGCATTGAGGTGCCTGTGGGACCGAGCCGCATCTGAAACTTCGCTGGAGTTGTTGACGGGCGCTCGGCCTGAAGGACAATTCCCTGGATTGTGCGTCGACCGGGGAGAGGTTCACTAGTTGGGAAAAGCTGGGCCAGCGCGTACTGGCCGGGATCAGCGTTGCGTCGAAAGAACCGCACCAGCGGAGCGCGATCCTCAGGAAACGGCTCCCAGCCAAGGCGCGCCGATAGCCAACCGGCGTAGAGCACGGCGTTGGTCATGGTGGGAGCGGCGTATTCGATTTGCAGCATGGTCAGTTGATCGAGGTAGCGACGCGAGGCCTCCGGATCAAAGAACTGAGCGGTCAGCTCGCACCAGGGAAGGAGCCGTAACCAGGCGAAATCGGTAAGCTGCCGACCAAACGGAGCCAGAGTCCTCAATATTTCGCCCGTATTGCGGGCCCCGGAGGAATCCACTACCACGTGGTCCGCCAGCTCAGCGAGTGCCGCGAGCACGCTCCCGCTATCACTGGTGAGCACCGGGCACCAGGCAAAGGTTGGTAGGTCGGCAATGAGCAGCGGTGAGAGCAGCTCGGGCAAATTTCCGGAGCGGAAAGTTCCAGTGCGCAGGCGAATCTCCTCCACGCAGATCTGGGGAGCGCTCTCGGTCCCGGCCAGGCAGTGGGCGCGGAGCTCCGCCTCCACCTCGCCCGATACCGATGTGCCAGGGATGACATAAATGGTGCGCGATGGATGCCTGCCGCCCAGATGCATGACCGCGTCACACGCCTGTTGCAGCTCGGCTTCATCCTTCACGTATACCACCAGATTGAGCACATTGGTGCGCGCGGGCAGATTCGTCTCGCCCTCAGCCTGGGCCAGCGCGAGGGCATGCTCCAGCTTGACCAGCTCGGACTCAATCTTGCTCATGCCGCGTGAGTCAGATCGCCAGGTCTCGCGCGGAGTCAGTGGTCCGGTCATGGCGCACCGCCCTGGGATGGTGGTTGCTTTGTGCACTGGTTGTCGCGGGTTGGGGGGGTGGCATGCTGCTGTGCTCGCCCACCGGGAGCCTCTAGAGGGCAAGCGCAAGCGAGGCAGGCAGAGAACGCTGGTATCAC
>JBJXFJ010000589.1:0-8743 GCA_046154735.1 Chloroflexota bacterium | reverse complement strand
CGGGCAGCGCGCTGCGGGCGATCAATGCCTACCTGATCAAAGCCGACGATGGTTGGGTCCTGATTGACTGCGGCTGGAACACTGACGATGTGATGGATGCGCTGCAGGAAGCCTTTCGCGACGTGGGTATCGGACTTGACGATATCCGGCGTCTCGTTATCACCCACTACCACACCGATCACTACGGTATGGCCGGCACGCTGATGCGGCTCGGCAAGATGCGCATGCTGATGCACCGGATCGACTGGCTGCACGTCCGAACGCGCATGGCCGATCGTGAGACGCTTGATCGAGACCTGTACGGATGGCTCGAATTGAACGGCTTCGATATGTCACTTTTGAACGATGAGCACCGCCAGGCACTGGACGGCTTTCTGCGCTACTCAATAGTGGAGCCGGACGAGGAGCTCGAGGACGGAATGTCGATCAACCTGGGTGACCGTGACCTGAAGGTAATCTGGACAGCCGGCCACACCGCCGGGCACATCTGCCT
This sequence comes from Chloroflexota bacterium, assembly GCA_046154735.1. GTDB lineage: Bacteria > Chloroflexota > UBA6077 > UBA6077 > JACCZL01 > CAVXYC01. The sequence continues at coordinate 8,250 of JBJXFJ010000589.1, read as the reverse complement.
CTTTGATGCCCAGCGCCGCGCGCTGGTAGCGGGCGATCACGTACTGGACCCAATCTCGCCCAGCGTCGGCCTCAGTCGGCCGGAGCAGGGCAATCCATTAGGCGATTTTCTCGCGTCATTGCACAAAGTTTCCAGGCTCGAAGCGGATCTCGTAATGCCAGCACATGGTCGACCGTTTCAAGGCTTACAGCGGCGTGTGGCCGAGCTATTGGAGCACCATGAGCACCGCGAACAGACCATGTTGGACGCGCTCTCGGACGGCCCGTTAACCGGCGCCCAGGTTGCGGCAAAGTCCCCCTGGACGCGCCGCGAGGTGCATCTCTCCGAGCTTCCGCCGTTCCAGCAGCGCATGGCAGTGACCGAAACGCTGGCGCACCTGGCCGAGATGCAAGCGCGCGGCAAAGTGTCCTCACACCAGGCGAACGGTCGGATCATTTACGAACTTGCCTGACCAACTCCTCTGAAGTACCAAGAGGACCGGTTACAAGCACGCCGCGCAGTTTGGGAATACCATCAGACCCCCTGCGTTATACTGAGCAAGAATGACCACCGTCCGTCGAACTCGGGCGGACATCGTGGGAGGGTAATAATGGCGAAGCCCGTGGCTATCGAGGACGCGACGTTTGAGCAGGAAGTAACGCAGGCCAGCACGCCGGTGCTCGTGGATTTCTGGGCGGCCTGGTGCGGCCCCTGCAAGATGATTGCGCCGGTGCTCGAGCAGATCGCCGAGGAAAAAGGTGAAACCCTCAAGATCGCAAAGCTTGATGTCGATGCCAATACTGGCACCGCGCAGACCTTTGGAGTCACGGGTATCCCCACGCTGATCCTCTTCAAAGAGGGCAAGCCGGTGGAGCGCATCGTGGGATTCCTGCCCAAACCGCAGCTCCTCAGGCGGATTGAACCGCACCTGTAGCTCTGAAACTGACCCGTAAAAAGAGCCGTGACACCTTGTGTCACGGCTCTTTTTGTGTTGCTCGCGCGGTGAAATAAGCAACCCCTGCGTCTCGGCAATCGTTCAAATTATTGACACATCTCGCGGAAAGGGAGACCCGCATCATGCTCCGCAAGCTCACCCTCGCTCTGCTCACGGCAATCACGCTGGGAGGATCGGTCCATCTGCCCGCGGCAGAGGCCCAATACCGGGCGCAAAGCCCAGAATACGGCACGAGCGCGTTCATCTTTGGCGTTCCGGAGACCACGGATCGCGATTTTCAAACGATCACGAGTGCCGGCTTTGGCTGGGCCAAGATGATGGTGCCCTGGCGCTCCATTGAATACTCCTGCAAGAGCTGCCTGGACTGGTCTGAGCTAGACCGAGCGGTGGCCGCGGCAAATGCTGCCGGTGTGAAGCTTCTGGTGCGGGTCGACTTCTCTCCGCCGTGGGCCGCGGCAGCAGCCACTGACAATAGCCCACCCGCGAATCCAGACGATTTTGTGGACTTCATGAACCGCCTAGTCGATCGGTATCGGACAGATTCGCCGGTGGGCCGCGTTCACGCCGTGCAGATCTGGAATGAGCCCAACTTGACGCGCGACTGGGGCGAGAAACAGATCGATAAGAAAGCCGCCGGTGAGTACGCCTACCTCCTGAAGGAGACGTATCGGTCCATCAAGCAAGTGGATCCAAATATCACGGTGGTCACCGCGGGACTTTCACCTACAGCAACCACGGATGGAACCGCCGCACCGGACGATGTGTACCTGGAGTGGCTGTTCCAGAACGGGATCAAGGGCTCGTATGACGTGCTGGGCGTGCATGGCGCGGGATATGGCAACCCACCCGAGACTGAGCTGCTGAGCGTACCGGGATACGACTATCCTGCCTTCTATTTCCGCCGCGTGGAGCAACTCAGAGCCATTCAGGAAGCGTATGGAGATGGCGACAAGCAAGTCTGGCTCCTGGAGTTTGGCTGGACCACGGATCAGGTGAACCCGGGATACTCCTGGTTTGCCGTCACCCCAGAGCAGCAAGCCGATTACATCATCCGTGCCTACCAGTTTGCCCGGACCAATTGGTCGCCCTGGATCGGCGTGATGTTCACCTGGACGCTCAATGATCCGCGCTGGACCGAGGCCAACGAGCAATTCTGGTGGGCCATCAATGAGCCCGATGGCACCCCCCGCCCCGCGCTCACCGCCATCCGCGAAGCCCGCGCCTCCGGCGTCCTGCCTTAGGGAGGGGACATGGGACGGAGGTCAAGGGTCAGGGAGCCAGGGGACCACCGAAGCCGGCTTCCTGATACCCGACCCCCGCCCCCCGACCCCTGCCCCTCGCCCCCTGACCTCTGGTGCATCCATCTCTGCCCAAGTTGGCCAGTTTGCGCGCTATTTTGCGGTCCCTGGTGGACCCTTCTGGGCGTACAATCCCGCATCCCCACAGCGTGACATGTTTGTGATTTACTGATCGAGCATTCTGTCACGTCAGGCTTGCACACCCCAACATGTTGTGGGTATCTTCTTGGTGACCACCACATATTGTACGGTGGCACGCGGTGTGCACTAGGCGACAATGCACCACTGGGTAGCTAACAACGGTGCGCAAGGACCGCGCATCTGGGAGACGGAGACATGGCCGTAGAGCCGTTTAGCTCATCGAATGGAACATCTTTTGGGCATCATGACGATGATGCCATCGTGGCAACGCCGATTGCGCCGCCCACGATTCTGAAACGGGACGGACGGCTTGTCTCCTTCGAGATTCACCGCATTGAAAACGCCCTGCATCGCTGCTTTGATAGCTTCGGCCGCGTGCCCGAGACGCCTGTCTCGGAGATAGCCAACCGCGTGGTCAATATTGTGGCGGCCAAGTCCAATGGCGAGTCGCCCACGGTTGAGGGCGTCCAGGACATTGTGGAGATGGTGCTCCAGGCCGCGGGTGAGTTTGAAGCGGCCAAGCGCTACATCCTCTACCGGGCCGGCCGCGCCAAAGAGCGTGAGGATCGCCCCGTGCCGGACGAGGTGCGCGAGGCCTTCGCCGCCTCAGACGTTTACTTTCCCACGCCCATCCAGCGCTTCCAGTACTTTGATAAGTACTCCCGGTTCGATTACGAACAGGGGCGTCGTGAAACCTGGGTTGAGACCGTGGACCGCGCGGTGGACTTCCTCCACGAGATCGGCGGCGATCGTCTACCACGCGAGACCTATGAGCGGATTCGTAAAAGCATCCTTGAGATGCGCTCCATGCCATCCATGCGCTTGCTGGCCATGGCCGGTCCAGCGGCGCGGCGCAACCACATCAGCATCTACAACTGCTCTTACCTGCCCGTGGACTCCATTGATTCATTCTGTGAGGCCATGCTCATTTCCATGAGTGGCTGCGGCGTGGGATTCTCGGTTGAAGGCAAGTTCGTGGAGCAGTTTCCGCGCGTCCGTCGCCAGAGCGGACTCTCACCTCGGCCTCTGGTCTTTGACGACTCCACTGAGGGCTGGATGAACGGCCTACGGAGCGCGCTCGAGGTGTGGTTTGAGGGCGGTGATGTGCACGTGGATCTCTCCCAGATCCGGCCCGCGGGCGCGCCATTGAAGACCAAGGGCGGCCGCGCCTCAGGTGCAGAGCCTCTGCGCACCATGCTGGACTTCGTCCGCAAGCGCATTCTGAACCGTCAGGGAAGCTTCCTTCGACCGATCGATGCCCATGACATCATGTGCGCCGTGGGCAACGCGGCCGTCCAGGGCGGCGTGCGCCGCACGGCCATGATCTCACTCTTCGACTTTGACGACGAAGAGATGCGCATGTCCAAATCCGGCGATTTTGAGCGCGAGAATAGCCAGCGCTGGAACGCCAATAACTCCATGGTCCTGCCATCCGGTGGTGTCACCCAGCTTGACTTCGCCAAGATCTTTCTAGAGATGGTGGAGTCCGGCCGCGGCGAGCCGGGCATCTTCAATCGCGAGGCTGCCCGCGCCATGCGCCCGGCTCGCCGACAGGATGCAGATTGGGGCACCAACCCGTGCGGCGAGATTGTTCTGCGGCCGTTCCAGTTCTGCAACCTATCCATCGCCGTGGCGCGCCACGGCGATGATTACGAATCACTTCGAGACAAGGTGGAGGTAGCCAGCATCATTGGCACCATCCAGGCTATGGCCACAAACTTCCCGGGGCTGCGGCCGCAATGGAAACAGAACTGTGAAGAGGAGCGCCTGCTGGGCGTGGATATCACCGGCCAGCTTGATTGCGCCATTGCTCAGGACGCAGGTGTGAAGAGCAAGCTCCGCCAGGTGGCCGTGGAAGTGAATCGTCAGACCGCTCAAACACTGGGCATCAACCAGGCCGCCTCGACCACCACGGTGAAGCCTAGCGGCAACTCCGCCCAGCTTCTGAACTGCTCATCTGGGCTGCATGCGCGCTGGGCCCAGTATTACATCCGCAACGTTCGTCTCGGTTCGCACTCGCCGCTTTATAAGGTGCTGCGCGATGCCGGCGTGCCCATGGATCCTGAGAACGGCCAGACTCCGGAAGATGCCAACACCTGGGTGGTGCACTTCCCGATGAAGGCGCCCGATGGAGCGATCACCCGGAACGAGCGTTCAGCCATTGCCCAGTGTGAGTACTGGTTGCAGAACAAGCTCTACTGGACAGAGCACAATCCCAGCGTCACCATCACCTATCGACCTGATGAGGTGCTGGACCTGATGCGCTGGGTCTGGGAGCACAAGGACGTCATTGGCGGCATGGCCTTCCTGCCCGCCTTCGACGCCCAGTACGCTCAGCTCCCCTACGTGGAGATCACCAAAGAAGAGTACGAGCGCCTGGCGCCCGAATTCCCTGAGATTGACTTCTCTAAAGTCTACCGCTACGAGCACGAGGACCTCACCAACGCGGCGCAGGAGCTGGCCTGCCTGGCAGGTGTATGCGAGGTGGATTTCTAGGCGCAAAATAGACCCTTACGAAATCAGCTGGACGAGCCTTCCCAGAGAGTCGGGATGGCTCGTCCGCATTCTACCGTCGCCCTCGGTTCGAGCTTCCCCGAATGTGTCACCGGCATCCGCGCCATCATCCGATCTCAATGGTGGGTCAGATGACAAGTTCAGGACCATTGATACCGGAGCCGCCGTCCGGAGCGCGGGCGTCTCGCCCAATTCAGTTTAGTTTAGAGTGAAGAGTTAGGGGTTAAGAGTGCGAGCAGCCAGTGCGGACGAGTGTTTGCTCGGCTCCTCATCTGTCCGTCCTCACTGTGCACTCTTAATTCTTAACTAAGCCGTATTGGCCATCATGCTCGGCCGGCGTGATCGCTCATGGAAACACTGGAGTTAGATCGTTCTGACCCACTCCACGCCGAGCTGACGTGCACCGTTGGTGAGACGGCGATCTGACGTCCAGCATTCAACCCCGAGGCGTTCCGCGAGCGCGAGATAGATTCCATCGTAGGCTCGCGATTGACCGAGCCTCTGAGCCCAGCTAAGCGCCGATTCACAGAGCGGCAAATCCACTGGGTAGATCTCTACGTTGAGGGACTCGAGACTCCGGAGTAACGCCTGCCCGCGCGGCTCGGTCACCTGCCGAAGATAGATGGCTCGACGGATCCCGCTTGCACATTCCGCGAGCCAAAGCGATGGCGTTGTGAACACCTCCCCAACCTGCATCCACGTCTCAAATTGATTCAGTGCGGGCGCTTGATGATCACTGGGAAGTACGGCGTGGAGGGTGAGGCTGGCATCAACCACGATCATGGACTGCTCGCCAGATCTCCTCATCTCGCTCATCCCGCATGGTGTTGAGCTCTTCGACGGCGTTGTACTGGCCACCGCTCTCCGCAAACGTCGCAGCGGATATCTCCCGAATCTGTCTGAGTGCCTCGAGGCCTCTCGCTCTCGAGAGCGATCGTTCAGCGCGGCGACGCTCAATCTCTTTCTGAACGAGTCCTCGAACGATGTCGGAGATGCTGCGCCCATCCTGACGCGCGATTTCACAGAGTGCATCGTGCTGCGCAGGCTCCAGTAGAAGTTGCGTGCGGTGCAACATTTCTCGTTCTCCTCCCACCGTCCCAGCCATGAGATTAGGCTACATCACACGATACATCATCAAAATCAGTTCGCAACGAATCGAATAGAACGGAACAGCAGCGCATCGTCAGCGAGCGGAATTCTGGCAGGCGGTGACGGAGAATGAACTCAACGGTGAGCGGTGAATTCAGCGCTCACCGTGTGGGGAAACGTAGCTTGGGAACCACGTCCTCACACAACAGTTTCATCGATCGCTTGACGCGGTCGTAGGGAATCATCCCTCCGGAGTTCGGCTCGAACAGGATGCCGTCCAGGCCAAGCTCATCACGGAGCTGCTGGAGACGAGTGAGCACCACGTCCGGGGTTCCAACAACAACTTTCGTGCGGAGAGCGTCCTCGTATGAGACATCACTGAGGTGCGAGCGCACATTGTCGCGCTCGCCCGGAGCGCCGGCCAGCGGGCCCGAGGTGCTGGCGGCGGCCTGAGCAGCGAGGCGCTTATAGACCATCATGATGCTCTCCTCAGGCTCCGCAACCGCCTGATCCATGGTTTCTGCCACGTAGACCGGCACACGCAGATACACCTGTCCCTTCGGGCCATGGCCCGATTCGCGGAAGGCTGTTTGATAGGCCTGAATATCCGGCACGAGATCGGAAAATGTGCCCAATCGCACCCCCACGAAGATCGGGTAGCCCTGGTCTCCGATCACGGGATACGTATCGGGTGAGGTAGCCGCGATCCGAATAGGCGGGTGAGGCTTCTGGTAGGGCTTGGGGACGAGGCGCACGTCATGATACTGGCGAAAGCGACCGTCGTGAGAAAACGTCTCGCCTGTCCAAGCCTTGAGGACTATCTGCAGCGTCTCCGCAAAGCGTTCGCGACTTTCTTCGTACGGTATTCCGTAGGCCTTGTAGACGCGCTGGAAGCCGCTCCGACCCACGCCGAAGATGAGCCGGCCACGACTGATCTGATCCACCGTGGCCGCCTCTTCGGCAAGTCGCAGAGGGTCACACAATGGCAGCACTTGCACAGCCATTCCGATCTTCATTCGGCGTGTCCGTGCAGCCACGGCACTGGCTATTGTGAGAGGCGAGGCCAGGACTGAACGCGTTTCAAAATGCAGCTCCGCCAGCCAGAGCACATCCAGCCCCCAGGCTTCACAGGCATCTACCAGGTCAAATGCTTCCTCAAAGGCACTTGCCTCATCCTGGCCCTGCCTCCAGGGGAACTCATGGAAGACACCGAGCTCCATATCCAGCCTCCACCGCATTCGGGATTCCGTCCACCGGTCCAATGAGCACTATAGGCCCGCCGGGTGCGGCTGTGAAGGAATCGGCCAGTACCTAACTGATCAGAAGTCGAGGGTGGAAGGCCTCAATCTCACTCTCCGCCTCGTCGGCTTCAGAGCACATCGGGCTCCACTCGCACGATTCCCGGAATGTTATCGAAGTCGTGATCGAAGCTCCAGATCTCCGCGATCCCATGACGCTCCATGAACGCGGCGCTGATCGCGTCTTCGATATCAAGTTGAGAATACGTACAAAACAGATCCATCGCACGAAGATAGGTTGACTTGCCGGTGAGCTCCAGCGACGGCATTTCTATGAGGGGCCGCACCAGATCAACGCCCTGGGCTCGATCGAGACCGTACTGGCGCCGTGAGCAGAACACAAACATGATCTCGGCGAATACTGACTCGGTCGTGACAGCTTCCTCATCACCTGATTCCACCTGTTGAATCAAAGCCGATGAGGCCTCATGCTTTCGGCGCTGCTCATCAGTGTCTGGGTGAGTGAGGTAGCGCAGAAACATGTTGGTGTCGATAAACCGGGTCATTCACGCAGTTTGTCCAACGCGCGCCGTGCCCGCTCGTCCTTGGCCGCGCGGAGTATCTCATCAACATCGCGAACGTGGGGCGGCAGGACGAGCACGCCCTTTAACGACTGAACGGAATAGCGGGGCTTGGTGAGCTTGACCTCACCATCGACAATGGAAAATGCAATCCTCTCATACGGACCAACACCCAGTAGACGCTGGACTTCAACAGGCACGGTCACCGGTCCGCGCTGCGTCAGCGTCGAGACGATCTGGCACACTTGCTATCTCCCTTGCCAGAATCAGAAAACAATGATTACTCACAATAACATTGAGAACGATGATGGCATCAACTGGGCCGCGCTGCTGGCGCCAGTGCAGAGGTCGATGACGTCATCACTCAGGCATGAGCGGCCAGGGGCTTTCATAGTCGATGGCCATCTTGAGGAGGCTCCCTCTCCCCCTGGGAGAGGGAGTGACCGCCGGGACTC
>JBJXFJ010000574.1:0-3310 GCA_046154735.1 Chloroflexota bacterium | reverse complement strand
GGCGTCCGTGTTCGCATCATACGGCTATGCAGTGGTGGTGGCGGACTATCTGGGTCTCGGAAGCTCCCCCGGCTACCAAGCGTATTGCCACGCCCGGAGCGAGGCCACCTGCGTCGTGGACGCCTTGCGGGCGGGAAAGTCTCTTTGCGCCAGCAATAACGTCACCCTCAATGCACAGCTCTTTCTGGCCGGCTATTCCCAGGGTGGACATGTTACCATGGCCGCGCACCGCGAACTCGAAACCTTCCACACCAACGAATTCACGGTGACCGCCTCTGCGCCCTGCGCCGGCCCCTATGATCTCGGCGGCGTCACGATCGAATCGCTGCTAACCCGAGTTAGCGGATTGGAGGGGGAGAAAATTGTAAGCCATTGCAAACCAAGCCGGAGATCTCGGAAGTCTGCACTACACGAGCTCAGCCGGTCGGGATGGCGCCGGGTCTGATTTGGGGCGGGGGCTGTGGCGGCAACTCCAGCTTCAATCTGCGTAATAGCAGGTCCAACTCGGCCTCGGGTTGAGTGTGGCGCGTCAGAACAACTTCCCGCCCGTCGCTGGTCGGCAGGTGGACATCGATCATTTGCACCGCGGCGAACTTCTCGATCACCGAGCGCGGCGTCAGGCCCGGGGCCAAGTCCCGCAGTTGGCGTCCCAACGTCACGTGCAGGCAGTAGGCCAGGAAGGCCACGAAGATGTGCGCTTCGATTCGTTCCTCCTTCTGATGAAAGATCGGGCGCAAGGCCAAATCTCCTTTGAGGTTCTTGAAGGCTTCCTCCACGTGGGTCAGCTGAATGTAAAACTCCCACAAGCGCGCGGGATTGCTCTCGGCCAAATTGGTTCGCAACAGGTAGCGGCCTTCTCCTTTTCGCACCGACCGCAGCTTGTCCTTGCGCAAACTGAACTGGAACTGAGCTTCGTCCTGCGGCACGTCCACCTTGACCAGTCGCCAAGCCGAGGGGGCCCGTTGTTTGGCGGCACCCAGCTTGAGCAGCAGAGCATCGCGCTTGAGTTCCATTCCTTTGAGTTCGCCCAGCCGTTTCCAAAGCCACTTGAGTTGTCGCCGTCGCATCGCCCGCTCTTTGCTAATCCGATCCTGGCTCTCTGCCAGCACGTAGAGTTCGCCTTCCTCAGACAGGAGCTTAACCGCCACCCCCGCGCGCGCCTGGTGCCAGGGCAACTCGGTGAGCTTATGTTCCAACTGGCTCAAGCGCCCTTTGGGCGTGCCCACCAGGTAGCGCACTGGCGGATCGCTCGCACGCATCTCCGCGAGCACTTCCTCCGTCGGGATGCCCCGGTCCATGACCCAGATACGCTCGGCTTTGCCGTATTGCGTTTCGATCTTCTTGAGAAACTCCCGCAGGGTCGTCTTGTCGGCGGTGTTGCCCGAAAGCACTTCGTAGGCGAGCGGAAATCCTTCCGGCGTTACGATCAGGGCAATGACCACCTGCACACAATCAAAGCGTTTGTCGCGGCTATATCCGAACTGACGCTTGTCCTCCTCGGGGAATGGTGGGTCGCTTTCAAAATAGGTGCTGGTTAGATCGTAGAGCAACACCTCAAACTTCGCGTTGAAGAGATCCTTCCAGCGGCTGGTGAGATGATCGAAGAGCGCCGTCTTGTGGGCCACCAACAGGTCCAGGCATTCGTAGAGTTTGTGGATCTCCGCCAATCCGAAATCCCCGCCGAGCAGATCGGCCATCGCCGACTTCTCAAACCAATCTCGATGCAAACGCCATTCGCTGCCTGGAGCAATGAGTCGATGCGCCACCAGCGTTTGCAAAATCAGATCCCATCGCGTGCCCTTGCGACTGGGAGGCAATCGCTCCGCCCAGAAACCGTCCAACCCCAGCTTCTCATACAGTTGGCAAGTCAACCAACAGGCACCCCACTGGCGAGGCCGCCGCAGTTCCATCGCATCCAGTCGCACTCGCACGATGCTCTGGTCATCGACAGGACCCATCCGCTCCTCGGGAAAAAGCGCCACCGTCCTTGGCCGAGTCTTGCCCTCCTCGAATATCTCGATCGATTTGCGCCAGGCTTCCCGCTGAGAATCATTTATCTCACCCAGATAGAGCACGTGGCGCTGCACCACCCGCCCACGCCCAACACGCTTGTTTTCCACCAAGCTCCAGTACTGATGCTCTTTGCCAGCCTTCTTCCGTTTCGTGCAACGCAGGAACATGCTGGAGAAGAATTATCCACAGAACCGTGGCCTTGGGAATGGGGTAGGTCTTCACTACAGCCACTTTTGAGGGTTTTCAGCCAGTGCCTCCCTTGCCTTTGAATCACTTGCACGCTGAAAAAAGTTTTAACCTGCCTCCAATCCGCCAAGACGGGCTAGGCCAGGATGTCCTTCACCACGGTCCCGTGCACGTCCGTCAGCCGGAAGTTGCGGCCCTGGAAACGGTAGGTAAGCCGCTCGTGGTCGATCCCGAGCAAGTGCAGGATCGTGGCCTGGAGGTCATGCACATGAACGGGGTCACGCACCACATTCATCGCCAGGTCATCGGTCTCGCCATAGGAAAATCCCGGCCGGACCCCGCCCCCCGCCAGCCAGGTCGTGAAGGCGTAGGGATGATGATCGCGCCCCCAGCGCTTGCGATCGTCCAGGCTGCCCTGGATGAATGGGGTGCGGCCAAACTCTCCGCCCCACAGCACGAGCGTGTCATCGAGCAGCCCGCGGTGCTTGAGATCCGCGACCAGGGCAGCCGAAGGTTGGTCAGTGTCGCGACACTGCGTGTAGAGCTCCGTGGTGATGCTGTTGTGCTGATCCCAGCCCGCGTGCATCACCTGCACGCACCGCACCCCCCGCTCGATCAGCCGGCGCGCCATCAGGCAGTTGTAGGCAAACGAACCCTGCTCCTGCACGGCCGGGCCGTAGAGATCGAGCACGCTGCGGGGCTCGTTGGAAATATCGGTCAGCTCCGGCACGCTGGTCTGCATGCGAAACGCCATCTCATACTGCGCCGTGCGGGCCGCGATCTCCGGATCGCCCTGTTCGCGCAGCTTCAGATCATTCAGTTCCGCCACATCATCCAGCATCGACCCGCGCGTTCCGCGGCTGAGGCCGGGCGGATCGCCCAGATACAACACGGGCTCGCCGCTTCCCCGAAATTTCACCCCCTGATAGCGCGACGGCAGAAAGCCAGAGCCCCAATAGAAATCGTAAAAGATCTGACCGCAGCTCGTGCCTTTGCTCACAGAAGTCATCACGACAAACGCCGGGAGATTCTCGGCCTCGCTGCCGAGCCCGTAGGTAAGCCAGGCGCCGAGCGTAGGCCGGCCGGGGATCTGGGCGCCGCTGAGCAGGAG
>JBJXFJ010000566.1:0-3740 GCA_046154735.1 Chloroflexota bacterium | reverse complement strand
GGAACGGAGTGGGAACAGGTGGATATGGATGACTCCACCGTGCTGGACTACAAGAATTTGAAAGCCGAAGATCTGGAGCGCTGGCAGAAGCAAGCCTGGCGTGAGTGGGCCTTCCGGCCCGGGCCCGCGCTGACCTACCTCAAGATGCTCGCGACTCCCGGTGCGCTCAAGTCCGCGGTGGAAGTGGGCGTTCGGCATCTCGCTTGGGCAAAGAGCTAGCGCGTTCCTGAGTTATCTCGATCGATTCGTCATAGCCACTCGGTGCGCGGTAAATTAACCGCCTAAATTCTGCAGTTGTCACTTTAGAAGGGTCAAAATGTCCCGACGCAGATCTGCCGATTCACCAGTAAATCTGTCTGGGTGCGCCTATCTTGGGATGCAACCAGGTTGTCGCTAAGGACGATTCTTAAGTCTCTGGGGCGAAGGTCTCCCCAACTTCGAGCGCTCTGGGGAGCAATCCGTTGGTATTCCACACCTACGGGTCTTTTTCAGGTCACGCTTGCACTGCAGCACTTCGGGTGGGCGGTTGAGTGTCCGTTCTGTGGCTGGCGCGGCAATTCCTTCTATCCGCTCGGGGAGCCCGTGAGCCTTGCAGACACTCAGTGCCCGAAGTGCTATGCAAAGTCACGCCACCGCGCGCTGCATCTTTTACTCCAGGGTCACTTCGCGTCTCTGATGGTTCCCTCAGGTCGAATTCTGGAAATTGGGCCTGAGGTGTACTCCCACCGCTTTGCTAAGGCATGGCCTGAAATCCAGCACGTAGCTCTGGACATCAAGAATCCATGGGCCAACACAAAAGCTGACCTAACTCAACTCCCATTTCAAGCATCCACTTTCCATCTTGGGATCTGCTACCACGTTTTTGAGCACATCATCGACGATTCGAGTGCGATGTCCGAGTTCTTTCGAGTGCTTCAACCGGGCGGCCTGGCACTCGTGCAGGTGCCCATCAAGGGAGACCATACCTATGAGGATTACACAATCACGTCGCTGGCGGCACGGGAGCGTGCCTTCGGTCAGGAAGACCACGTTCGCCAGTACGGCTGGGATATCGTGAGTCGGCTCGGTGATGCAGGGTTTCGAGTCGAGAGTCTTGACGCCGTCAACGTGCTGGGGTCGAAGATCGTGAATCGTTACGGAATTCGAAATGGCGAGCCAATCTTCATTTGTCGAAAATTGGCTGAGGCGACCTGATGTGCGCGGTACGTTGGAATTGCAAGTACGAGACCCATTCGATTATCTCGCACCACCATTCGCAGTTCACTCGGCGGAACTCTGGATTAACGAGAGCGTAATAGTCCGGGCGCATAGCATTCCGTCCTCCTGAATCATCCGAGCACAGTACATGACAATGTCCCTAGGCACACTCAAACCACTTCCCAAACTCCAGGGCCAATCCACTGACTGGCAGACAGAGATCGTCTGGTGGCCCGTGGCGGCCTGCCTTGCCGTGTTGGATGCCATTGGCCTGGCTCTAGCATTCACCGTGGCCTACGCAGTACGCTTTGAGAGCGCACTGCCCGTGTTTCAGTACGTTGGGGAGCGACCTGACTTCTATGCAGTCATCGGATTCGTGGCTCTACCCATGTGGCTCGGTCTGTTTGCACTCTACGGCTTGTACGATCGGCGCCGGCTCCTCGTGGGATTTGGGGAATACAACCGCATTGCCAGTGCCTGCACCGCCGGCGTCCTGGCTATCATCGTCATAAGTTTCCTCTATGAGCTGCCGAATATCGCCCGAGGCTGGCTCATCCTCGTGTGGGTCTCTGCCATCGGCATTCTCTGCGTATTGCGATTCATCAGCCGACGCATCATAAGTCGATTGCGCCAGCGCGGCTACCTTGTGGTCCCCACCCTCATTGTCGGCACAAACGAGGAAGGACAAGCCCTGGCGGATCAGCTCATGCGAAATCCTGGTGCCGGACGGCGCATTGTAGGATTTGTTGAAAGTGCCGACCGGCCAAAAACGGAACTTGTTCTTGAGCAGCCAATCCTAGGACGCGTCACGGACATTGGTGAGATAATTCGAGTATCAGGCGCGCGCGAGGTCATTATCGCGTCCACAGCGCTGCGCCGTGAGGAGCTCATCGAGATCTACCGGCAGTTCGCCTTTGAGGAGAAAATAGATGTGCGGCTGTCATCCGGCCTATTTGAGATCATCACGACGGCCGTTCAAGTACAAGAAATCAGTGGCGTTCCGCTGATGAGCCTCCAGCGCGCGCGTATTACCGGGATGAACGCGTTCCTCAAAGGCACGCTAGACTACGCGGGTGCTGGTATCGGTGTCTTACTTCTGAGTCCAATATTGGCGCTCATTGCCCTCATGCTTACGCTTGAGGGGAGCCCAGTGCTCTTCCGACGGCGCGTCCTGGGCCGAGGCGGCCGACACTTTGATGCGTTCAAGTTCAACAGCATGATCCCGGACCGAAGAAAAAGAGCGGAGCCTATTCAGTTCAATGATCGCCGACAGCGTGATAAATCGGAGCAAGACCCGCGGGTGACCAGGGTCGGACGCCTTATCCGCCGAACGAGCCTTGATGAGCTGCCCCAGCTCTTTAATGTTCTCCGTGGTGAAATGAGCATCATCGGCCCACGCATGATCTCTCCCGATGAAGCCACCAAGTATGGCAAGTGGCAACTCAACCTGCTCACTGTGAAACCGGGCATCACCGGCCCCTGGCAGGTACGGGGTCGCTCCGCCATTCCCTATGAGGATCGAGTGCGTCTCAGTATGGATTACATTCGGAATTACACCATCTGGACGGATCTGGAGATCCTATTCCGGACGATTCCCGCGGTGATTCGAGGGGATGGGGCGTGGTAACAAGGAATGATCCTATTGACTCGCGATTGAGCTCGCAGGGGCACCTCAGGTGCAGCTATCGTCTATGGGGAAACAAGGCTGGTCAACACCTGATGCGGGTCAACTGCTGTATTCGACTCTGGCGGTATTCGGCACGGCGTTTCGCCTAGATCATGCCATTTGAAATTCCAGGCTAGATTGGCTCGTTTGAAAAGGCCTACTAAATGCCTGATCAGTTGTCCCAATACCAACTGGATCCGAGGGCATAGTCTAGCAATCATACGGTTGGATCCGCGGAAACTTAGCTGAATGGATTGTCAATTACGTGCTGGTCACACGAATCAAAATGAGTACCACTGCATTAATGTCTAAACCCGAAATGCGCGCATGTTAAACCAACTGCGACATTATTTGGAGACGCAGGCCTCTGGCGTGTGGAAATATGTGCTTCAGGAGGCCGTTCTCGTAGCTTTGGGATGGATTCCGAGTTTGCCAGGTATGGTTATCCGCGCGCTTGGATACAAGCTGATTCTGCGCTCCGATGGTTTCCCGGGAATAGAATCGGGAGTACGCCTCGTCTTTACCGAGAATATTCGGCTTGGTCGTGGCGCGTTTCTTGATCAGGGAGTTTACTTGCACGCAACTCCCGGCGGGATTGACATCGGTGAACGCTGTTTTGTCATGCACAATGCCGAGCTTCACGTCTTCAACTTCCGTGATCTCCCTCACGCATTCATTAAGGTCGGTGCGCGGACATTCATCGGGGAGTCCGTAATAATCCGTGGGCAGGGGGGCGTGACCATTGGTGAATCCGTGCTCTTTGGGCCCGCAGCTCAAGTGCTCGCGGTCAATCACAATTTCGCTAATCCGGCGTTGCACGTTATGGATCAGGGGATTCGAGGTGAGGGCATTGTAATTGAGGATGGCGCCTGGATCG
>JBJXFJ010000559.1:0-6917 GCA_046154735.1 Chloroflexota bacterium | reverse complement strand
ACATGAGTCTGCCCATCCCCGATGACGATATGAAGATGATCACTCCGCAGGTAGATAACATCGCCTTTGATCCAAAGGACCCCACCGCGTCGCTCGTCAAATATCCGGTGCTCGCGGCATGAGCCCGGGGCTGCTAACACTATTTCCCGACTTCATGCTGAAGACTGGAGAGCTCTTACTGTGAGACAGATCATCATCAGCCGACCTGCCGCGCCGTCGCTATCACTGCCGGGCGTCGCTCAGTTCCGCGTCATCGGGCGCAAGATCCTGGGCGGGCTCACTACAGGCGCGGCCGCTTTGCTGCTCATTCTGGCACTATGGTCCCTTGCTGCTTGGGCCTCAGGGGCCGATTTGCCGGGCCCCGCCCAGACGCTGGCGACATTCTGGGGCCTGGTGTCAAACCCGTTCTATGACAAGGGGCCAAACGATAAGGGCATCGGCCTGCAGCTTATGGCCTCGCTAGGGCGGGTCGGAATCGGCTTTGGGCTTGCCTCGCTCGTGGCCATTCCGCTGGGTATTGCCATGGGGATCACGCCGGGCGTCCACCGGATCATCAATCCGCTCGTCCAGGTTCTCCGCCCGGTCTCTCCGTTAGCCTGGTTTCCCATTGGCCTGGCCACACTCCATTCCGCCCAACCGGCCACCATCTTCGTGATCTTCATGACAGCCCTCTGGCCGACGATCATCAACACCGCCTTTGGCGTGGCCAGCATTCCAAACGATCACAAGAATGTGGCACGCGTGTTTTGCTTCTCCCGCTGGAAGTACATCCAGAAAGTGGTCCTACCCTATAGCCTGCCGCACATGTTGACGGGTCTCCGCTTGAGCATGGGCATCGCCTGGATGGTCATCGTGGCCGCGGAAATGCTTGCCGGCGGAGTTGGGCTCGGATTCTTTGTGTGGGATAGCTGGAATGCCTTGAAGGTCGATCGCATCATTAGCGCGATTCTGATCATTGGCATCGTGGGACTTCTGCTCGATCGCTTGTTTGATCTCGCAGCCCACAAAGCAGCGTACGAGGGCTAACACATGACACAGGCAACGCTCACACCTCGAACAGAAGCCATTAGGGCTGAAACTACAAACACTGTTCTTACCTTTCAGGAGGTAGGTAAGACGTTTCCTACCTCCACCGGGCCATACGTCGCGGTCAGAGATGTATCGCTCGAGATCGGTCGCGGTGAGTTCATCTCACTCATTGGTCACTCTGGCTGCGGTAAGAGCACGCTGCTCAATATGGCTGCAGGACTGGCTCAGCCAACCAGCGGAGCTATCTTGCTGGACGGCAAGCCCATTACATCTCCCGGATCTGATCGATCCATGGTGTTCCAAAACTACAGCCTGTTGCCGTGGCTGACCGTGCGAGAAAACGTCTATGAAGCGGTGGACTCCGCATTTGGCGATCTGACACGGGATGAGAAAGCCGCCCAAACCGATCGGTTTCTCGAGATGGTTGGACTCGCTGCCGCCGCTCAGAAGAAGCCCCATCAGCTCTCGGGCGGCATGAAGCAGCGCGTGGCAATCGCTCGGGCATTTTCGGTTCACCCCAAGGTGCTCCTGCTGGACGAGCCATTTGGAGCCCTGGATGCACTGACCAAATCGGCGCTCCACGAAGAGCTTGTCACCATGTGGAGTCTGGACCGAAAGACCGAAACGGTGCTGATGGTCACGCATGACATCGATGAAGCGATCTACCTCTCCGATCGTGTGGTCGTCATGACGAACGGTCCAGCCGCGACCGTGGGAGAGATCGTCTCAATCAACGTTCCGCGGCCTCGAGATCGACGATCCATGATTCATGATCCGGCGTATACGGAGGCTCGTGATCGTCTGCTATTCCTATTGACTGAAGCATATCAAGGACACGAAGCCAGTGAGTAAAGGATGAACCACGGCCCATAAGCCCATTCCGATTCCTCAGATTCGGGGGACGCATATAGGTTGCGCTTTGCCCACTATGTGCGTCCTGCACAAATCCGAACGATCTGGATTTGTGCGCCCGGTGCAAGGTTCTTCACCTGAGCGCCGACTTACCATCCTGTCAGCCACAGGTGGACTAACGGTGTCCCGAGATGGCCGGAGGAGGAATTCGGGTACTCATGTCGCCGATCACTACGACGCAGCCATATTCACAGGCCGACGCCGATCGTCCGGGGCACACGCCCACGCTCATCGCGAGCTTTCTCCACTTTGACCTGAGCTTCATGCTCTGGGTGCTCCTGGGGGCACTGGGGATCTCAATTGCTGAGAGTGTCGGATTGAGCCCAAGCGAGAAGGGCCTGATGGTGGCCGTGCCGATCCTTACCGGGTCGCTGCTCCGCATTCCGCTTGGCGTTCTCGGCGATCGAGTTGGCGGAAAGCGAGTTGGCATTGGAATGCTGGTGTTCCTGTTCATTCCGCTCACGCTCGGTTGGCTCATGGGTGACGGACTACCCAGTCTCCTGGCCATCGGACTCATGTTGGGCAGCGCCGGCGCATCATTCGCCGTGGCCCTGCCTCTGGCAAGCAAATGGTATTCACCCAAGCGGCAGGGCCTGGCCATGGGTGTGGCGGCCGCGGGCAACAGCGGAACGGTCATCGCCAATTTGGCCGCGCCGCGCATCGCTGAGGTGGTGGGCTGGCACAACGTGCTGGGGCTGGCCATGCTGCCCCTTGCGCTCGTCCTACTCGCGTTCGCACTGCTTGCCAAAGACAGCCCGAGAGACGCGGTGAATCCGCCACTCTCGAGCCACTTCAAGGCATTGGGCCACGGTGATATGTGGTGGTTCTGCCTTCTCTACAGCGTGACCTTTGGCGGCTACGTGGGCTTGAGCAGTTTTCTGCCGCTGCTCCTGCGTGATCAGTATGCGCTTGACGCGGTCTCCGCGGGCGGAATCACGGCGCTCGCCGCGTTTGTAGGCAGCGGCATCCGACCCATTGGCGGCTACCTTGCCGATCGCTTCGGCGGAGTTCGCCTCCTCACCGTTGTTCTGGCGGGCATCGCCGCAACATACATGCTGGTCAGTACCCTGCCCGTGCTGGAGATCACCACGGCGCTGCTCGTTGCTGGCATGGCATTCTTCGGCATCGGAAATGGCTCCGTGTTTCAGCTCGTTCCCCAGCGATTTCGAAATGAGATCGGCATTGCCACAGGAACGGTGGGCGCCATTGGTGGACTGGGTGGTTTCTTTCTTCCCATCCTGCTCGGTGGCATCAAGGAAGCCAGTGGCTCGTTCGCTTCCGCGTTCTTGATTCTTGCCGCGGTTGCAGCGTTTGCTCTGGTGGTGCTGAGAATACTTGTCGTGCTTGAGCACGGGTGGCGCGTGGCCTGGACCACCGGAACGAGTCCGGCTATGTCTATGGAGCGTGTCTGAAATGACACCACTTGAGATGTTGCCGGCACAGGTCCCGGATCCGTCTACGGACAGCCCGATCGGCTCCACCATCTGCCCGTACTGTGGTGTTGGTTGCGGACTGAACGTGGAGCTCCGCGATGGGCTGGTGAGCCGCGTTCGCGGCAACAAGGCACATGCGGGAACTCAGGGGATGCTCTGCCGCAAAGCCGTGTATCTGCCTCAAGCCGTGAACGCGCAGGACCGGCTGTCCTTCCCATGGCTCCGCGAAGGACGCCTCCGACCTTTCAATCGGGTGAGCTGGGAAATGGCCATGGGCTGGGCCGCGGAGCGTTTTGCCCGGATCATCACTGAGCATGGTCCTGACAGCGTCGGCTTCTACATCTCCGGTCAACTCCTGTCGGAAGACTATTACGTGGTTAATAAGCTTGCGAAGGGCTTCATCGGCACGAACAACGTGGATTCCAACTCCCGCCTGTGCATGTCCAGCGCCGTCTCAGCCTACCAGCTTGCACTTGGAAAAGACGGGCCGCCCTGCGCCTATGAAGATCTGGATCTGGCCAACTGCTTCCTGTTCATTGGCTCAAATGCGGCAGATTGCCACCCGGTGCTCTTCAAACGAGCCCTGGCTCGAAGAGCCGCGCAGGAGAACGTTGGGATCATCGTGATTGACCCACGGCGAACGGCGACGGCGCGCGAGGCTGACATTCACCTGCAACTCCGCCCTGGCACCGACTTGCCGCTCCTATACGGACTGCTCCATGTAGCCATCCGCGACGGACTACTTTCTCGCGAATTCATTGAACAGCACACGGACGGCTGGGCCGAGACGCAGGCCGCGGCGCTCCAATGGGATCCAGTGCGAGTGGCGGATGCCACCGGGGTAACCGTGGAGCTCCTTGAACGCGCGGCCCGCATGTTCGCAAGCTCCCCGGCCTCACTCTCGTTCTGGGCGATGGGCGTCAATCAAAACACCGACGGAGTGGATCGATCTCTGGCTTTGATCAACCTGCACCTCGCCACGGGCCACATTGGTCGAGCCGGCGCCGGTCCGTTCTCCCTGACGGGCCAGCCGAATGCCATGGGCGGCCGTGAGGTGGGCGGCTTGGCTGCGCTGCTCCCGGGGCATCGACTGGTCGTGAATGAATCACATCGACGGGAGATGGAAGCGCACTGGCGCGTGCCCGCTGAGCGAATCCAACCCAAGCCAGGACTCACCGCGGTTGAGATGTTTGACGCGCTGGCGAGCGGAAAAATGAAGGCCGTCTGGATCGCCGCTACAAATCCTATGGTCTCCATGCCGAATCTCGATGCTGTTCGAGCGGGCCTGGAACGCGCCGAGCTCGTGGTTGTTCAGGACGCGTACTTCCCCACCGAAACTTCTGAAATGGCCCACCTGGCGCTCCCGGCGGCTCAGTGGGCTGAGAAAGACGGAACGAGCACGTCATCGGAACGCCGCATCTCGTACATGCCGGCGCTCGTGGAAGCACCGGGGCGCGCCCGACCGGATTGGGCAATCTTTGCTGAGCTCGGTCAACGCCTCGGATATGGCCCAGCCTTCAACTTTCGGGATGCCGAAGCGGTGTTCAACGAATATCGCGAGTCCACGCGCGGTACAGACATGGACATTACCGGGATTAGCTATGAGCGGCTGCGGACCGAGGGCGGTCTGCAGTGGCCCTGTCCAGACGAAACGAGCCCGGGCACCACGCGACTTTACATGGATTTGCAATTCGGAACGGCCAACGGCCGGGCGCGTTTTCATGCGCCTGAATGGCGTCCCCAGGCAGCCCCCACCATGGAGCATGACCTGGTGCTGACAACCGGCCGAGAACGCGATCAGTGGCACACAATGACCCGTACGGGCAACGTCCCCCAGCTCATGAAGAGCTGTCCGGAGCCGTACCTAGCTGTCAACCCTGATGACGCGTGCCGCCTCTCCATTCAGGAGGGCGACTGGGTGGAGATGCAAGCGCCAGAGGGGATGTCCGCACGGTTTCAAGCTCGGCTCACCGCCGACGTTCCTCTCGGAACAGTCTTCGCGCCCTTTCACTGGGGCACGCTGCGGAACAAGGGCGGATCTTTAAACACCACCACGGACTCCGCGTTTGACCCCATCTCGAAGCAGCCCGCGCTGAAATACCGCATCGTCCAGGTACGACTTGCGGCGGCACGAGCCACGCCAATCCCACTTGACGCTTCGGGCGAAGCCATCTCCGGCAATTCAAACCCAGAATCCGATAAAGGAGCGGCAGCATGAACAAGTTTGAGGCGATCAAAGCGGCAAAGGACGGACTGGATGTGCTGCCGGACATCGAGAGGTATGCTCGCGATGGCTGGGAGACGATCACCGATGACGATAAGGTCCGCATGAAATGGTATGGCGTTTTCTTTCGTAAGCACACACCCGGCCAGTTCATGATGCGGATCCGAATTCCCGCGGGCATTGCCACAAGCATGCAGCTCCGCGTCGTCGCGGCTATGGCCACCGATTTCGGCCGAGGCGAGCTTGATGTCACTACCCGCCAGCAGCTTCAAGTCCGATGGTTTGGCATCCAGGACGTGCCGGAGATGCTTAAGCGGCTGGAGTCCGTGGGTCTGAGCAGCCTTCAAACGGGCATGGACAACATCCGTAACGTGATGACCTGCTCACTGGCCGGCCTGACTCCACATGAGCTTTTCGACGCATCTCGAGCGGCGCGGGCCTATTCCGAGATCTTTGTGGGCAACCGCGAATTCAGTAACCTCCCGAGAAAGTTCAATGTGGCCATCACTGGCTGCCAGAACCACTGCCTGCAACTCGAGACGCAGGATATTTCGATGAGCCCGTCCGTCAAGCATCGCAATGGCGAAACGATTAAGGGATTCAATGTGTGGGTGGGCGGCAAGCAGGGCTCGGGCGGGTTTGTTGCCTCGCGATCGCTGGACGCCTTTGTTGAACCCGCGATCGCGGCCGATGTTGCGGCACAGATCACCCTACTGTTCCGAGATCATGGATCTCGGGACTCACGCTCGCGCGCAAGACTCGCCTTCCTTATCGACGACTGGGGCGTGGAACGCTTCCGCGCGGCACTTGAAGAGCGGCTCGGATTCACGCTAGATCGCGCGGGGCAGAGCGTTCAATCTACCGATCAGTCTGATCACCTGGGGATCACGCCGCAGGCTCAAGAGGGCCTTTATGCCGTGGGACTTGCGGTGCCTGTGGGTCGGATTGAGGCCAGCCAAATCAACGAGCTTGCGCGGCTCGCGGATGTGTACGGTACGGGTGAGGTGCGGATCACTCCCGGGCAGAACTTGATCATCACGAACGTCCCTGAGCGCTCGCTTTCGTCCCTGCTCGCCGAACCACTGCTGGCAGTGCTACGGCCAGACCCAGCACCATCAATACGCGGAACGGTGAGCTGCATTGGGACCAACCTCTGCGATCTGGCACTTACGGACACCAAGGGGCACGCGCTCTCGGTGGCCCGCCACCTGGAGCACTTGCCCACCCTCCGCCGACCAATCTCAATCAACTGGTCCGGCTGTCCGGCGTCGTGCGGGAATCACCACCTGGCAAACATTGGCCTGCAGGGCGGGAAGGCA
>JBJXFJ010000558.1:0-9399 GCA_046154735.1 Chloroflexota bacterium | reverse complement strand
AGATCCCCGTGGCGCGGCGGTTGGCCGAGTGGTATTCGGGCCGACCGAATGACGCGCCAACCTCGATTCTGTCAGACGCGCGCGACTCATACCAGTACGTTCGGAGACTCTCTGATGCGGTGACGGTGGATGACGTGACCATCGGTGGTGGCCACCCCCTTCTCGTGGTGTATTCGACCGACGTCGAATCGCCTCAGTCAAGGAGCCTTACTGGGCAGACTCCACCTGCCGATGTTGTCCTGACCTCCGTAGGGGCGGGGTTTCCCCGCCCGACCGAAGTCGTCGACACAGATCGAGTTGTTGAAAACGGGTCGGGCGGGGAGACCTCGCCCCTACGATGGATCAGAGGCGATTCCGCGGCGCTCACGGAGTCGCAGTTAGCCACGCGGCCATTCTTACTCATATGTGAGCGAATGGATGATGACTTCATCCGGACGGTAAACACGCTGCTGGGCTGGGCGAGACAGTGCGAAGAAGCTGGTCATCGATCGTTCGCCCTCGGATTCAGGCTGGGCTCAGTCGGATCGACTATCCGCGCCGGTCGCCACCTGGCGGCGAGCTTGCTGGACACCGGGCGGAGTTACCCGATACACGTCATCTCCCCGCCAGTTGATTCGTTCGACGATCTTCAGCTCAGTGCCTCAATTGCTCTCGGATCCTTACTCTGTGACGGCATTGGCGATAGCGTGGAGGTGCGTTGGCAGGAGCAGGACAACGCCGTTCGCCTGGCGTTCAATATTCTTCAGGCCACCGGCGCGCGCATTACTAAGACCGAGTATGTGGCCTGTCCAGGGTGTGGTCGCACGCTCTTTGAGCTGCAGCCGACAACTGATCGGATCAAATTGCGGACCGGGCATCTGGTGGGCGTAAAGCTCGCCATTATGGGCTGCATTGTGAACGGGCCGGGCGAGATGGCCGATGCCGATTTCGGCTACGTTGGCGGCGCTCCCGGCAAGGTCAATCTTTACGTTGGCAAGGAGTGCGTGGAGCGCAATGTGCCCCAGGCCGAAGCTGACGACCGCCTCGTGGCGCTCATCAAAACGCACGGGCGCTGGGTGGAGCCTCCTGTCGAGTGCTGAGCGCTTAGTGCTCGCCTCTCGCTAGCTTTCCCGAGGCACGGTCCTTGCAGTCCGTCGCTTCAGGCTCCATGGCGTTTCGCTCCGATTCATTGGTCATCGGATTGACCATGGCGAACCAACCTCGGAGGCCGATCGGACGTCCAATCGAAGCGGAGCAACTCGCTGGAGTCGCGACAAACGACGACCTCACCTAATTGGGCAGTATTCAATGCGACGAACAATTCTCTCGTTTCTGATTGGCGCGGGTATGGTGGTGGGCACCACGGCTGGGGTATCGGCCCAGGCCACGCCGGGCGGGGCCGGCCAGGGAGCCGGCGCACAGACCGGAAGCGTTCTGGATGCGCCTGGCTCGAGCGTGCCGTTGATCCTTCCGATCAATTCGCAATTGCCCATCGTGACGCCGCTCGAGCTGGCAAGTGTGTTTGGCGGCCCCACGTTCCCAACCCCGGGGCAATCGGGTGCGCAGATGGCGCCCACCGGCGGCCAGGGTGGAGCGCCATAGGCGATCACCGGGCCCGGCCCCACGCCCATCGGACCTGGTGCCAGATCCTGGGGATTCCTGAAAATCTGAGTATCGACGCGAATGGTACGGTACTGGCTCTGACATATGCGCCGGATCTTCGGAGCGCCGTCGTGTCCTTCAACGGAATGATGGGCGGCACCAATGGACGCTTCAACGGGACGTTCCAGAAGGGCGTTCGGGACGGACCTCGGCCGGGCACCCTGCCGTACGGAGCCTTCTTGACCTCAGACATCAATGGTCAGCCGAGCGTCATATTCCTTGATTTCAACTTCCTCCGCGGGTCCGAGGAAGACATCGGCTGCTTCGTCAACCTGCAGGAAGATGAATCAACTCAGCTCGTCCTGACGCTGCAGCCGGAAGACAGCTTTCTTGTCCGTGGCTACGCGGAGCTTGCCAGGGGCAGCAAGGTCAATAACACTGATTGGGGCGTAAGCGAGAGCTACACCACGCGTGACGATTCGATCGAAGCACGTGTTGATAACGGACCGGACGATGATGAAGTCCGTGCGCAGGGAGACAAGTTCACGGTCAGCGGGAGACGAAACAAGACCGACGACTAAGCGCCGTGAGCGCTAATCGTACGCGTTTCATCGACCGTTCGATCGTTTGTTCAGCCGGGTGGTTCGCCTTGGCGCACCACCCGGCCACTTCGTTGCCCTAGCTTGTGACATACTGAAGTGGGTGATCAATTCGTGGAAAGCTCCTGGGCATTTGGTCTCGCATCAGTCATTGGCCTAGTCCTGGCAAATGGGTTCTTTGTGGCAACCGAGTTTGCGATCGTCGCGGTGCGGCGCAGCCGACTGGACCAGCTTGCCGCAGAGGGCAGCAGCGTTGCCCGTCTCGCTCGGGAGATTGTGGGCCATCTTGACGCGTACATTGCCGCATGCCAATTGGGCATTACCATGACCTCGCTTGCACTGGGCTGGATCGGTGAACCGGCACTGGCAGGGGTCATTGAGCCACCGGTTGAGGCATTGGTGGGCACGTTTGCCCCGACCGTGGCACATGCGGTCTCCACAGGCATCGCCTTTGCCATGATCACCAGTCTGCACATTGTGATCGGGGAGTTGGCGCCGAAGGGGCTGGCGCTGCAGCGAACCGAGGAGACGACGCTGGCCATTGCGCGGCCGATCCACCTGTTTTACATACTGCTGCGCTGGCCGATCACCGCGCTTAACAACGTGGGCAACGGGGTGCTGCGAATCTTTGGCATGGAACCAGCCTCCGGCCATGAGATGGTGCACAAGGTGGAGGAGCTGCGCCTCTTGGTCATGAGTAGTAAGGATGCCGGGGAAGTGGAGGCTTCGGAGGCTCGCATCGCCGCGCGCGCGTTTACCTTTGCCGATCTCACCGCGGAAGAGTTGATGACGCCGCGCACAGAGATTGAGGCCATTGCGGTGGACGCAAGTCCGGCAGAGCTGCAGGAACGAATTACCTCCACGCGACATACTCGCTTGCCGGTCTACGAGGGGTCGTTGGATCGGATCGTTGGCGTCATCTTTGCCCGGGACGTTCTGCATGCCTTAGTCGCGCGCCTCCCGGTCCTTCCCGTACGCCAGCTCATGCAGTCGCCCGTGATCGTGTTTGCGAGCTGGCCAGCCGATCGAATTCTGGAACAGATGCGGACAACATCGCACCGCATGGCCGTGGTTCAGGATGAATATAGCGGCACGGCAGGGATTATCACCTTTGAAGACCTGGTTGAAGCGCTGGTTGGCCCCATTGCCGAGGAGACCGAGAATAGCGGGCATGCTTTGGTCACCAGCGCTGAGTTTGCCCGTCCTGGAACACAGATTGTGGATGGGTTGACCAGACTTTCGGATTGGGAGGAGCTCGCCGGGGTGAAACTTCCGGATGACGACCATGAGGCCGTGGACACTCTGGGTGGACTCGTCATGACACGCCTTGGGCGCATCCCGGATGTGGGTGATCAGATCCAGGTGGAGGGTCTCACACTCCGAGTGGAGGAGTTAGACGGTCGGCGCGTGGCGCTGGTGCGGATGGAGCCCACTGTGAACGGCCAGACGACGGAGAGTTGACGGACGGACGACCGATGGAGGACCGACGGAGGCTGTATCCGCGTTTCCGTCCACCGTCCGCCGTCGCTACAGCTTTAACAGCCGCTGCACGTTGCCGTGGAGAATCTTATTGCGGTCTTCGGAGCAGAGTGGCACTTTATCCATCCATTCCGTGCCGGGCGCGTTATCGACAAAGGGGTAATCGATCGAAAATAGAATCCGGTCGATGCCCATCTCCATCATGCTGCATAAGAGTGCCGGCGTGGAGAAGTTGCCACTGGTGGTGATCCAGAAATGCTCGCAAAATGCGTCCTTGAAAGCCATCGGCATGTTTCCCTTGCGGGAGAGCGCCTGATCGATCCGCCAGAGTGAGAACGGCAGGCCTTCGCCAAGATGCCCCAGGATGATCTTGAGTCGCGGGTAGGCGTCAAATACGCCGCTTAGCACCATGCGAATTCCCTGCGTGGCGGTCTCCACGGTGAATCCCCAGCCGGCGGTGTTGAGCTGCGGGAAGTCTTTCACGTAATCGCCGTAGTAGATCTCCGTGACCGTGGGGTGCGGGGTGGCCGGATGCAGGTAAATCGGGACATCCAGCTCCTGGGCGCGCTCGCAAATGGGCCAGAAACGCCGGTCATCAAAGAAGACGCCGTTCGTGAGCCCGTGCACCATGGCGCCTTTGAGCCCCAGCTTCGTCACGGCACGCTCCAACTCATCGGCCGCGGCCTTCGGGTCGGGCGTGGGCAGCGCGGCGAAGCCAGCGAACCGATCCGGCCGCCCGTCAATGATCGCCTTCAGACGGTCATTGGCGCCTCGGGCAAGCTGGACGGCTGTCTCCGCGTCCATGCGCTGGGTGGATGGCGCGCCGTGCGAGAGCACCTGAATGTCAATGCCGCCCTCGTCCATCTCCCTCAGGCGGAGTGCTTCCACGTCGTCCAGCCGTTCGCGAATGCGTTGTGACTGGCGGTCCTTTCCGTAAGTGGCGGCAACCTCAGCGTCGTAATAATGCTCCTCAAGCGCGATGACCAGTCGGCCGTCTCGTGTGGCCATGTGTCTTTCTCCCAATGCGCATAATCTGCTCGTTGAGGTACTGTATCAAGGAGCCTGAGTGTTGTCTCGGGATTGTTTGACACATCAAGAAGGGCAGGTCATGCTCGATTACACAATGAAGCGCTTAGATGGCCAGGAACAGAGTCTGAGTGAGTATCGTGGCAAGGTGCTCCTCCTGGTCAACGTGGCCAGCCAGTGCGGATTAACGCCGCAATACACCGGACTTCAGGAGCTGTACACGAAGTACAAGGATC
The DNA here is from genome assembly GCA_046154735.1 of Chloroflexota bacterium. Lineage (GTDB taxonomy): Bacteria > Chloroflexota > UBA6077 > UBA6077 > JACCZL01 > CAVXYC01. The sequence goes on along the minus strand of JBJXFJ010000558.1, from coordinate 4,478 downwards.
AAGGGCTGGAGATCCTCGGCTTCCCAGCGAACAATTTTGGTGCACAGGAGCCGGGGACCGATCAGCAGATTGCTCAGTTCTGCGAGACGAGTTACGGTGTCAGCTTTCCAATGTTCTCCAAGATTAGCGTGAAAGGCGCGGACAGGCATCCACTCTACGCGGAGCTCACCACTATGCCCACGCCAATTGGCGGCGAAGTGGAGTGGAACTTTCAGAAGTACCTTGTGGATCGAAGTGGCCAAGTGGTGGCGCGCTTCGCCCCGCCCACCGCTCCGGGCGATCCGGCCCTAGTGAGCAAAGTTGAAGAGCTGCTGGCGGAGCCCCCGAATTAAGGGGCCGTGATGACGGGCGTGTACCGAATATGTGCGCGCCCGCTCTTTGCAGTGCCAATGGCGTTCAGTCTGAAGGCGAGTAACCATTAAAGCAACCTCTGCCAATCAAAGGGCGCGGGAAGCCCAAGCCGTGCCGCGTTTCCGAAGCAAATGGATATCCCTACCGCTCCGTGCCTTGCAATAGGATTGGCAGATCCCCGGATCGATCAAGCCGTTGAATCAGGTCCCGAAGCTCTGTGATCGAACGGATCTCTGGTACCGAACTGAGTCCCGCGTGAATGGGGAGCAGGGCTCCCATAGGATTGAGCCACACTGGTTGGATGCCAGCCTTGAGCGCTCCGAGCACGTCTCGGAGCGGGTTGTCGCCCACCATGAGCGACTCAGCCGGAGAGGAGCCGAGCTGATCCAGGATGATGCTAAAGATACCCGGATCCGGTTTGCCGGTTCTAAGCTGTCCGGATATCGCCACGGCATCAAAGTAACGGCCGAGCTTGGTGCGCTCCAGCTTGTCGCTCTGGAGATCAGCCGGACCATTCGTTACGAGTCCGAGCCGATAGGATTGTTTGAGTTGTGAGAGTACGGCTCCCGCATCGGGGACAATGACGTGATGCTGGCGTCGATGATCGCGATATGCGCCGGCGAGCTCGGCGGCGAAGGTATCGTCGTCACAGGCAAGGGTTTGCAATACGTCGCGCCAGACCGCGTGTTGATACTCACCCAACCATGCCTTCAATGGTGTGAGATCGGCATGCTCACCCGGAGCTGCAGAGCAGAGACCTTCCATGGCGCTCACGCCGAGCTCCTGGCAGATGACATGTGTGGGGCTTGCCTGCCAGAGGACTTCGGCACACTGACGGGCTCGTTTAATAACGATTTCGGGATCTACGGCCAGGCGACTCGAGGCGAGGCTAGCCGCCGCCTGGAGCGCTCGGTCGACGGAGACATGCTCAATGAGCAGCGTATCGTCAAGGTCGAAGAGTATCGTGGTGATGGGCATGGGACCCACTGTCCCAGTTTTGGGTCGTGAATCTCAACACGACACCCCGGTGCCCTTGCTGCCCGGGATGTGATGCCTGGAAACGGAGGCCTCCGGCCTCCGTTTCCAGGCGGGGTTGGCTACGCCATTACTGTTTCTCGAACGCGAATCGCATATCCGTATTCGGAAGCTGCGCGGGGCGGGCCACCCCGTTCGCCTGATTGTTGTCATATTGGAGATAGAACGGGCTATTGGCCATATCCGCGCTCAAGTCGCCGGGTAGGCCCTGGCCGGTAAGAACCGTACGGAACCAATCAGCCAGAAGAATGCGCTCCGTGCAGCGGCAGCTATCCTGGTAATGCATGATGGACCGCTGGAAGCGCTGGTAGACGAATGACGGATTGGAAGGATCAGCTTGTGGCCTTGAGGTGGGCACTCCCCAGATCTCGAGGTTCAGAAGCGGCAGGAGGTTGGCATTTCCGCCACCGCCGGGGAAGGCCGTGGCAAGATCAACCGTGCCCATAAATCGATCAAAGAATCCCACCGGCTTGCCGTTGAACTCATTGGGCGCGTTGCGCCGCGTGAATTCCACGACGTCCGTAGCGTACGTTGCGCTGCCAACCTGAGGCGCGCTACCGGTCAGCGCCGGATCGCTCGCGGGGAATGTTGATCCATTCACCCGTGTAGCGGGCATGATGTCCTCCTGGAGGAGGTTCATGGAGCCAACGCTCCCATCCGGACGAAGCTGCATGATGTGGCCCTGGAAAAACTGCACGGTAAAGCCCATAAAGGTGAACTCACGTGAGACAGGGTAGCCAAAGCTGTTATGCCGTCCTCGCAGGTTGTAGTACTCCCAGAACCGATCATTGTTAATGCGGAAGCCCGTATTGGAGAAATACCGCTCATCACGCGGGACGTTTCCGGGTGGCGGTGTGGGCTGCGGTCCGCGGGTGGGTGTGGCGGCGGAGGTGGGAGCGGCCGTGGGGGTGGCAGTAGCCGCGCCGGCCAGGTTCACGCGTGCACCTCGGATGTCGCGATCGCCGCCTCGAGCATCCTGCCAGACTACGGTGGAGCCGGAGACGGATGGAGCGTCCTGATCGCTGCCATCATCGTTGATCCGGAAGTCGGCACCGCCCTTGGCAATGTCGTAGCCGTAGAGGTTGCGGTCGCCATCACGCGCGTCCCACCAGACCACCATATTCGGGGAGATCGCGGGGTTGCCGCGCTTGCCAGCGCGGGTGCTGCTAATCTGGGTGGGCGTGCGGGTGCTGGTGTCAAAGAGATAGATGCCGGCATCTTGCGGATCATCAGCCGTCCCACCGGATCGGAAGACGATGTACTTCCCGTTTACAGCAGGCTCGTACGCGGCGCTCACGTTATCAATTCGCTGAAGTGAGTTGGAGGCGAGATCACGGTACCAGATGCGTCCACCATCGCGCTCATCTTCCCAGGCCACGAGATTGCCCTGAATGGATGGTCGCATCTGCTGTCCGTCACCGTCCTGGATGACAGTTTCCTCCCGTCTGTCCAGATCGTACATGCGGATGTCAGCCGTGGTGCCACGGGTATCCTGCCAGACGACTTTTCGGCCGGAGATGGATGGGTTCAGGTGTGCCCCGCCGGCTTCAACGCGGCGCACGTATTCACGCTCATTGAGGTCATAGACCACAAGATCAAGCGCGCCCGTTGCAGACTGTTCGATCCACGCGGCCAGATTGCCGGAGACCGATGGTTGCATGGCGTTGATCTCGGGAGGGAGACGGCGAGAGTCTTCCTGCGTCAGATTACGTACCCGTATGTCCGCGCGCCAGTTCACCACCGCGGTAGGTCCGGGGGTGGGCGTATTGGCGCCCGGAACAAGTGTGGCTGTGGCTGTGGGCGAGGGTTGGGTGCGGCGGTAGTCTTCCCAGACTACCCAGTCACCATCCACCTTGGGCACTCGCTGATCTCCACCGCGGTCGTCGACGATGAATCGCTCCACCGATGGTGATGCCTGCGCGCTCACCATACGCTCGTCTGGATCAACGGCGAGGAGAGTGGCGGCGCCCACCACCAGACTGCCACCAATCAACTGGGCTATTCTTGCGGGCTGCTTTTTCGATCCCATGTCCGCTCCTCATTGCCGAGCCTCCGCGGCCGCGCGGCCCGCTGTGGCCTTGCCACTGGTACAGCGCGCTTGGCAATTGCTGAATCGAAGAACGGGAGATGGATGGCGCCGGTTGCGGCGAGCAGCGTCGCCGGGTGTAAATGGCGGTCACTGTGATCGGATCGTGACGGGTGTAATTGACACAGGATGCGTAGTGACATGACTGTGATCTCCGGGCGGTCGCCTGCAATGTCACTGTGATCGCGATCTGCCGAGAATCAATACAGGCAATTTCCTGTGGGGAGCGGGAGAGCGCCTCGGCTGCATCTGGCACGTTCGGAATCGTCGTGCGCGCACCAGCAGCCATTCTGGGAGATTGGGAGCACCGAGTCATCATGATGTGGGATAGAACGCTGGTTCAGGACGAACGTCGGGTGCGCGACTACCTGAGCTGGGAATACGGTTTGAGCGAGACGGCCGCGTCGCTTTCACACAAGTTGCGAGTGGATCGACGCGTCTGTAGGCGGGTTCTGGATACGGCCGTCACGGAGGGGCTCATCGAGCGACGGGAGTTTGATGACATGGCGCCAATTTATGTGCGGTTTCCCGAACGATGAGTCTGGCGGTTGCTCCCGCAAACGGCGGTGGCGTGCTGGCACGGCCCAACACAATTCTCGTTGTGGATCATCGTGAAACCATTCGGCGGGTGTTGGCGCTTATTCTCGAATCCGAGGGCTATCAGGTAGTTTCCACAGACACGGCCTCCGCGGCAGTGGCATTGGCATTTGAGATCCAACCCGCGGCGGTCATGCTGGATCTCTCGTTGACGCGACATTCGGCAATGATGGCGCTCCATGCGCTCAAAGCCGATCATCGTACGGCCAATGTGCCGGTGATCCTGCTCACCGAGTGTCACAGCGCATTGAGTGAGTCGGACCGCGCTCTGGCAGCCGCGGTGCTCACCAAGCCGCTGGACCTGGATGGATTGGTGGCCCGCGTGCAGGGTCTTGTGAGTCAAGCAATCTAGAAGCGCGGCCGATAAGTGGCTCCCCGAATGATTCCCTATGCGTTACCCACATTTTCT
>JBJXFJ010000532.1:0-6225 GCA_046154735.1 Chloroflexota bacterium | reverse complement strand
ATCAATCGCCAGACGGCCCTTCTCTGGGAGGCACGGCCACCTACGCGTCGCTCATTGCCGCGGTCCTCGGCAAGCGCGTTGGTTTGCTCACGGGCGCCAGCTTTGAGCCCGGCCTGATCGACGTGCTTGGCGACGTGCGCGTGGCCAGGCTGCCCGCGGAAGACACCACTCGGTTCACAAACACGTATGAGAAACTGGTTCGGCGCCAGAAGGTTGAGACTGTGGCGCCCTCTCTCTCGGCTCGCCAGTTGCTCCCAGAGTGGCGAGATGCGCCCATCGTGCATCTCGCGCCGGTCGCTCGCGAAGTTGAGAATGATTTCATCAGTGCGTTTCCAAAGGCGTTTATGGGCGTCACACCCCAGGGTTGGATGCGCACCTGGGACGCCAGCGGAATCGTGCAGCCGTGTGCATGGACCAATGCCAACGCCATCATCAACCGGGCCAATGCCATAGTCTTGAGTATTGATGACGTGGTTGACCAATCTCACATCGATCAGTGGGCAGCCAAGGCCAAAGTGCTGGTGGTCACTCATGGCGCCGCGGGAGCCGTGGTCTATGTTCAGGGGCGCGCCGAGCATTCGGCCGCCTTTGCCAGTGGCAATGTAGTGGATCCAACAGGAAGCGGTGACTTCTTTGCCGCCGCGTTCTTCATTCGCCTTGCGGAGTCCGGCGAGCCCCTGGCCAGTGCCGACTTCGCGAATTGTGTCGCATCATTCGCGGTAGAGCGACGGGGCCATGAGGCCGTCCCCACGGCGGAGCAGATCCAGGAGAGGTGGGCTGCCGGCAAGCGCCTTTCCAACCGGCCCGCGGGGTTCTGACGATCGTGCACCAGAAACGCGGGGCCCAGCACGAACAGTCACGGACGCAGCTCCTAGCTGTCCCTGAAGTGCCTCGGGTCCCTCATTAGATCTCACCGCGTGCCACGCACTATCGCGGTTGTGAATCAGAAGGGCGGAGTTGGCAAGACCACCACGGCGGTCAATCTCAGCGCGGAGCTGGGCAGCACCGGACCCACCCTGCTGATTGACCTGGACCCTCAGGCCAATGCCACGAGCTCGCTGGGAGTGGAGTGGCGCACCCTTGAACAGTCCACGTATCAGGTCATCATGGGCGAAATCCCGTTCAGCGCCATACTTCAGCGAGCCGTGCAACCAGGCCTGGACATTGCCCCTTCAACCCGCGCCCTGGCAGGAGCCCAGATAGAGCTCGCTCGCGTGGAGGGCTACGAACATCGGCTGAGACACGCCATTGGCTCACTTGAAACCGCCTACGAAACGATTGTCATCGACTGTCCGCCTTCGTTAGGCATACTGACGGTGAACGCCCTCGCCGCCGCAACCGATGTGCTCATCCCGGTGCAGTGTGAGTACCTCGCGCTGGAAGGGCTCGGTCAGCTCTTGGAGACACTGGACCTCGTGCGGGAGAGCCTCAACCCACAATTACGGCTCCTGGGTGTGCTTCTGACAATGCACGATTCCCGCACCAGCTTGAGCAGCCAGGTGGTGCGGGAGGTGCAAACCCACTTCCCGCGCGCCGCACTACAGAGTATCATCCCGCGGTCGGTACGACTCAGCGAAGCGCCCAGTTACGGTCGCCCAGCCCGCCAGTACGATCCCAGCTCGCGGGGCGCCCAGGCGTACGCGGCATTGGCTGAAGAAATTCGTCGGAGAGTGCAGTGAAAGGTCAACGCGGCGGACTTGGTCGAGGGCTAGATGCGCTCATCCCACGCGGCGACCGAGGCGTCATCCAGATAGATCTCGACGCGATCATCCCCAACCCCAATCAACCACGAGATCGGTTTGACACGGCCGCGCTTGAGGAGCTGGCTGACTCGATACGGGAGCACGGCGTGCTGCAGCCGCTTCTGGTCAGCCAGCGTGAAGGCGGCTATACCCTCATTGCCGGGGAACGCCGCTGGCGCGCGGCCAGGCGGGCCGGTCTAAGCGCGGTCCCGGCCCTGATCAAGGAAGTCACCTCGCGCCAACAGCTTGAGCTTGCCCTCGTGGAGAATATCCAACGTCAGGATCTCAGCCCGCTCGAGTCTGCCAACGCGTATCAGCAGCTTATTCAAGAGCATGGACTCACCCAGGAGGAGGTGGCTCAGCGTGTGGGAAAGAATCGCTCAACCGTCGCAAATACGCTGCGCCTATTACGACTCCCAAGCGAAGCGATCGAAGCGTTAAACAGCGGTACCATCACCGAGGGTCACGCCCGGGCGCTCCTCCTCTGTGCTGAACCCGATCAACAGTGCGCCGTGCTAGCGGAGGTGCTCCGCGATGGACTCTCTGTGCGCCAGACGGAAGCGAGAGCCCGCCGCGTTGCCGATGGGGGAATGCCTCACCGCGCACTTCGTGATCCAGATGCGGATATTGCCGCCATTCAGGACCGCCTACGGGAAAGCCTGGGGACCAAAGTGGAGCTCCATCATGGGCCCAGCGGCGGCCGCATGGTCATTCACTATTACTCCAACGAAGAGCTCGAGGCGCTCATCCAGCGCGTAGCTGGTGGAAGTGTGGACCTCTGAGGCGTTCAGACGTCTGGTAGCTGAGTCCGCCAGAGCTCATTCTAATCTCTTGGTGACCAGCGCAACATTAGAGCCACACACCCAAGAGCTACAGCCCTGAGGTCGGGGGGCGCGTCAGACTTTCCCGGCCCCACTCGGAGCGCTGCCATCCCTGGCGGCCCGGCCCCTGAGGGCCGCACCGCGCACTGCAATCAGCAACCGGGTGTCCGGAGAGCGGCCTCGACGGCCGGGCCGCCAGGGATGGCAGCGCTCCCAGAGGGGCCGGGCCGGCTTTGCCCCCGGGGGCCGGGAAACTTTGCACTGCACCCGTGAAGTCGTCCATTATTGCCAATCTGTCAATAACCCATTACACTCTTGGCCATGAGCGCACGTTTACCTCAGTCCGGTTCGCTGGATGTCTATCTGCGCATGGCGCGCGTGCGCGCGGGCATGTCTCAAGGCGATCTGGCCACGCGGGCCGGCGTTACTCGGCAGGCCATTAGCGCCATTGAGTCCGGCAAGACGGCCCCCACTATGGGTGTGGCACTCCGGCTGGCCCGCGCCCTGGGCTGCCGGGTGGATGAGCTGTTTCGCTTGGTGGACGAGCTACCGCGTGTCACCGCTGACCTCCTTGGTGACGGTGGAGCAACCGATCTCGATATGCCAATTCGGGTGCAGGTGGCCGAGATCAATGGTCGCATCGTTGCCCATCCCTTGAGCGGCGCTGCCGGGGCCACGCTCACCATCCCTCGGGCAAACGGCATCATCCGTGCAGAATCCACGCGCCATGGGCAGGCCACCGTGGAGCTTTTCTCAGACCCCGATCAACTGAGCCGAATGGTCGTGGCAGTGGGTTGCGATCCGGCCATGTGGCTGCTTGCCGATCACCTGCATCGACGCCACCCAACCATGGAGCTCACCCACCAGGGCGGCAATAGTCTCAATGCGCTCCAGGCCGTTGCACGGGGCGAGGCGCACCTCGCTGGCTGTCACCTTATCGATGCCGAGACCGGCGAGCCCAATGGGCCAGTGGCTCGGCGGATGCTTGGCAACGAGATACAACTGGTCAACTTCGCCGTTTGGCAGCAGGGGCTTATGGTCCAAGCCGGAAATCCACGCGGCATCCAGAATGCCGCCGACCTGGCCCGCTCCGAGATTCGGCTGGCCAATCGTGAGGACGGAAGCGGCGCCCGCGCCCTGTTGGACATCGAGTTGGAACGCCTGGGGATCAAGCCTGATCAGGTCAGTGGCTACAACGCCATTGTGCGCAGCCATCTCGCCGCAGCGGAGGCCGTGGCCGCCGGGCTAGCCCACGCCGCGGTTGGCATTAGAGCTGCGGCTCAGGCGCTGGGGCTAGGATTCATACCGCTGGCATGGGAACGGTACGACCTCGTCATTCCCAATCGAAACCTGGAGCTTCCGGCCGTGCAGGCGCTCATTGAAACACTCTCCAGCCCGTTGTTCCGCCTCGAGATCGAAGCCCTTGGCGGATACGACGTCTCCCACATGGGGGAAACGATGGCGCAAGCCGCGTGAGGTCGTACGTGACACCGCCTAGGCGCTGGTCACTCCAGCATCTCCCCCCACATCTGCTCATACTTCTCTCCGTCACGCTGGCAGCCTGCGCGACGGGCACACCGGGAGGAGTGACGACATCGTTGCAGAAATCGCTGACCGTCTTTGCCGCCGCATCGCTCACCGACGCGTTCCGAGAGTTGGGTGCGGTTTATGAGGTGTCCAGCGGAGTTTCCGTCTCGTTCAACTTCGGGGCATCAACCCAGCTACGGACACAACTAGAGCAGGGCGCCGCGGCCGACGTCTTCGCCTCCGCGGATCAGATCCAGATGGACACGGCGCGAGGCGCCGGCGTGGTGCGTGGAGCCGACATTCCATTTGCCAGGAATCGCCTTGTCATCATCACGCCCAGGAACAACCCAGCCGGCATTCTGCGCCCGCTGGATCTGGCAAATCCGGGCATCAAAGTGGTGACTGCGAGTTCTGAGGTCCCCATTGGCGTGTACACCCAGAACATGCTTGACGCCATGAGCCAAACGGAAGGCATTGGCCCGAGATTCAAGGACGCTGTCAATGCGAACATCGTCTCGCGTGAGCCTAACGTCAGACAGGTGGTGGCCAAGGTCCAGCTTGGTGAGGCCGATGCCGCGGTCGTCTACTTGACGGATGTCACCCCGAGCTCCGCCGCTGACCTGATGACCGTCACCATTCCCGATGAGCTGAACACCATTGCCACGTATCCCATTGCCCTGGTGAGCACCAGTCCGCAACCGGAGCTGGGCAACGCCTTTATCGACCTTGTGCTCTCAGCCGCCGGTCAAGCCATTCTCCAGCGGTGGAGCTTCACGCCCGTTGGACCCACCGCGCTCAATCAGCAGCCGCGTCCCAGCGCTCCGGAACAGGCAGCGTCATAGCGCCCTCGTTTCGAGTCCAGTCCGCGAAGCCGATCATGCGAACTCGAATCACTCTGGAGGGTATCCTGCTCTGGCTGGGCGCCGCGGTGTTCACCCTCATTATCCTGGTTCCCATCCTGGCCATCTTCCTCCGCGTGATTCCTCAGGGCACCTTCTGGGATGTGGCCCAACGCTCTGTGGTTACTGAGGCGCTCCGAATCAGTCTAGTGACCACCACGTTGACTCTTCTGCTCTCCATCGGCATTGGTACGCCGGTAGCCTATCTTCTGGCGCGCCGAACGTTTCCAGGCCGAGCGCTGCTGGATGGTCTCATTGAGCTACCCATGGTGCTCCCCCCGGCGGTGGCAGGCATCGGGCTGCTCATGACGTTTGGACGTCGCGGCATCTTTGGCCCATGGCTTGAATCGATTGGCCTGACCATTGGGTTCACAACAGCAGCCGTGGTCATGGCCCAGTTTTTTGTGGCCGCGCCCTTCTACGTGCGTGCGGCACGATCCGGCTTCATGAGTGTGGATCGTGAGCTGGAGCAGGTGGCGCATACCCTGGGCATCTCCACCTGGGCCACATTCTGGCGCGTCACTGTGCCCGTGGCGCTGCCATCTTTGCTCGGGGGTGCCGTCATGTGCTGGGCACGAGCACTGGGCGAGTTCGGCGCCACCATCATGTTTGCCGGCAGCCTCCAGGGACGCACGCAAACCATGCCATTGGCGATCTACGGAGCCCTGGAGAGCGATCTCAATGTTGCCCTGGTCATCTCCACCATCCTGGTGGGCGTCTCGTTCGCCATGCTCATGGCACTCCGACTGGTCATGCGGCGTCTCGCCGGAATCACCCGGCAACTCTCCTGAGCGCGCTGATGGGCCTCCAGGTACTCACCGCCGTAGTCCAAAATCAGTATGGCATCCCTGAAAAGAGGCCTGAATCTTGCACGTCTGGCTGACTACTCCGGCGGAACCATCGCCGAATGAATTCCTCCCCCCACGGAGTCCCTTATGGCTGTCCAGACCACGAGCGAGCGCGCATTCTTTGTTCCCCGCAGGGATATCCAGCACGGACTTTACCCGCATGCACAGCCCGCGGTGCTGGTGGATTCGGCGGTGGCCCACCGGTATGGAGACGTGCGAGTGCTCATTGTGGAGCCTCCGCCCAGCGGTCCCGCGGAGGCTTCTCCCGCGGCCAAAGTGACACCGCTCTTCATCATCGACGCCCGGGAAGTCGTTCTTTATGATGGCGCCCGGCCGGCCGTCATTGACCATGATTTTCGAGACAATCAACCAGAGTGAAAGCGGATCG
>JBJXFJ010000526.1:0-8192 GCA_046154735.1 Chloroflexota bacterium | reverse complement strand
CGCGTTGCACACGAGAATATCGATGGAGCCGAATGCTTGCACGGCTCGTTGGACCATGGACTCAACGTCATTCGGGCGGGATATATCGGCCGCGTGCCAGAGTGCGACCTGCCCAGACTGAGCACGTATTTTACAATCTCGGCTGACCTCGATGAGCGGTGCTTCCTCTCGAGCGACCAACATCAGGCTGGCACCCGCGTCAGCAAAGGCTTCGGCTACTACTCGCCCCAGACCTCGGCTCGCGCCGACGATGACGGCGCGTTGACCTTCCAGCAGAGGGCGCGATTCTGATCCGGTGGGGGTGGTCATGGTCGCTGATCAAGCGAGCGATGAAACGGCGACAGGGGGGATGACACGCGTTCCGTGGCAATCGTGCTTCCTTGCTCTGTCTCGACTCGATCCGCCATCATCATTCACCCATCCTTTGTGTTGCCTGGACCCCATGCGCCTTCCATCGTTGTCGATCGTGACACAAACCTATAACGAAGCGCCAATCATTGCTGACATGGTGGGGCAGTTGCTTCAGGTGGGCGAGGCCAACACGAGCAAGCTCGAGCTTGTGGTTGTGCTGTACGAGGGGGCCGCGGACGGAACCAACGAGATTGTCCGCTCACTGGAAGCCCGGGACGCGCGAATCCGAACCGTTGTCCAACCTAGAGCACTGGCCGGATATGGACGAGCGTTCCGGCAGGGCATTTATGCCGCGCAGAACGAGTACGTCTTTCAAACCGACGCGGACGGACAGTTTGATTTTACTGAGCTGAGTCGCGCGGCGACCTATGTTCCTCAATATGACTTCATCCATTTCAACAGGGGACACCGTAACGACAGTTGGGAAAGACTTGTCATCGGGCGTTGCTTCAGTACGCTCGTCCGCCTCGCGGTTCATGGACCAGACGTTGACTTCAATTCAGCCTTCAAGCTTTTCCGCCGGGACATCCTGCACCGCTTCACATTGAACTGTGAGAGCGGAATCCTGGTTCCAGAATTTGTTATCAAGGCTCACGTTTCTGGCGCAAGAATGTTTGTGGATAGCACCCTGCATCAGGCGCGCCTCTCTGGCCGCGCGACCTGGGACGTTCAGCCGAGCTGGTTTCCAGTAACGATCCCAAACGGGCGAATTGTGGGCCAGAATCTTCGGGACCTCTTCGTCTTGCGTCGTGAGATTCTTCGCTACGAGCGATCACTGCGTCGAACAGCGGTTAATCCGGTCGTTGACGTTGTGAAGGCACGTTCCGCTTGAATCGGAGTGACTGATTGGCAGATGCTGAGACTTTCCCTGGGCGCCCGATGAAGGCCCTCAACGCGATGAGTCTCATTCCATTCCGATCTATCGGAGATGCCGGCGTGGGCACGCTCCTGGCAAGTCCCCGGCCTTGCATTCATGTCAGCATCTGAGGATCGCTACTTGCGGGCTGGAGTCATCGGCGCGGGACTCATTGGGGCCAGGCGCGCGCTGGACTTCATTCAGCTTCCGAACACTGAGCTTCGTTGGGTGTGTGATCCTGATCAAGCCCGAGGAGAAAGGCTTGCCAGAGAGGTCTCAAAACGGCAGGGCTCAGCCTGTCGGTGGGTTGAGCAGGTGACAGCTGGTCTGGAGGCTGATCTTCCTGACCTGGTGATGATTGCCGTCCCACATGATCAGGCCGCGGTGATCGCCACGACGGTGCTCAATGAACACATTCATGTTCACCTCGAGAAGCCGATGGGTCGGAATTTTGATGAGGCTCAATGTCTTGCCGATGCTGCGCAAATGAGCCGCGGGCGATTGGCGCTCGGATTCAACTATCGTCACTACCCGGCCATTGTCCGCGCCAAGGAGCTTATTGACTCAGGGGACATTGGCCGACCCCTCCTAGTCCGAATGATTCTTGGGCACGGCGGTCGGCCCGGTTATGAGCAGGAGTGGAAGCTCCAGCGAGAGAGAGCCGGCGGCGGTGCTCTCATTGACCCAGGCATTCATCTCATAGATCTTGCCCAGCACCTGCTGGGGGACCTTTATCCGCGATCGGCACAGCTCAATCGGCTGTACTGGAACATAGACGTCGAAGACGCGGCAACCGCGGTATTGTCGACAAGTGACGGCGCAACGGTCATGCTCCAGTCGGATCTCGTTGAGTGGAGAAGTATCTTTCAGGTCGCAATTCAAGGGTCAGACGGCTACATTCGGGTCGATGGACGAATGGGCAATTACGGTGCTCAGTCACTTGCATTCGGCAAACGATGGGCCTGGCTTGATGGTCGATCGCAGGTTGAGCAAGAGCAGGTAGAGCAGTTCGGCAGCGTGGACACGAGTTTTGAGGACCAGCTTGCATTGGTGGTGCGTGCTCTTCGGATGGAGGAGCCTGTGCCCGCTGGAGTCTCCGACGGGCTCGCTGCCATGCGCATCATTCGAGATCTCTATGAACTGGGAGCACCGTCAGTAGGTCAATGAGGCGAGCTCATGTCATCAGATCATTCAGAGCTCACCATCACCGCCTGGCAATTCCACGAGCTGCGGCCTCTGTCTAACGCCAGACGTCGTGCCCACCGAGTGACGCATCACAACACGCACCATGATTGACTCCCCAACGTCGCCGCAACACTCAAGAGCTCTGACTCGTCGGTTACTGAGTGCATTGCCACTTACATTCATCGCCAGCGCGGCGTGCCTGATTAGCGTAAGCTTCATGGCGCTCGCAATTCAGGGGGTTCTCTATACGGGCCCCACCACGTTTTCCGAGGGCAATCAGCTCCACGCGGTGTTACGAGTTGCCCGTGGAGACGCACTCTATCTGAACTTTCATCAGATGCCGGCCATCGTTACGCCCTATCCACCGGCGATGTTCCTCCTGGATGGCATGATCACACGCATCGCGGGCCTGGAGCTTCGCGACACCGTGACGCTGACTCGATCTCTGACTGTGGTGTTTACGATCTTGGCCACAGTCCTCATTGCGCTTCTTGCACGGCACGATGGAGCTCGGTGGATTTTGGCTTTTTCAGCCGCCGGGTTGTTCTTAGGTGTCCGATTTCTTGACGGATGGGCGTTCACGACCCGAGCGGACCTGATGGCCCTGGCAATGACCCTTCTCGCGGCATGGTTGCTTCAACGGCGACCAGATGCGCCAGCCGTCGCCGCGGCCGTTTCTGTCATTGCATTCTTTACCAAGCAAACGATGGTCTCGTTTCCACTGGCGGCAGTTATCTGGCTGGTGCTGAGCGGTCGACGCGTGTCTGCCCTCGTCTTCGCGACAACCTGGGGAATTGTGGCGCTGAGTGGATTTCTCATTGGGCAGGCCGTAACCGACGGCAATCTCGTGCTTAACACCGTTGTGGCGCATCTGAATCCAACAAATGGCTTTGATGTCGCTATTCGCGCATTCCTGGAATTTCCCAAACATGTCTGGCTACCGATTGGTTTAGCCATCGTGGGACTCGTGTCGCGCGTGGTTTCCACTCGGACAATGTCGTTGACCGGGTGGTACTGGCTGATCGCAGTGGCCTTTGCGCTCTACACCCTTCGGGGGCGGGGGGCTTCCACGAACTATTTTCTTGAACCGGCAGCGCTCGCCTGCGTTCTTGCAGCCGGCGGATTCGAGGTCATGAGCAGAGCGTTCGGAGCGTCAGGTATTCGTTTCCGATTCGTGATGGCGTCAACTCTGGCGGCAGTCACAGTTTGGGCAATGATATCGGTGCAATACTGGGGGAGCGGCGGCGAGGTGGTGAGCGAGAATCCCGTCATCATCCCTGAAGTGATCAATGCAGAGCGGATCCTGTCTGAAGAGCCATCGTTCATTGTGCTAGCGGGCAAACCTCTCCTGGTCACCGAGGGGTTCGCGTTTAGCCAGATGGCTGAGGCTGGCCGTTATGACCCTTCAGAGGTGGTACGCTTGATCAAGCGTCATTACTTTGATCTCATCATCATCCGCGGGGATGCACGGTCTCCGCGCTCGATTAATGGTCAGCTCAAGTGGGCGCCGGCCATTCTTCGTGAGGTTGCAGACAGCTACGTTGTGCGGCGAAATAGGGGCGGGTTCTGGCTCTATGTGCCCGACCGTCCTCGCTCAGCGTCCTAACTGGTTCCCTCGGCTGACCTGAATCGGAGGTAGTTCCAGGTAGGCCATCCGCTCGCGCTGTCGCGGGGAGCTAACGGCGGTATCAGCGCCGTCTTGAGACGTGAGACTCAAGCGTGGGGTCACCCGTGCCACGGCCGCGGTTGTGGGTACGCTGATCTCGTATTGCACCATGCGCCGGGCCCCGTCCGGCCAGGCGGTAATCACTTTGTCAGGGGAAAAGGGCACGGATTGCGCGGCGATTGGAGTGCCCTCAGACAGAACCAGTGAAAGCTCGATGCGATCGATGTCAGGCGGCGTATCCGTGAGCTCCCAGAGCACCCGAAGCCGCCAGGTGTCACCAGCGCGGACCTGGCCGCTAAAGCTCACGCCTCGGACCATCAGGCCATTGCCAAACCGCGTCTGAGTAAGTGCTCGAAAATCGGGAATGCCGGCAGGGTCAAATTGCTCGGCATCCTCGCGAATCCAGAGTGATTGGCCCGGCCGATTCTGCCAGACCCGCGTATAGCGATCCCGCAATGTAGCCGGATAAGCCTCAAGCGGCCCACTGTCCAGCCGACCAAACCAGAAAAGTATTGCCGCGGGCTCATAACGCTCCGTTTCACGCTGCGCGATCACGGTGTTCACTCGGCCGGAACTGAGCCGCACCTGGCTCAAATCTACGAGGCTGGGGACAATGACGCGATTGGCCATGATGGCGATAGCCGGCAGATCCGTCAGCACATATTCTGATTCAGTGGTTGTTGCTTGAAGCGCTCGGGCGGCTTCAGCGATCTCACCGCTCCCCTCAATCTCCGTCCAACGCTTCACGTGCGCGGGAATGCTGAGCGTGATCGCGAGCCCTATGGCGGTGACCGCGACGATCGGCGTGAGATGGCGTTGGAAAGCGGGCGGTTTGAGCAGGCCAATCCCCGCGGCCAGCAGCGCCAGCGGAAGTAGAAGTGCCGAGCTGTGTCGCGGAAAGAGCGGCTGGTGCAAGGCCAGCAGAACCACGGTGGCGAGGAGCCAGATACCCAGGATGAGCGCGCTCTTCCAGGCGTAGCGTATCAAGCACAGAGCCCCAACCGAGGCCGCCATGATGCCTCCCAAGTCATCAGTCAGACCACGCGTTATGGCTCGGGTGAAGGCCGTGGGCGATGCCGCCGACGCGTCCCGAGCCTCCAGTCGATAACGCACAAGCTGATCCCAGATCGATCCGAGATCGAATGGCAGTATGGCTATGAACATCACGAACGCACTGCCCAATCCAAGGCCCAGCAGCTGGCCAATGGTGGATGACCGTCCCGCTTGCGCGCTCACGGTGTGACCAATCAAGGGAATGGCCAGTGTTGGCAGGAGTGATTTCGTGGCGAGACTGGCACCAAAAAGCGCGCCCGCGACGAGCGATGTGGAACGTGTCGGGGGCATGCGAAGCCCGATTGCCAGGCTCAGCGCGGCCAGCGCCACGGCAGGCCCCTCCGCGAGCACGTGCGAATCGAGATGGGTGAGAAGAGGACTGGTGGCCATGACCGTGGCACTCACCGCGGCTCCCCAGCCACCTCCAATTCGATATCCGAGCACTGCGGTCGCTGCAAGCCCCAGCGTCCCCCAGAATGTGACGCCGACCTGAATGGCATCCAGTGACGGGCCAATTACCAGTGCGAAGGGGGCAAGCATGGCCAGGAAGAGGGGGCCTTGTGAGTAAAACGTCTCGATATACGGGGGAACGCCGCGCAGCCACAGAAAGAGCGTTTGCGCATAGATAGTCTCATCAAAGTCGCCGAAGCTGGCTGGCTCTAAGAACCGGGACACCATACCCAGAATGACCGCCAGAATCGATATGTAGACGCCAACGCGATTGTCATCATGAGCCCATCCACCCGCTTTCTGATCCATCACGCTTCTGCGTGTGGAGTCATCTTGGGCTAGTGCTCTGTTAATCATGGATTGTCGGGTGGAGGTCATCGGTGGTGTCGGGCATCTTGCCCGACAGTGACGAACCGACCGCGCGGCGACGAGCAGGAACGCACCACACGGTCGGGCAAGATGCCCGATACCACTGATGGCGGAACAGTCCCACAGACCTTGTTTGACAGAGCACGAGAGGGTGCTTGAGCACGGCAGGCCGGGCGTTTCACACAGGGTTATCCGGGCGCTCCACCGCTGAGTTTGTTACGGCTGATCTCCGGGCTGGTCCGGGACCCAGGTTGCCGTGTAGCGGAGAATATGGTTCTGCGAACACTGGGAGACGGCTTCTTTACTCACCGAAATGGTAAGGGTTGGCCCCCGTTCGATCATGAGGGAGGTGGGTGCCCCCGCGTCAGGGTGCCAGGTGGTGCAGGAAACTGTTCCCCCCACCGCCTGGGCCACGCCCTTCCCCTTCGGCAGATGCAGGTACGCCATCCCACTACCGACGAGCTCGCCACCCGCGGAGCGTAGCTCAGCAATGCCCTTGATGATGGCCATATGACGTCACCTCGTTCCCGCGGCGCGGGTTCTTCAGTCTAGCGTGAACCAGCCCGCAAATGTGGCATCGTTCGCACGCTCAGTGAGGATCATTGTCTGCTACACTGCAAGCGCTAAGCCACTGACGAGTACCATTCGATGCTCGTCGGTACGGACGCCGGATGGGCCGGAAAGGAGTGAATCCATGGCAGTAAACACAAAGCAGTTTGGGCGCGACTTGTTGTCGCCTGATGAGCTCATGGACGGGCTTGAAGAGATCCGTGCCGAGTATGGCGGGCTTCGCCGTGATCGCAATAAGCCGCGGACGGTTGAGGCAATTGCCGAACAGAAGCGTAAGGGGCACCGCGGGGGCGATGGGAACCATCGGTTTGAGGGTGAACGCTACCTGAACATTGCGGACAACAAGGAAGCGCGTCGGTTCCAGCTCCGCAAGCTGATTGATGAGGGTGGGCAGGACAGCGTGGGCGGACCCATGCCAAGTCACCCAACACTTCAGACCTGGCACTCACTGGAGTTTGGGCTCACCGAGGAAGAAGTGCATCAGCTTGAGATGGCCGATTTCACTCCCGAGCAGCTTACCTATTACGGCTGGTACTACTGGATGCACCGCACCGAGGAGTGGCCCGTGCTCCTGGGCAGCGCCATGGTGGGCGAGGGTGAGAAGCGACTCCCCGAAGTGCGTGAGCGTATGATTCGAGAGCTTGATGAGGCGCGCGAGCTGTATGAGCAGCTCGGTATCAAGAATATCGATCGAGCGATGCAGAATCAACTCGAGCATTCACCAATCGGTGCGGACGATGATCACGTGGTCTTTGGCGAGAACATGACCCGTGAGTATGTCAATACCCCTGAGCTGCAGGAAGCGCTCCGGAAGGCCTTTGTCCTCCGCTTGCATCAGACCTGCGCGTAAGCGCTTTGGAGTGCGGGTGGCCGTGACACCGCTTTCAATTCCGAGAATGCACCGGCAGCGAACGCGGAGTTGAAAGCGGTGTCACGGCCCCCCGCACTCCAAAGCGCTTACGCGCGGGCCGCTTATGGAACCTGCACAGGGAATCCGGCTCCAGTTGAGGCTGTGTACAGCGGTTGAACGTACTGATACTCGATATCTAGGCGATATCGGAATGCACGTGCAGCGGTGAGCTGGCGCTCCGTGGTGCAGGCCCATTCCGCTAGGCAATCCGCTTCCCAGGGTATGTCCTCGCTCACGTCATTCACGTAGGCCCGGAAAATCTCTAGATGGTGCTCATCCACACCGTAGTGCCTCGCCAGCGCCTCAGCGGTTTGAGACATGAGCTCCTTGCCAAGTTGATCACCGGCATAGAAGCTGGCCACGCCATCTAGCCAGCTCCACTCCCACCAGCGAGAGCACAGGGACAATGTGGACATGGCGTAGTAAGAGCGGCTGAACACCTTCCACTCAGTGATCTGGTCGCGGCTCAAGCCGATGCCTTCGCCAAACCGGAGCCAGAGCTCCTCATAGGCAGGCGTGGTCCAGCCCACCAGATCATTCACAATCTCCCGGCCCTCAATGCAGACCATCTTGCGTAGAATTTTTGTTCGCGTGGCTTCCTCATTGGTCTTGACGAAGATGGCACCGGTGCTGAACTGGAGGCCGTAATCCCAGTAGTAGTACATGTTCTTCACCCACAGCTCGAGAAACTCGCGCTTCAGGGTGCCATCAAAGAGCGCCTG
>JBJXFJ010000524.1:0-3107 GCA_046154735.1 Chloroflexota bacterium | reverse complement strand
TTGTGAAGAAGAATGTGGCTCCGTGACCCGGTGTGGACTCAACCCAGATACGACCACCATGTCTCTCCACTATCTTTTTACAGATAGCGAGGCCAATTCCGGTGCCCGGGTACTCCTCCCGGGTATGGAGCCGTTGAAAGATCACAAAAATCCGATCCATGTGGCGGGGGTCAATGCCCAGGCCGTTGTCCTGGACCATGAACCGCCACTCGTGAGCGTTCTCTGACACGCCAATGCTTATCCGCGGCTGCTCAGGGCCTTGAAACTTGATCGCGTTACTAATGAGGTTCTGCAAGAGTTGCCGGAGCTGGGTGGGGTCAATATTGAGGGTGGGCAGCTCATCTTGAGTGATTTCGGCGCCGCTTTCCTGAATGGCTGGGGAGAGATCGTGGAGCACTTGACGAAGCACCTCGCTGGCGTCAGTAGGTCGCGCTTCGGCACCTCGCGTCCCAACGCGAGAATAGGCCAACAGATCGTTTATCAATCCCTGCATCCGGGTGGCGCCTTCCACTGCGAAGGCAATGAACTCATCAGCCTCTGCGTCAAGCTTGCCCTTGTACCGGCGCGCCAGAAGCTGGGTGTAGCTGGCCACCATGCGGAGCGGCTCCTGCAGGTCGTGCGACGCCACATAGGCAAACTGTTGCAGGTCAGCATTGGACCGCGCCAGCTCCTCCACGGTGCGCCGTAGATCTTCGGCGGTGCGCACTCGGTCCGTGATGTCCTGAGCATGGACAATTCTGTAGAGCAGCGTGCCCTGGGCATCCTTAATGGCTGTGACGTCCATCATGATTGGAAACGTGCTGCCGTCCTTGCGGAGATGCACCGTTTCAAAGGTGTGGTGCCCCTCGGATACCGCGAGTTGAATGTGTTCAGCAAGCTCGTCGGCATATTCAGGTGGGGTCAAACTCCCGGACGCAGAGCCGATCAGCTCCTCCACCGAGTACCCGTGCATCCGCGCGTAGGCCGAATTTACGGCCCGTCGGTAACCGTCGGATATGATGGCCAGCCCCTGACCGCTGCGTTGAAAATACTCAGCCCATTGCCGGAGCTCCTGCTCGGTGCGGCGCCGCTCGGAGACATCTCGGATGGTGCTGATGATCAGCCGATTGCCCTCCGTGTCCACGGGACTTAGACTGATCTCAACAGGGAATTCACTGCCGTCTCGTCGACGCGCCATCAGGTCCAGGTTGGCACCCATTGGTCGTCGGCGTGGCTCCCCCATGTATGCAAGCCGGTGGCTCACATGGCCCGTGTGATAGCGGACAGGCAGGAGCAATTCCACCGGTGAGCCCAGCAGTTCTGAGCGCGTGTACCCGAAAAGACGCTCCGTCTGGTCGTTAACCAGCACAATCAAGCCATCTGAATCGACCGTGACAACCGCGTCCGGCGCGGACTCGATGAGCGCTCGAGCCGTTGCATCAAGCAGTGGTTCAGGTGGCTGGGTTGTCATTGAAGTGGGTTGATTTTAGCAGCCGGAATCAGGTGGGGTGTGAATCCTGGTCAAGTGCTGTGATAGACGATTCCATTGGCTGTGGATCTTGTGTGGCCGTGGAGAGGGAATCTTGCCCGCCAGGGGCGCCGCGCCCCTGAACTGCCAATCTATTAGCTCACCTCCCCGGGGACACGTGCTCGTGCAAGACCGGTCGCCGTACGAATCCATCCTCCTGCTCGAGAAAGATCTCTCTGGTGCGCCCACCGTCTCGACCGGAAGACAGTGATTCATGCAATTCGGCCCCTCGACGTTGAGACGGCAACTGGGTACTATTCAGCCATGGATCGCCATTTCGGAATGCTCGTGGTTCGGCTGGTCTGGGCAATCACGTTCGCCACAGCGTCGTCGCTCGGACTCGAGCGCTCTGCAATTGCGCAATCGGATGTGATCAACACCAGCGGGTCCGATGACACGGGTGGATCAACGGATGTGATCAATACCGGCGGAT
Source organism: Chloroflexota bacterium (assembly GCA_046154735.1). Taxonomy (GTDB): domain Bacteria; phylum Chloroflexota; class UBA6077; order UBA6077; family JACCZL01; genus CAVXYC01. The sequence continues at coordinate 1,167 of JBJXFJ010000524.1, read as the reverse complement.
CCGATGGCCCTCGACCTGAGCGTTGCGGGGATGCACCGCCTGATCCGCTCTGGGGCGCCCCGGACAAGTGGCCTGAGGCGGATCGTACCTGGTTCAGGTTGGCTCAAGATGGCTACTACGCGCGGTGTGTGGGAAGCTGCGGGTTTGCGTACTGTTACAAGAATCCCTGCTACGAATCCGAGTCGGCCCCTGGTTGCTTGCTCATCGGTCCATACAATGAGCCACCTGAGGTGCTCGTGAATGAGGATGGGTCACCGTATACCGCTGGGAACGGCTCCGCCGGCAATGACGGTCGTGACGGTGGGGTATGCTCGCCTCCTCAGGCGCTGCCGCCGCAGGAGCGAGCGCGTTGGTATCAAGAACACTGCGTTGCAGGGGTGCCTTCGTCGGGCGCGGGTGTTGGGGGCGACCCAACCGTCGGCTACGTCTTTGGAACGGAGTCGCTGCCCGGTGAAGTCAACCCGCCGCTGCTTCAGGGTGGAGCGACCGCCAATGAATACGATTTCAAACCCGGTACCACCGGTGAGGTGGAGGCCAGAGGCCGCAATGGCATCCAGTTCAGGACGACCGTGGCTGTGGATGTTGGCGGCGGGGCCCCATCGGAACCAGGGGTGGATTGGGACGGCTGGTGGAAGAAGTGGGTGGCCACGATGGTGGGCGAGATCCACGGACCCACGTCCAGTCGCTATTTCGCGGATCCTGGCCGATACGAGGTGACCTTTCTCTACCAGGTGCTGCCAGATGGCAGGGTGATCTGGGGAACGCCAGGAAATAACGGCCGAAGCGCCTATTACAATGAGATAAACGCCATGACTCACAATGCCAGGGCACCGATCAACGCGCCATCGTTCCCGCCTGGCTCAACCAGGCAAGTGCTGCGGCGCACGGTCACATTCAGTCACAACATGGGGCCGGCTGGTATCCACCTCAAGCCCGGACCAACCAATACTCGCGATTAGCGGGTCAGTTAACGGGATCCTGACCACAGTGGTCGAAGGTGCAATTCCGCCCGTTTAAGTGGGTCAACTGAGCCACTCATACCGAGTGGCTAATGAGGCTAGTGCACCGTCCAAATTGATTTGTGGAGTTCCCCTGCCACCGGTGGTGTCGGGCATCTTGCCCGACAGTGAAAAACGTACCGCGCGGCGACGAGCAGGAACGCCCCAT
>JBJXFJ010000509.1:0-12831 GCA_046154735.1 Chloroflexota bacterium | reverse complement strand
GGGTGCAAGGCACCAACCAGCCCTCCCAGGGGGAGGCCCAGGCCGATGCCCAGCACCACAAGGAGTACGCCACGGAGCATGGGAGCAGATGTGGTGAAGTGCGGCATTCGCATCAGGCATCCTTTGTCGTGTCAGCCTAGCCCCTTCATCATACCGCCGGCAGTGGTGGTGTTCAGGCACCGAATTAGGAGAGAGTGCTTGCTCACGTTGCATCCGTCACTTCCTGACCAGAGAGCGCGTTAATATCAACATGGATCGAACGATTGGCATAAGGCATGGACGGCGTTAACCCCTCGGGCACTGCGCAAGTGCTGACCGCCGTTCAGAACTATGTGACGGTGCATCAACAGCGCACCACAGAGGCCAACCTGGCCATGCTCATGGCCTCGGCAATGCCGCCAGCCGTCCTCGCCTCAATCAACGGTGCGAGCCAGGCCGTACCCGCGGCAGCAACCGCGTCCACGCACCGCGTCGACATCCAGGCCTGAGCTTTGCGGCGCTGCAACAGCGCCCAGCATGGGTGCGTTACCATGCTAGCGGCACCATGTTGCTTCCACACCCCCTCCAGCATCTCCGAGATACCCTTCGCACGCGCCCGCTTGATACTGGCGCTGTGACGCCGGCACTCAGCTCCGTTTCGCTCAGAGCTGGTGCGGTGTTGATCCTCATTTATCCACTGCAATCGGTTCCGCACCTGGTACTCACGCTCCGTCCGGCCCATCTGCGACGACATGCCGGACAGATCTCATTACCTGGTGGCGGCTATGAGGCGGGCGATGGCACGCTCCTGACCACGGCGCTGAGAGAGACCGAGGAAGAGCTTGGCGTCCCTCGTGAGGTGATCGATATCTGGGGCACGCTGGATCATTCAGTCATTACCGTGAGCCAATATCAGGTCACTCCGTTTGTGGGCTACGCTCAGCAGAGACCAAGCTTTGTCCCGGATCCGGGCGAAGTTGCTGAGGTGATCGAGGTTCCACTCACTTTGCTCACCGATGCAGGCTCACTCCAGGAGGAGCTACGCGAGCTCAGCGCCGGCGCCCGCACGGTGTCCTATTACCCATGGGGCCCGCATAAGATCTGGGGCGCTACCGCGCGCGTCCTGGGCCAGCTTGCCCGTGTGCTGGACGCCGACGCACGTCAACCTCTCGAGCTGTAACCAATCTGCCAGTTCGCTGGTTTGAAACACAGAGACGCAGAGTCACAGAGATGGAGAGCGATCTGGTGATCCCTGTTGGCCACACTCTTCTATCTCTCTCTGTGACTCTGCGTCTCTGTGTTTCATCTCCCTGAGAGTAAGAACTGGGGCTCGGACAGGTGTCGCCCAAATTGCATTGTCCAAGCCTGCGCTCGGACCGGTACAATGGGCTGGGTTATTGTCAAGTCGCCAGAATCTCGGCATCACCGAGCGAACCGTAATTCACGCGTGATGACGTAACCCACTGGACAGCTCGCACCGCCTGGTACGCTCCCATCGACCCACTATGTCGCGCGTAAGATCTAGCCACCGACGCTCTCAACCGAACCAGCTCCGTTGGGTCAGTCTCCTGGTGCTGCTGGGCGTCCTGGCCTCAGTGATCGTGCAGTTCAATCCGGACCTTCTCCATGTTCTGCCCGAATTCGATTCTGGTCAGTCGAATGAAGAAGTGGCCGAAACGCCCGCATATCTTGGCGAGGATGCGCCCCAATCCGTTGAGTACCCTTCCGCGGAATTCGCCGCGCTGTCCGACCCAGCGCCCGAGGTTCACACTCGCCGCACGGAGGTGGTGGAGTACGGCATTGTTGATGGCGATTCGCTTCTGACCATCGCCGAGGAGTTTGGGCTCCGCGCTGAGACCCTTATCTGGGCAAACGATATTGAAGACCCAGACCTGATTGTGGCGGGCCAGAAACTCAAGATTCCACCCCTGGACGGCCTCTTCTACACCGTGCGGCCGGGCGATGGACTCCATGCCATTGCCCTCCGATTTGGGATCGACCTTTCCGCGGTCCTCAATCAGAATCAGATCGATGACGCGGACTCAGTCATCGTTGGCACGCCACTCTTCCTACCCGGTGGTCGACCCATAGCATCCGGGGCAAGCGATTCGGTGGTAATGCCGCCCGATCCGCTAGCGATCGTTGATTCAGGGTCGTCACTCCCGCTCCCAGAGAATATTGATGGGCTCCTGGTGGCCGGCTGGCTGCAAGTAAGCGCGGAGACCGCGCTCTTCAACGCGGGCGGACGCAGGTTGCACGCACTCCCGCCCGGGGTCAAGCTTGAGCGTTCCGGCGGCCTGGCCGGTCGCCGGATTCAGGTGCGTGACCCAGGTGACGGCCGCACCCGACAAGCCATGACCGGCTACGTGGATGCGGCCATGGTGCAAGTGGGCCGGGCGCCCGCCCCGCGTGAGCTGCCGCGCTCCTACCCCCAGGCCACCCGCATGGATATTTCACACGTCTTCGTTCCCTACAAGTCCCAGCTTGATGGCGGCCCCTGGGCGCTTGCGAATTGTGGGCCCACCTCGCTGAGCATGATTCTGGAGACCTTTGGTATCTCACTGTCCCCCGCGGAAGTCCGACCGAAGGTACTGGCAGCCCAGGGCATTTACGGCCACTACACCGGCACGCTGCTGACCGCACTCGCGAAGGTGGCCGAGAGCCATGGGCTCAAAGCACTTGATCTTTATGATGGCAACAATATCAACCGCTGGTCCAATGACGAGATCCGCGAGCATCTCCGCCAGGGTCACCCCATTGTGGCGCAGGTCTACTACCGCCGCCTCCCGGGCAATGAAGGCGTGGCCTACTACGCCGATCATTACGTGGTCATCACGGGCACGCTCGACGACGGGTTTCTTTACAACGACCCCATTAGTCATGATGGACCTGGCTGGGACCGCGTCATCAGCGGGGAGCGCCTCCGCGCCGCCATGGACGCCAGCGATACGCGTTACCGCTACGCGGCCTTCGCGGCGGCGAGAGGATAGTCAGGGTCCGCGCGCAAGCGCCTGCAATCGCTCCCTGGTGAGGTGTGTCCTGTCAGGTTGATCACCGTTCGCTCCTGGCTCGCGGAGAAACAGCGAGTCCCAGAAACACGAGCATGGCCTGATTCAACCGGAGCACGTCCGCATCCTCCAGACTGCCAATGCGCTTCCCCACCTTGGATTTTGGGACGGTCGTGAGCTTGTCCACCATCATCCGGCTTGCAGCACGAAGGCCGTTGCGTTCACTAGGCTCCACAAGCAGCCGAAATAGCGGCACATCAGTCTCATCGGTAGTAAACGCGCAGATGGTGATTGATTCCGTTCCGTCGAAATTGTCATCCTGGACTATGACAACGGGCCGTGGCTTCCCAGCGTATTCCGTGCGGCCGGAGACGGTCCAGATCTCACCGCGCCTCATTCACCGTCCAGATCCGGCCCTAACTCCGATACATCGTCGATGAATGCTTGATCTTCGCTAGCGTAAGCACTGGCCGACACCGCCAGCGACTGCCGGTGCGCTTCAATGCGGAAGCCCGGGGCACGCACATCTGGCACCCAGATTTGGATGGGGCGCATGCCTTGACTGCGAAGACGCGCTCTATGCTCACGAACCCTTTCACGCGATGATTCAAGTGAAGGCGACACTCGCAAACCCCTACATCCAGTTACATGTAATATATCACGCGCACGGGGCAAAGAAAGATGGAACGACGCGCGATCCGCGATCACAACAATCATGAGCGTCGCAGCGTGGACTCCGCGAGTAGTCACCACCCAGTGCAGCTTGTTGAGTCGCCCTTAGCGTCGGTCGAGCTCACCATGCTAGGCTTGACTCGCCTCCCAAAGTCGGCCATTCGCGCGTCTCCTCGATAACCCAATCACTAGCCATCAAATCGACGTTCAGAACACAACAGCCACAATGCACCCTAGTTACGCGGACAACCTCGTGCGCATTTTCAACGCTGACTGCACAAGCGCTCCGTTTATCCCCGACGAATCAGTCCAGCTCGTGGTCACCTCCCCGCCCTACAACCTGGGCAAGGATTACGGCACCGCGCGCGATGATGCCACCTATCACAGTTATCTGGAATGGGTGGATGTCTGGATGGCAGAGCTGCGCCGAGTGTTGGAGCCGGGCGGTCGCGTGTGCTTAAACATCCCGCTCGATATCAACCTGGCCTTCGACTCGAGCGGAAAGAAATCCACCACCAAGCATCCGGTGCTGGCGGACTTCACCGAACTGCTCGTGCGGCAGCGCGGCTGGGTCTATAACACGACGATCATCTGGCTGGAGCGCAACATCTCGCGGCGCACGGCCTGGGGAAGCTGGCTCTCCGCATCGGATCCCTGGGTCAATACGGCCGCGGAGGCAATTCTGGTCCTATCCAAAGACACGCGTAAGCGCGTCGGCAAGGGGCGCACTTCCGATGTCACACGCGAGGAGTTCATGGATTGGACCCTGGGGCTCTGGGAGTTCAACGGTCAAAATCCGCGCGAGTGGGGTCATCCCGCGCCTTTTCCAGAAGAACTGCCCCGGCGGCTCATCAAACTATTCAGCTTCATTGACGATACTGTCCTGGACCCCTTTCTCGGCTCCGGCACCACCGCCCGAATCGCCAAGTCACTGGGACGCAACGCCATCGGCATCGAGATTGATCCGCATTTTTGCGAAGTGGCCGCCAACCGCTGCCGCCAGCTCACACTCCTGAGTGAATAGTGGCGAGCATCAGCAAAAGTGCGAGACGCAAGGCACTCGTTCACGCCCCGCCCTTCACTTTTCAACCTTCACTCGCTAACTGTTGCCGTCTCAAGCGATGTTCACCGGGGTGAACATCCGTGCCGTCCAATCTGAACACTTAATTCACATGCACGCGGTTGCACAGAAGCGCGGAGCGTTCTACACTGAGCAACGAATGCGCACTCTAATGCAGCGGACACCTATCGAGGGGGAGCAGTGAGTACTCACACCATTCGCTTTGAGCTCAACGGCGAGCAGCGCGAAGCCACCGTGCCAGCGCACCGCCGACTTATCGACCTCATCCGGGATGAGATCGGACTAACTGGCACCAAGGAAGGCTGTAGCGTGGGCGTGTGCGGCGCGTGCACCGTCACCGTGAACGGCGAAACCATGTCCGGCTGCCTGATGCCAGCCGTCTTCATCGATGGAACCAAGGTCACCACCATTGAGGGTCTGGCCCCAGATGAAGATCATCTGACACCGCTTCAAGAGGCGTTCATCAAGTGTGGCGGGTTTCAATGCGGCATTTGTACGCCCGGCCAGATTATGTCTGCCACGGCTCTTTTGGAAGAGATCCCTGTGCCCAGTGAGCAGCAGATCAAAGAGTGGATGATGGGTAACCTCTGCCGTTGCACCGGTTACTACAAGATCATCGAATCAATTCAGGTTGCCGCGGATGCGATCGCCAAGGGCGAGCCTGTGATGGGGCGGTAAGACGATGAAGACCTTCGATTACCACACCCCGAGTACCGTTGAGGAAGCGCTGGCCATCCTGGCGCAGCACGGAGATGATGCGCATTTCATGGCTGGCGGCACCTCCATGATGCTGCTGATGTCGCAGGGACTTGTCCAACCCGGCCACGTGGTTGGGCTGCGTGGCGTGACCGAGCTTCAAGGCATCAGCCGAACCGCGGATGGCGGCATCCAGATTGGCGCCACCACATCCCACCGCCAGGTGGAAAAATCAGACGACGCCTATGCCTATTGCCCGACACTACCGGAGAACTTTGCCCGCGTGGCAACGATTCGAATCCGCAACCAGGGTACCGTGGGCGGTAACTTAGTCCACGCGGACCCAGCCCAAGATCCACCGTCCATGCTCATGGCACTGGATGCGCAAGCCGTGATCCGCTCAAGATCAGGTGAGCGAACCGTGGCGTTGGATGAGTTCTTCACGGATTATTTTGAGACGGTCGTTCAGGAAGGCGAGCTGCTCACCTCGGTCAAGTTGCCGCCACTGCCCGCCAATTCGCGCACCTGCTACGTCAAATTTCTACCCCGCACGGAAGATGATTACGCCACGGTTGCGGTGGCCGCCAGGCTCCAGCTTGATGCGAATAACCGATGCGAAGACATTCGCGTAGCGCTGGGCGCGGCGGCTCCTGTGCCATTGCGCGCCAAGCGCGTGGAAGATGCGCTCCGCGGACAGACACTTACCGAGGCGCTGATTGACGATGCGGCCGCGCTGGTGACCGAAGAAGTGGATCCCATTGCCGACATCCGCGGCTCGGCCGAGTACAAGCGGGCCATGGCTCGGGTATGGACATCGCGCGCATTGAAATCGCTGCTCAATAACACGCCACTGGCCGGCAAGCACGGGAGCCTGATCCCGGCGCGTGCGAGGGGCTAACCGTGAAGTTTGAGCACAGCGTCTCCGTCCAGGCACCCAAGGAGAAGCTCTGGGAACTGCTCATGGACGTGCCTCGCGTGGCCAAATGCGTCCCGGGCGTTGAGTCCGTGGAAGCGCTGGGCGAAGATAAGTTTCGAGGCACACTCAAGGTCTCCGTCGGGCCAATCAAAATCAACCTGCAGGGCGATATCGCCATTACCGAGTCAGACATGGATGCCGGTAAAGCCGCCATGCGGGCAGACGCGGCGGACAAGCGTGTGGGCGGCGCGGTAAAAGCCACCATGGACATGCAGGTTCAGGAAACTTCGGCTCAGACATCCAATCTCACTATCGTTACCGATGCCCAAGTCATGGGCCGAATCGGTGAGTTTGGGCAGCCGATCATTCGCAAGAAGGCCGACCAAATCATGCAGGAGTTCGCCAAGAACTTGGGTAAGGCAGTCAGCGCCTAACCGCGAAGGCGCCGGGCAGGCCCAGACCACAGCTTCAGGGCAATGCAAAAACAAAGATGCTCCCTGGGAGTGCTTCCCAGGGAGCATCTTTGTTTTTGCACAGACGGAATGCTAATCGTAATGGTCCTCGACGGTTTTTCTCCGCGCTAGCCCGGCGATAATCCAGCGCATCGTGGATCCCACAACGAAACTTGAATTGAGAATGATAGAGATGCAGCCAGCGATGCGCGCCGCATTCGTATCGATCCTCCTCAGCCTCGGAATCGTTTCCCCTGGCGCGGCACTCGCCGCACCCGGGGACTTGCAGGCACAGTGCCCGCTTATCAGCACGGAGGCGGTAAGCACTATTGTCGGAACGTCCGTTCAGACTCAGGACTATCTCATCGTCAGCTCATCGGGGCGAGAGGAATGTGTCTTTATGGGAGGGACGACAGTTGCCCTCGGTCGTGTGGGTGGATTCTTCGGCACATCGGGACCAGAAGCCTTTCAGCCCGAGGTGCTTCTGCAGCTCACGTCGACTCGTGATGAGCTAGTCTTTTCACCCGAGTCAGGCGTGGGAGACATGGCCTCCTGGGCGCAGGTGGCTGATCCCGCGCTCCGAGCGGAGCGATTCTCCGTCCTGATCGTTCGCCGTGGGACAGACGCGTTCTTCTTCTCGCTTGACGACTCTATGACAGACAACGCCCTCGAAGTCACCAAAGCCCTTGCGCGCGCTGTGCTGGATCAAACACCGTAGTCTCGCAGTGAGCGCTGCGGTCGGTTAGGTCGTTGCCAGCAAGTCGGTCCAAGTTGAAACGCTGAAGAGTCGGGGCCCCATACGCTCCAGGCGCTCGATGTTATCGATCCGCTCAATGGCGGATCGAATAGCGGGGTCAGGTTCACCAAATTTGGCGGTGCCCATGAGAATCAACAGGTTCTTCGCTTCCTCCGCCCGGCCTTCCGTCCGGCCACGGGCTTCGCCTTCATTCAAGATTGCCATGTAGGTACTGGATTCACGCATGGTACTTATCCCCGGAAACAGTTGATCCACGACCTGGGATGGGTACTTCAGCCCCATCAAGATGTAGGTTCCCACGTCGAGGATCGACGTATCTGAGAATGGTGCGTCATCACTAATTCGACGGAGAGTGGCTCGGACAATTTCAGCAATCCTGCTCGTTGAGACGTCGGCCAATGGCGCGAGTGGCACGAGACCGAGTGGTCCGTCAAGAAATCGACGAGCAGGCTCTGTCCAGACCCGGACCACGGGATACTCAAACGTGTGCCGTGCCTGTCCAGTGGGCTCCTGCGAGCGCCAGACCCCGCGCATGGACGGATTGTCCGCCTCCCGTCGCAAGAGCACGAGCACGCTCAATACCGGCAGGTCGTACTGGTGCTGCAGAAGAAGATTGTAGCGAGCGAGACGCAGCCCCATCCGCAAGTCAGCGCTGGCCTGAAGCTCGAGGTGCAGTGACTGTTCAGAAATCGATCGATGAGACGGGCTCGTAGTGCGGGATTTATCCCGCCGTTCTCTCGCGGACGACTTGCGTCAGATTGTTCCCGAGGGACGGCGGAATGAATTCCGCACTACCAGCCGAAGTCGCCCCCCGACTTCTGAACACTCACGATGTGCACGAGATGGGGGGCTGGCTCCGTGACCCGCAGTACCTTATCAGCCTGGGCCGCCACCGAGGATAGATCGGTGTCCAGGACGTCAACCAGTCCTGGGGATGTGTGTCCAATGAGATCCAGCCAGGCCAGCGGAAAACGCTGAATCAGATACTTGGTCGTAATGTCAAATGGTCCAGCCACAATGACGCTCACAGTAGCAGATCGTGGTACGATCCGACGACTGACATACAACGGGCCTGTCGGATCGTCACAGAAACGTCACCCACCATCTCCGAGCCCCGTGGGAGAGAGGGTGGACGCGTGCGGTCGGACAGAGAGCACTCCATTCTGGGGAATCGATCATGACTCATCATCCAGACGCTCCCGATCTCCCAACCATACTGACGGCTGAAGCGGCAAAGATCTTCGAGCAGCCGGAAGCGCGCGTCGAGGGCCGCCTCAAGGTCACTGGCGGAGCGCGCTATACGGCCGACCTCAAGCTCCCTGGCATGCTGGAGGCCAAGTATCTACTTAGCCCCCTGCCGCATGCGCGCATCGTCTCCATAGACACCTCGGCGGCCCAAGCCCTTCCGGGCGTCCACGCCGTGCTTACCGGCGCGGATGTGGCGGGCAAGCGTTTTGGGCGCAACATCTTTGACTGGCCGGTGCTAGCTGACGGGAAGGTGCTCTTTGCGGGAGAGCGCGTGGCAGTGGTCGCCGCGGAATCACGTGAGATCGCGGAACAGGCCATCGCCTTGATTGAGGTTGAGTACGAGGAGTTGGAGGCAGTCCTGGACGCGCAGTATGCCGTCACGGACAGCGCACCCATTCTTCACCCAGACTCCCGGTCTTACCATGTTGAGAGCCTCATTGGCGCATCCAATCGCCCGTGGCCACCGCTAGAGCACGCGAACCTTCAAGGGTACACGCTCGTCAACAAGGGTGATCCGGATATCGAAAAGGCCTTTGCCCAGGCAGACCGCGTGTTCGAGGATTCGTACACTGCACCACGCCAACATCAGGGCTATATCGAGCCGCATGCCAGCGTTGTCTGGGTGCAGGATGATGGCGCCGTCCGCGTATGGTCAGTCAACAAGTCACCGTTTGGCCTGCGCCGACAGCTCTCCATTGTGACAGGCGAGCCACTCGAGAATATCGTGGTGGACTGCATGTTCATTGGCGCCGATTTCGGCGGCAAGGGCTTCACCATGGACGAATTCTCGCTGTACTACCTCTCCAAGGCGACCGGCCGGCCTGTGAAGTCGGTGATGACATATGCCGAGGAGCTGGGTGCCTGCAACCCGCGGCACAACACGGTGATCAGGCTGCGCACGGGCGTCATGAACGATGGTCGAATTGTGGCACACGAGTACATCGGCTACTACAACGGCGGCGCGTATGCCGCGCCGAAGCCCATGATGTGGCCCATGCCCGGCTGGAGCTGCCTGCAAGCCTACAACATCCCCAATACCCGCATGGAGCAGTTTGTCTCCTACACCAACACCACTCCGGCCGGTCACGTCCGCGCCCCCGGTGCGGTCCAGATGGGCTCCGCTGGTGAGGGGCACATTGATCGCATTGCACGCGAGCTAGGCATTGATCCGCTGGAGTTGCGGATGAAGAATGCACTGCGCGAGGGCGATCGAGGGCTGGCGGACGAGGGATTCAAAAATCCGCGGGCAGTGGCCGTGCTGGAGACGATCAAGAACCAGACAAACTGGGGCAAGCCCCTGGCGCCCAACCGCGGACGCGGCCTGGCACTGCTCCACCGCGAGGTAGGCCAGGGCAAGACCGGCATCATCTTGCGACTGCGCGAGGATGGCAAGATTGATGCGCTCTACGGCACGCCAGACCAGGGCAGCGGCTCCCAGACAGTGGTGCGCCGGGTGGCCTCTGCCGTGCTGAGCGTGAGCCCAGACCGAATCATGCCCAGGTACGGAACAACAGCCGAAGCCCCCCTGGATCCGGGCGCGGGTGCGAGTCGCGTGACCCACATCATGGGCCGCGCCACCATCTCGGGCGCAACCACGCTCAAGCTGAAGCTCGAGGAGCTGACCGCGGAGCTCCAGGGCTGGCCGGTGGAATCAGTGAAGCTGGAGAACGACGAGTTCATCTCGGGCGAGGGCGACCGAGTGAGCTTCGAGGAGATGGCTGCCAAGATCGTGGCGACGGGCTCCGTGGAAGTCAAGGGCGAGTATGACAGCGCCCACGTGGGTCCCGGCCCCCATGCGGACGACTATAACTTCTACGCATACATGATCGAAGTCGAAGTGGATCCTGATACGGGCCAGGTCACCATTGAAGACGCGGTGATGGCCGCGGATGTGGGGACAATCATCAATCCCATTGCCCACGCGGGCCAGCTCGAGGGGAGCTACGTGTATGGTGTGGGGCATGCCATGATGGAGGAGATGGTGGTGGAGGATGGCCGCATCACAAACGTGAACCTGGGCGAGTACAAAATGCCCACCCAGATGGACCTTCCTCCACTCCGTGTGGTCTATGTGCCTACCGAGATCGGCCCTGGACCCTTTGGCGCCAAATCCGTAGGCGAGACGGTCAATAGCGGCGTGGCTCCAGCCATTACCAATGCCGTGTATGCGGCCACGGGCGTCCGGCTGATGACGATTCCAGTGACCGCTGAGCGGGTGTATGACGGGATGATCCAGAGCTCCGCTGAGGGGTGACGCGGCGGTTTTATCGGATTGTGAGGACAAATCCGCCCACCACCCAGGACTTCACGACACACCTGGCTTTGGGCCGCTCACTCCGCCGACCGACTCCAGAGGACCAGCGCATCGCGTCAGGCATTTCAGTGTTCGCCACACTCCCACAGGCTCGGCGACATGCCCGTAAGCTCCCTATGCTCGGGGGCTACATTGCCGAAATCGAGCTACCCGACGAATTGGATATCCGTGTGGAACGGACCGGCGGTCCGGGACACCATACGCTTTGGGGCGATGCGCGCATCGTGCTCGATCAAGTGCGAGACATCATGAGCGTGTCGGAATAAGTGGGCTATACTGGACCGAGAGAAGGGTCGCCATGCATTACGAACTTTGGGATACCGCGTCCGCGAACCTCATCGGATATCGTGATTCCGAGGACGAAATCCTAGAGGTCGTGTTCCACTATGTACAGCAAGAGGGTCAGACAGCCGTCGACTGGCTGGCTGTAGTCGCGGACTTCAATGCTGACGAACTGGGTAATGACGCTGAATGCCCCGCAGCTCTGCATGGAAGCGACCTTTTCAACCGCTTGGATCAGTGGCGGGCACGCCGCACCAGAGATGCAGAGATCCGCGTTCCCAGCGCGCCTGCCAAACGAGGCACAACCTAGGCACCGTATAGAAAGCAGCGCTGTTGGTTTCCAATCCTTGTCAGATCCAGCTCAGGGCCGACAAGTGTGAACACTAGACCGCAGGGCCCTTTGCACCTCGATCACCACTTCGCTTGCCCGCTGCGCGAGGCCAGCTATCTGAGCTGGCCGTTCACGCTTCCCCTCCATGTACATCCATGACGAGCTGCTCACGCACCAGACGCCAGATCTCGTAGTTATGAGCCAGCAGTAGGCCGCTTTCCACTCCAGCCGGTTGGTAGCGGCTGCCATTCAAACGAGTCACCAGGCCGCCTGCCTCGCTGAGGAAGAGCGCTCCGGGAGCATGATCCCAGGGAAGCGTGCGCCAGAATATCGAGAAATGCTGCGCCCCCAGCGCCACCGCCGGATACTCCAGGCCGGCACAGCGCAAGCCCGGCAGCACCTCGGCCAATATAGTTGCTCGACCCAGCAGGCGATCGCGCAACTCGGCGGGGAGATAACCGGTCAATATGGCGCCGCGCAGGTCCTCGACTTGTGGCGAGATGAGCGTGGCCCGAACGCGTTCCGAGCCAAGGTACGCGCCATGACCCAGCTCCGCGTAGGCCAGTACATCCTGCACCGGATCCAACATCCAGGACGCCAGTGTCTCCCCGTCCCTCAATAACGCCACCATGACCGCGAAACGGCTGCTCCCAGCGACAAAATTGGCCGTGCCGTCCAGGGGGTCCACTAACCAGACCGTGCCGTGCTCCAGCCTCTTCAGCACATCAGGGTTCTCCGCGGCCGCCTCCTCCCCAACCACGCGTGAGCCCGATAGGAGCAGGGGAAGCTCTTGAGCCAGGACGCGCTCCGCCTCCCGATCCACCACCGTGACAATCTCCCCAGGCGTCTTCTCCTGGATCTCATGCATGTGCAGGCCGCGAAACCGGGGCAGAATAACTTCGGCCGCCACGCGCCGAAGCAAGCCGTGCACCTTACTTCTCAACATAGACCGGCCACTTGCTCATACCCGCCTCCCCCAATACGGTTTGGTTAAGAACTAAGAGTGAAGAGTGATGACAGACAAATGAGGAGATTGTCCAACACTCTTCACTCTTCACTCTTCACTCTTCACTCTTCACTCTTCACTCTTCACTC
>JBJXFJ010000520.1:0-12871 GCA_046154735.1 Chloroflexota bacterium | reverse complement strand
GTGCGTTCCCGCTCGTCGCCGGGCGGTCGGTTCGTCACTGTCGGGCAAGATGCCCGACACCACCAACTGCCTCCACCCAACAATCCATGATTGCCAGAGCAGTAGCCCCAGCAGCGGGGCATAGGTCCCGTTAGGTGCCTGACGCGCAGAACACGTGTGAGCTAGGCCCCACCCAGCAGATCCTTGAACCTGGCTCGTAGCACCTTCTTGTCAAACTTGCCCACGCTCGTCTTGGGCACCTCGTCAATGAAGACCACGCGATCCGGCATCCACCAGCCCACGATGCGCTCGCTCAGAAAGATCTTCAGGTCCTCTTCGCTCACCGGGGCAGACTGCGAGCGCAGCGCCACGCAGGCCACCGGCCGCTCTTGCCAGCGGGCGTGGGGCACGGCAATTACGGCCGCTTCCTGGACGGACGCATGGGCCATCAGATGATTCTCAATATCCACAGATGAGATCCACTCGCCGCCACTCTTGACCAGGTCCTTGGTGCGGTCGGCAAGCTGCAGATACCCCTCCGCGTCCACGCTGCCCACATCCCCAGTGTAGTACCAGCCTTCACGAAATGTCTCCGCGGTCCGCGCATCCCGGTAGTACTCGGTGGCCACCCAGGGCCCACGGAGAGCAAGCTCGCCCAAGGATTCACCATCCCACGGCACGTTCTCACCATGCTCACCCACCAAGCGCATCTCGAGTCCGTGAGCGAGCATGCCCTGCTTGACCCGCAGGCGATAACGCTCCTCTGTACTCCGATCGTCGGCGCTGGAGCGCAGGCGGCCCACGTGCGTCAGCGGTGCAGCCTCGGTCATGCCGTAGGCGTGCATCACCGTGATTCCAAGTTGGTCATACGCTTCCATGAGTGCCCGTGGCACCGCTGCGCCGCCCACCTCGAGCGCGCGAATCGTGCTGAAATCGTACGAGCGCGCCCGAAGCTCGTCGAGCACGCCCATCCAGACCGTGGGAACTCCGGCCGCCAGCGTGACGCCCTCCTGCTGGATGAGCTCGGCAAGAGCTTTAGAATCCGGGCGGGCACCGGGCAGCACCAGTTTCGCTCCGGCAAACGCGGCGGCCCAGGGCAGCCCCCAGGCATTCACATGAAACATGGGGACAACGGGGAGTATCGTATCCCGTTCGGAGACGGCAATAGTATCGGTCAAACACTTTGCCATTGTGTGCAGGAAGAGCATGCGATGACTGTATTGCACGCCCTTGGGGTTGCCGGTCGTCGCCGAGGTGTAACACATGGCCGCCGGCAAATCTTCATCAAGATCATCCGGGAACACGTAATCCCTCGATCCACCGTCGAGCAGATCCTCGTAACAGACTGCGCCGGGCAGTGTCGTGGCCGGCATCGACTCGCGATCGCACATGATGACGAAGTCGCGCACCGACGGTATCTGCCCATGCAAGCGCTCAAGAAGCGGCACAACGTCCGGATCAAGAAAGAGGACCCGATCTTCAGCGTGTTGAATAATGTACGCCACCTGATCTTGGAAGAGTCGAAGATTAATTGTGTGGAGCACCGCGCCCAAGCACGGGACGGCGAAATAGAGCTCTAGGTGCCGGAAGTGATTCCAGCCCAGCGTGCCCACGCGATCACCCCGCTGTACGCCGAGCCGTAAGAGGGCATGCCCCAGGGCATTTGCGCGGCTGGCCATCTCACCGTAGGTCGTGCGCTGCAGCCCATCTGGAACGCGAGTCACAATCTCCTTGCCCGGCGAAAACTGCCGCGCTCGCTCGAGCACACCGCGCAACAAGAGCGGGTAAGACATTGCATACCTCCCTGACCGCGGGATAGTAGTCTATCAAGTATGACTTGTAAACAAATACACCGTGCATCGATTCCGTTGGAACATCTGCCAACGGAACGGCAGTTTTCGTGATACGAAGTGATGAGTTATAGGAAGCACGCAGCGACGAGCGACGGAGGGTGAGGCAATGCAGCGAGTCACGGTGCTCTTTGATGATGTGCAGCTCTATCGAACGGTGAAGTCAGAAGCCGCAAAAGCTGGGCGACCAGTCAAGGATGTGGTCGCCGAAGCGCTCTCTGAATGGCTCCGGCGGAGATGCAACGTCAGCCCTGAACTGCAGGCTCAACGTCGGCGGGCACTGGAGCTCTCGGAGGCCCTCCTGGCGAAGCAGCCAGTGCATTCAAGCATTCAAGACACGCTGGACGAGATCCGCCTGGAGCGTTCGTGATTGTTACCGACGCCTCGCTCGCAATCAAACTGGTGACTCGCGAAGCGGATAGTCCCGCGGCATTTGCCCTCTGGCGTAAATGGACGAATGATGGCGAGCAGGTGGTGGCCCCAACGCCTTTTTGATCGGAAACCCTTTCCGTCGTGCGTCGTTACGTCCACCAGGGGCAACTTTCGAGTGAAGCCGGCGAGGAGGCGGGCCGGGTCCTGGCGGCAATGGGCGTCGAGATCCTCGAGCCGCCCGAACTTTATGAGCGGGCGTGGCAGCTTGCTCGCCAATTCCATCGTCCGGTGGTCTACGATTCGTGCTACGTCGCCCTCGCGTCTCTGCTCGAATGCGAGCTCTGGACCGCGGATCAACGCTTGGCGAACAGCATCGGAACATCGCTCCCATGGCTGCACCGCCTCTCCTCGTAGATTGGAGCAACCTCCATCCTCTTACCAACGCCCGACATCCGCGGCTAATCCGGCGCGCTGCCCGATCACTTCCCTCCCGTCAGGTGGGCCGAACGTCCGATGGTAGCAGGGATTCCGCGGTCTCCTGCCGTGGCGACCACCGACCCTGCTCCACGGCGATGAGGAAGTCGAGCACGGTGCGGTTGAACAGCGCCGGCTCCTCAAGGTTAAGCGTGTGACCGGACTTGGAGAACATGGTCATGCCCGCGTTAGGCATGAGCCGCTTCATCACGAGACTCGGCTCAATGCAGAGCGTATCCTCATCACCAACAATGATCAGCGTCGGAATATCGATGCTCGGAAGCTGATCCTGGATCTGCAAAATGGACGTTCGCCGTGCCTGGACGCCGCGCTGGGTCATGGCTGAGCCTACGTCAGAGTGCTCACCCAGCATGCGGACAAACTCATCAAAGCCTCGGCGATCCTTGTGCATGAAGCGCTGTCGGCCGGGCCCGCGTGAGTACATCCTGGAGAACTGCGCCATGCCCTCACGCTCAATGGCGCTGGCCACCACCTGGCACTCAGCGGGAAAGCGATCCGGAATGGTCGCTCCCGAGCCCGCTCCGGCGATGACCAGTGAGCGACACACTTCCGGGTGACGCAGGCCGAGCTTGAGCGCTGCGGAACCACCCATGGAGAGTCCCACCACGTGGGCTGAACCTCCAGCCACCGTGGAAACGAGCCCAAAGAGGTCCTCTACCGCGTGCTCCTCAGAATAGTCATCTAAGGTCGCAGGTACGCTTGAGGGCCGATATCCTCGATGGCTGTACGTGATGCACCGGTAAAAGCGGGAGAAGAATCGCATTTGCGGCTCCCAGCTTCGATAGTCCCCGGCAAACTCATGACTGAATACGAGCGGCGTGCCCTGCCCCTCTTCCTCGTAGTACAGCTCAATACCATTCACCGCAGCGGTCGCCATCAGCACGCTCCTGCGCCAGTATTCCGCGGACTTCCCATAAGCCCAGCGGGGACGGGAATGCCGATTGTAGCAAGTCAGAGGGCATCCAATACGAATGCATCCTCGTATCCTGAACGCCAGGAACTTCCGCGGCTACAATACGAGCGCTACTTATGAGGATGTCCATGTCAGATTTCCCAACGATCTCGCGCCCACGCCGCACGGGCTTCCCTTTCAGCGTCCTGATCCTCGGAGTGATGCTTGGTGGTCTCCTGACCGGGCTAGTGGGTGCGTTCCTGGCCGTGAGCTCATTACAGCGGCGCGTGGATCTTCCGATGGAACAGGTCTTTGCTGGACTCGCCAAAGATTTCGCCATCCCTCAGTCCGCCTCGAGGATTACGCCGCCAGGCCCACTCGACGATCGACGAGCCCTCGCCCGGGGGCGAGAAGCGTTTAATGGCTCGTGCGCGGTCTGCCATGGGGCGGATGGCAGCGGTCAGGGTCGTTTTGGCGCCGCCATGTACCCACC
Source organism: Chloroflexota bacterium (assembly GCA_046154735.1). Lineage (GTDB taxonomy): Bacteria > Chloroflexota > UBA6077 > UBA6077 > JACCZL01 > CAVXYC01. The sequence continues at coordinate 8,790 of JBJXFJ010000520.1, read as the reverse complement.
GGCGAGCGACCTGCGGGCCGCATCCGTCCAGAAACGAACGGATGGCCAACTTTTCTGGATTGTGCAGCACGGACTGTCCTTCGTGGGCATGCCCGGATTTAGCGAACAATATGGCGACGAAGCGACCTGGGCAATCATTGGCTACCTGCGTGCGCTAGGCAGGGGAGATGCGCCGGCCGGGAATGCCGCGCCCGTCCCCACGGATGAGCAGCTCGCCATCGCGCACCCCTTCGCAGCCGAGGCCGAACGACGCGGTGCGGCCGTGTTTTTTGAGCAAGGGTGTCACCTCTGCCACGGCCCGCGAGGGGACGCCGTGGGGAATATGGCCCTGCGCCCAACAAAGCGGAGCCTGGCGAGCGAGGAGACGTTTACGAAGGCCCTGAGAGAACCGCCCCTCGGCATGCCACAGTTCGCCGAGGCGCGAGTGGACCAGCGTGAGGTGGCTGACCTACTCAGCTATATTCAAACCCTTTATCCTCGGGCCTGATCCAGTCAGCCACGTTTCTCGATGAGCGGGGCCGAACTTCGACTGCACGAAGGCTACGGCTTGCGTTCGATTGTCAGCGCTTTCAAAACCGTTGGCTAGAGAAGAATTCGTACGCTCACCGGGCACGGCTCAGTTCGGTCACGGGTAGGACTCTACCCGCGGATACGAGCGGCGCCAACGAAGCGGCTTGCCCAGTAGTCGTCATCGAGCCGTGAGATGACCACACCGGTGCGCTCATTGTTAGCGTGGACGAATTTGCCATCACCGATGAATATACCGGCATGGCTCAGACCGGGCATATAGGTGTTTGCAAAGAACACCTCATCGCCAACCTGAAGCTGGCTCTTGGCAACGCGGGGGCCGGAATTGAACTGTTGCCACAGTGTCCGCCCCACGGGTATCCCCGCGTTCTTGTGAACAAAGTACGCAAAGCCCGAGCAGTCAAAGCCCGTGGGTGCAGTGCCACCAAACACGTATCGTGATCCGAGATACTTCATGGCCGTGTTGGCAATGAGCTGGCCCTTGTCATTCCCCGGCGGCACCAGTTCACTCATGGCCAGGGCAGCCGCCGCAACCTGCGATTTGGATGCTGCCGGCGATTGGCCGGCCACGCCATCAGGTGCCTGGACTGGTTTGGCATGAGTCTGCGGAATCACAATGCGGGCACCGGCTTTCGCGGCTTCCACTGAATTAAGCTGGTTGTAATCCATTAACGAGCCAAGATCGATCTGATACCGCGCCGCCATGTCAGACATCGATTCACCTGACTTGAGCACCACGGTTTCTGCACCCTTGGTTGGAAGAATGCGAATGCGCGAACCTGGCCCTACCGATTTCGGATCCTTTATGTCGTTGTCTACCATGAGGATCGAGAGATCCACGCCAAACCGCTGGCTCACGGTCCAGAGCGTGTCACCAGCCTGAACCTGATAGATCCGCGGATCCGCTGCGCCATCAGCACCGGAATTCGCGATTTCTGGCAGACTGACGTTCGCGGGAATAAAGAGAACCCGCCCGCCCTCGAGCTTGTCGGTAGGCTCAAGCTTGTTCGCTTCCAAAATGACTTCAGTCTTCACGCTGTAGCGATCGGCGACCTTCTGCACGCTGTCACCGGGCTTCGCGGTGTGGATCATCCCATCAGCGGGAAGAACGAGCAGGTTCTGCCCTACCTCCAGCCGATCAGCGCTCACCGACGGGTTCGCCAACTTGATGGAGTCCAGACTGAGGCTATACGTCTTGGCAATTGAGGCGAGCGACTCACCTTCAGCTACCGTGTGCGTGCGTGAATTGGGCGGGGTGCCGAGTGCGGGCACATCGATCGATTGCATTACCGGTGTGGCCAGGGCCACAGGCGGAATGAGACAGACCGCGCACATAACGCCGACTGCTGCGAATTGGACGATGACTCGCTGGAAGCTCGCTGCCACCAAGCGGTTGCAAGGCCTATCGGACACGGGGCGCAGTGTAAAGGAACGCCGGAGGCCGTGTCCAGCGAGGGAAGGCACGTTTCAGTAACAGACGCATCACAGCCCCAGTGATACTCCACGCAAAGAACCTCCGCGTTTTCGGTTCGTTCCGGTAGAGCGAATCCTGCACATGCGACGGGCCGAATGTTCACCGCAGAGACCCGGAGTCGCAGTGAGAATGAAGAATCGTCTCTGCGTCTCCAGGTCTCTGCAGTGAACATCCCTCGAGATATGAAGAGATATCGTGGAGTACTCGGAGCATCTGGACGTGACTGGTCCTGGTGAAGCGACACCGGGTAGGCTCGCTGGCTAGCGGCCCAATGGGGGGTCACATCATGCGTCAACTGTTCACTTTCGTCCCTGTTCTCGCGGTGAGCCTGCTCATTGCGCTCACTGCACCCGGCAGCGTAGTGGCGCAGGATAGCTCCGTGCTCACGATTGTGGCGCCAGATGGCGGGCTGTGGGCGCTCCCCGAGGGGCAGCCGCCGCTGCTGATTCGGCGCGATCTCGGACTCGGCTCCACCGTGACAGACCTTGCCTGGAACCCCGTCCAACCCGAGCTCCTTGTCATTCGTCGCGAGATGCGCGGGAGCGATCCGTACGACAGTCTCCTCCGCGTTGATCTGCACTCCAACCAAGAGGAAGTGCTGGTATCGGACGTGGGCCCCCAGGCGCGCCTATTGCGACCGACGTGGAGCCCGGACGGACGTTGGGGCATCGCGCGCGAGGAGTGTTGTCTGGGGCGTATGGTTGTGCGCTTCAACTTCCCCACTCGAGCGGGCTCTCCCAATAGCATCAACGCGACCGACTTCTTGCCGATGGGCACGCGCGAAATTACATTTGGTGAAGCCGGCTTTATTAACTCCGCCGGGGAAATCGTGATGGCCGTCCATTGCTGCCTGGGTGATGAGCCCAGCGAGAATCCGGCCGGTCTGTACGCTGTGCCACTCAACTTTCAATCCGGGCGACGACTTGCCCAAGGTGAATTGGGGCTACCTATCGGATCTGCGCCAGATGAGGGCTGGCTGGCTACTCTCGATCCGCTGGCCCGGGAAGATGGTCATCGCGTATTCATCATCTCGGAGCACGCGCCACCGCGAGCTCTGCCTAACCCGTCCGAGTTGCCATTGTCAGAGCGTGGAACGGTCTTGTTAGATGGAACTATTGCCGTGGCCACGGTTCCGCCCGGGGTGCTCTCATTAAATCCGAGATTCGTGGACGTGTGGGCACTCCGTGCTGATGGCGCCCCCGCACGAAAATTGAATGAATCATTCAAAGGCGGATTCACTGCCTTCGGATTCGCGCCCAGCAGCGTGCTCCAGGCAGTGTTGTTGGAACAGTCACCGCGGCCCACTTCCACGACGAATCAACCGTCACGTGTGTTCCTCTCGCGATCACCTGATTCAGAAACCGATTTCAGCGTCGTGTTCCCAGTTGTGCGCGGACCACTTACCCCGGGCGAGGCAGTGCGGGCGCTTATCAGCGGGCCCACGGCCGAAGAGACCGCGGCGGGCTATTATTCTGAGCTCGGAACAATGCTTCAGGGTGAGTCTATGTGCGAGGCCGATTTTGAGCTGACTATTGAGCGTGACGGCGCCACAGTGAAGTTCTGCCGTACCTGGTCATCAGCCGGTATTGGGCAGGACGCGCGAGTCTGGTCGCAGATCGATGCCACACTGCGGCAGTTTCCGAGCATCAAGCGCGTGCGGCTCATCAATCGCGAGGGCCAGTGCCTCATTGATATGAGCGGCGAGGATCGCTGCTTGCGCAACTAGCGCCAGTGTCATACGCTCCGGCCAGCGGCACCGCACCGGTGCCAATTAGCCGCGGAGTCTGCTTCATGCCCATCGCAACCGTTGCAATCATGAGCCCCGGGGATATGGGGCACAGCGTTGGCGCCGTGCTCAAGGATCACGGACTGCGTGCGGTGACCTGCTTGCAGGGGCGGAGTGAGCGCACGCGAGAGTTGGCCGCTGAAGCCGGAATTGAAGATCTGCCCGATCTTGACACGCTGGTCACGCAGGCCGATCTGATCTTGAGCATTTTGGTCCCGGCGGCCGCGCGGGATCTTGCCCTTCAGGTAGCCGCCGCCCTGCGCTCCACCGGGGCAACGGTGATCTACGCCGATTGCAACGCAATTGCCCCCAGCACAGCGCGCTCAGTTGCGGACATTATTCAATCAGCGGGCGGCCGTATGGTAGACGCGGGCATCATTGGGCCACCGCCCAATCGACCGGGGAATCGCTTTTACGCGTCAGGACCGGCAGCGGAGGAGTTTGCCGTACTCAATCAACACGGTCTCGATGTCCGCCTGCTGCCCGGTGCCGTGGGGCAGGCATCCGGACTGAAGGTATGCTACGCGGCGCTGACCAAGGGGCTTCAGGCTCTGGGCCTCGAGTTGCTGGTTGCCGCCCAGGCCATGGGGCTGCAGGATGCACTCGCCGCGGAGCACGCGGAGGGCATGGCGCCTATACGCGGCTATCTGGAGCGCATTACTCCCACCATGCCTCCAAAGGCTCACCGTTGGGTCGGGGAGATGGAGGAGATCGCTCAGGCCTTTGCGGACTTGGGCATGACGCCCCGTTTGTTCCAGGGCGTGGCTGATATGTATCGCATGGTGGCGGATACGCCGATCGGCCGGGAAACCCCGGAGAATCGCGATCTTTCGCGCGATACCACGGGTGTCGTTGCCACCCTCGCGGAAGCGCTTCAGGCGCCCGCCCAACCCGCTTGAGGATGCGCGTGATGATGAGGGGGCTCGGTTCATGATCGTGGCCGTGGCGGCTCAAAAGGGCGGTTGTTCCAAAACCACCACCGTGGTCAACCTGGCCGCGGCGTTTGCTGAACGTGGCTCATCCACCCTCGTCGTGGACCTGGATGCTCAGGCTCATTCATCGCTCTGGCTCCTGGGTGAAGCCGGTCGGCATCAAGGCCCCTTTGTCCAGGACTGGTTAGACGGTGCAAAGCAATCCCCCATCCATGAGACAACCTGGCCGGATCTTGATGTGATACCAGCGAATCTGGGACTCAACCATTTGCGTGATCGGCTGGATCCCGCCAAACGCGCCGCGGATGCCCGCCGCCTTGAGGACCGCTTGCGTGACTTATCCAGGACGTATGATTGGATCTTTCTGGACTGTCCCGCGGGGCTGAACTCACTCACGATCAATGCGCTCGTTGCGGCAGACGCACTCCTGGTGCCCGTGGGTCCGCCGGATCCATTGGCAGTCGACGGGATGCAGCACATTATCACGAGCATGAAGCGGATCGTCGGAAGCCTGAATCCGCGTTTGAGACTGTTGGGCATCCTGATCTCAAACGCACAGTTAGAACGCGCTTCACAACGGCGCTCGCTCGAGCGGATGCGTGAGCAAGGCTTGCCAATTCTGGATACCATCATTAACTCGAGCGCGCGTGTGGGCGCGGCGGCTGAGCAGTTCCAGCCCATCGTGGCACATACGCCACGGAGCTTTGTGGCAGATGCGTACCGTGCGCTCTCGCTTGAGCTGGAACAGCGCGTTCGCGCCTGACGCGCTCGGAGCTCGGAGGCATGCGCTCAAGGAAACTCAGTTTCCACCGAGGCGTACACGGCTGTAGGCCTCCAATTTGCGGTTTCTGGTGTTTGCATAACCCGCATCCCGAGGCGCACCATACCTTTGAACATGCTATCGGCATGTGCGCCCGATGTAGGATGAAGGCAACCAAACAACTGCAGACGAGGAGTCCTGAGTGGCCAAAGTGCTCGTCGTTGACGACGAACCAAATCTTCTACATACGCTGCGTTACAACCTGAAACAGGCCGGTTACGACGTGGTCATGGCTTCCACGGGTGACGAAGCCATCACGGTGGCCACGCGCGAGCATCCTGACGTCATTGTGCTGGATGTCATGTTGCCCGGTGTTGACGGGTTTGAGGTTTGCCGTCGCATCCGTGCCGATTCATCCGTGCCGATCCTCATGCTCACCGCGCGTACCGAGGAGATCGATCGCATTGTCGGACTCGAGGTTGGCGCGGATGACTATCTGACGAAGCCGTTCTCCACGCGTGAGCTCCTGGCCCGAGTGAAGGCCATGCTCCGCCGCCGTGAGCTCATCAGGCGGGAGCTCTCCGCTGCCGCGCCGATCTCAGAACGACTCGTGAGTGGTGACCTGGAGCTGGATATTGCCGCGCACCGAGTCTCGCTGGGAGAGAGGTCCGTGGCACTCAAGCCGCGAGAATTTGAGCTGCTCACGTTTCTCATGCGTAATCGCGGTCATTTGTTCTCCGCGGAGCAGCTCCTGGAGCAGGTCTGGGGATACATTGACACCAGCGATCCGCGCACCGTGCCGGTGCACATCCGCAGCCTGAGAGAGAAGATCGAAGAGAATCCATCACAACCCAGACGAATCGAGACCGTGCGCGGAGTCGGGTACCGATTCGTCGCGTGATCAGTCCACGCGGCATTCAGTGGCGCATTGCATTCAATTATGTACTGCTGCTGACGCTTGCCATGCTCGGGCTGGGTGTTTACCTCGTGGCCTTCCTGCGCGAGCAGCAATTTCAGAGTCTCCAGTCTCAGCTCCAGCGGGAGGCACAGATTGTCTCTGCCGCGGCGATTTATCGTCTGCAGGCGGCGGGTCCAGAATCGCTTGATCCACTCGCCAAACAGCTTGGCCGCACCACAGAGCTGCGGATCACCCTGATTGCCCCAGACGGTCGGGTTCTGGGCGATTCCGACGCGAACCCCGCGGCGATGCCGAATCACCTCGCGCGCCCTGAGGTCGCGGCCGCGCTGCGTGGGGCCCCTGGCCTTGTCCAGCGTCAGAGCACCACGGTGGACCGTGACTTGCTCTACTTTGCCGTGCCCATGCTGGACGACGAGCGGCTCGTGGGGATCACGCGGGTAGCGTTGCCCAGTAGCCTGCTGGAAGCGTCCATCAATCGGGTCGTTGCGGCCGTGGGCGCGGCGCTCCTGGTGGCGGCGCTTTTTGCCCTGGCGCTCGCCGTGCTCCTGGCCCGAGCCATCGCGCTCCCCATCCAGGCACTCACGGAATCGGCTCATAGATTGGCGCTGGGACTGCCTCATCGTCCACTCCCCGTGCATGCCAGTGGCGAAGTAGGGGAGTTGGCCGCCACGTTCAACAACATGGCCGAGCGAGTGCGTGAACAGGTGCGCTCCATTGAGCAGCAGCGTGCCCGGCTGGCTGCCGTCCTGGCCAATATTCCGGACGGCGTAGTGATCCTTGACGCGGATGGCGTCATCACATTGATGAACACTATGGCCGATCGCCTGCTTGAGGTAGCCGCCGGCAGCGCTCAGGGGCGATCGCTCATTCAGGTCACCCATGATCATGAGCTCTCTGACCTGGGATTCCGTGCCATCCGACTCAAAGTCAGCACCGCTCCAACCCTCATCGAGCGCGGAAGCGGTGATCACCGTCGGTCCATCCAAGCCGTGGCCGTGCCGCTGCCACCTGAGGCCGCGCACTCCGCCGCCGCACTCGTGGTGCTTCAGGACGTTTCAGAGCTGCGCCGGACCGAGCTGATGCGGCGTGACTTCGTGGCCAATGTGTCCCATGAGCTGCGCACGCCGGTGGCGTCCGTCAAAGCCATGGTAGAGACGCTTGAAGAGGGCGCCATCGATGACGGCGAGGCCGCTCGGGACTTTTTAGCGCGCATCCACGTGGAAGTGGATGGGCTTACGCGGCTCATTGAAGAGCTTATGGAGCTCAGCCGCATTGAATCCGGCCGAGTCCAGCTTCAACGAGCGCCGCATGATCTCCGTGAGACGGTCAAGGCAGCATTGCAGCGACTGCACGCCCCGGCCGAGCGCCAGGGGGTGACCCTCACCTCGGAGCTGCCGGAGCAGCCGGCCATGGCATCCGTTGACGATGAGCGTATCCAGCAGGTGCTGATCAATCTTATTCATAACGCCATTAAGGTCACCGAACCAGGCGGCGTGGTGCACGTTTCAGTGATGCCAATGGGCGACGATGTTCGAGTGGCGGTGTGTGATAACGGCATCGGCATTGATCAGCATGATCTGGGTCGACTATTCGAGCGGTTTTACAAGGTGGATAAATCGCGCGCGAGCGGTGGAACGGGTCTCGGACTCGCCATTGCTAAGCATCTCACCCAGGCCCACGGCGGCCGCATCTGGGCCGAATCCGCGGGTCACGGTCGGGGAGCCACATTTACGATTGAGCTACGCGCCCTCCAATCCGTCCCCCTGAGAGAGTCCGCGATTGTCACGGTCTGAGCAACTCGCTCATTCCTCAACCAACGCTGATTCCCGGCTGACTTAGCGCTGAGCTCGCATTAACCCGGCCGCGTTATGGTGTTGCTGAGCGTGGCCGGTGAACCGTCACGTTCAGGTCAACGCGGACTCAGCAGACTGACTGCTCCAGCCATTTAGTTGGACAGCGGCACGTCCGGCTCGCACATGTTGCCCGCCGGGCAAAGCGCGATGATCGCGCAGCAGACGCCCTTGCCGCTTGGAGGCGAGGGCACGCATGTCGCACATCGGAGTCTTGTTATGAACAGCGTCATCGTCCGCCGATCCACCACGCTGAACACGTCTTTAGCCCGGCGCCCGCGGCAGGGCACACGTCCGCTCACGCGAGTTTGGCTCTGGAGTCTCTACTGGGTGAACCTCGTTTCATCAGCCCTCACTCTGAGCCGCGCCCTGGAATCAGCCCGGCCAGCCGGTCGCCCGAAGATGGCCGCGGCGTGGATTCAATGGCTGGAGCACCAGGCACCCCGCTAACCCCTGCTCATCAGCCGATCGCGCGTGTCGACGGCGAACACCCCCGGTAGCGCGGTGGTCTTGTGCCCCGCGCCCCGAGGTATCACCAAGG
>JBJXFJ010000502.1:0-5801 GCA_046154735.1 Chloroflexota bacterium | reverse complement strand
TTGTGATGCCCGTTGGTGCGCCACTTTATAAGGTCACCGCCGTACAGCGCTATGGCGCTGAAGTCGTGCTCCACGGGCCGACCTACGATGACGCGCATGTGCATGCAACGGCGATTGCCCAGGAGCGTGGGGCCGCGTATGTTCATGCCTTTGATGATGCTGATGTGGTGGCCGGGCAGGGCGTTGTCGGGCTGGAGCTCATCGAGCAGCTCCCAGACCTTGATCTGGTGCTGGTACCGGTGGGGGGCGGCGGGCTCATTGCCGGGGTGTCCACAGCGGTCAAGGCACTGGCGCCCAGGGTGCGCGTGATCGGAGTGCAGGCGGCAGGTGCCGCGGCCTGCGCAGACTCATTTCGCCGAGGGACGCTCATCGAGACGCCTGGAGTGCAAACAATCGCGGATGGTATTGCCGTGAAGCGACCCGGCGCGTTTACCTTTCCAATTATCCGAGAGCACGTGGATGACATGGTGACGGTGGACGATGATGCAATTTCACAGGCCATTGTGCTGCTGATGGAGCGCGGCAAGATGGTGGTGGAGGGTGCCGGCGCCGTAGGCCTGGCCGCGCTGCTGGCGGGCCGCGTGGCTCATGGAGGGCGGCGGGTTGGAGTAATCCTAAGTGGCGGCAACGTGGACCTGAACCTCCTGGGCAAGGTGATTCAATACGGGATGATAACGGCCGGGCGGTATCTCACATTGCGGCTGTGGCTTGAGGATAAGCCTGGGCAGCTCTTTGGCATTACTCAGACGTTGGCCGCGCACAACGTGAATATCATCCACGTGGGTATTCATCGGATTGGCCCGTACATGGCGTTGCACCACGTGGAGCTGGAGCTGATTGTTGAAACGCGTGACGCGGGTCACGGACGCGAGGTACTTACCCTTCTCCGCAATGCGGGCTACGCCGCCGAGGAAGCGTCCGAGATCCTTGAGCGCGCGCGAAACACGCTCAAAGACAACGGTCGATCTAGCCTGGGGAATCTCGGCTAACCTCAGGACCCTGCGTGCCCCGATAGTCAGCGCTGCAGGGCAGACTGTCCTGTCCATTGATCATTGACTCTGTTGTGTGTCCCGCGCAGGGGGGTGGGCGCGTGTTTCAACTGATCGCGTAGTCTCCAGCTGCGCGTTAAAGATGTTGGCCTCCAATTGAGCCAGACGCTGGAGAACCGCGTCGTTCGGAGATTCACCGCTGCCCAGAAGGTGCACGGCGATGACGGCAGTGAGATAGCCACTGAAGGCCAGAGCGAAGATGCGCAGCCCCAACGCCACGATTCGCCCCTCAAGCGTGACGGTCTCCAGTGGTGAATTGATGGTGGTCACGATCGTCGCCGCCCACCACGCGGCATCCCAGGGGGTTCGGATTGTCGAGTCGAAGGCTTCCCGTTCGAAGAAATACACCCCCGCGGCGGCAGCGGTGGTGACAATAAGCGTGAGCAGCAAGACGTAGCCCAGCTCTCCGCGACGCCCAAGTGCCCCGGCGACACGTGATGCACGATTGAGCGTAGTGGTCAGCCGGACCAAGCTCAGGCCTCGAAAAACGCGGGCGACTCGCAGCACACGGATGGCCCGGAGCGCGGGCAGCACCACGCCAATAGCCGTGAGCCAGTTGGTACGCAGGTACTGGAGTTTTGCGGGCGCAAGTGTGAGCTCCACGACAAAATCGACGATGAAGATGGCCCAGATCACGTTCTGAATGACGGACACGCGCGCGGACCAACTGGGAGTGAGATCGACCGTCCACTCCACAATGAGGAGCGCCAGCATCAATGAGCCGAGAGCAGTAAGTGGAGCATCGAGCCAGTCAGCGAGCCGCTCCCGCAGCTCGGCCCGCTCAGCTTCCGATGCATGTCTCTGTTCGTCGCTCATGCTGTCTGTCGGAAGACGTCTCGGGTGGCCGATCAGTCCGCGTTGGCCTCACGCGCCATTGTTCGATGCAGCAATACGGCCGTGAGCAAGAAGAGAGTTGCGCCAATGGCTCCCAGGGTCCAGATCTGCCAGTCCGCGGAAGTACTTCCCCGGAGCATGAAATCCTGAAACAGGCGGATCCCATGCGTCACGGGTAAGACATAGGCGATCCATTGGACTTGCGTCGTGAACTCATCCAGAGGCAGCACGAAGCCGCTAAAGAAGACGGATGCCAGAAGTACTAACATGGAGAGCTGCACCGCCTGGCGTTCTGAATCTGACACCGCTGAGATCAGCATGCCTAGTCCGAGGGCGGCGAAGATCAAGAGGCCAACGACGCCGGCCAGTGATGCCACGCTGCTGAGCAGTGGCACTCCGAGTCCGAAAACGGCGAGCGCAATGACCGCGGTGGCGACGACGATGCTGACCAGGCCGTATGCAAAATAGGTTCCGAGCAGAATTTCCACGGTGCTCACAGGCGCCACACGATAGATCTCGGTCACGCCGCTGAGGCGTTCACGGACGAGTGACAGCGCAGTCAGTGTGACCGCCATATGCTGAAGCACCAGTGCCAGGACCGCCGGCGTGAAGAAACCCACCACGGTGGGGCTCACCGGTACCCAATTGGTAATGTTCGCCCGAGTTGGCGCGGCCATTACTTCTGGCGGAATCGACGTGGCAGCACTGGCTGCGCCGCTCTGAATCAGATAACTCTGGCCGGCTTCGGCCGCTCTCTGGACGATTTGTCGGTTGAGCTCCTGCACTTGTCGATCGGCAATGATCCGCGTATAGGCGTCACGTAAGGGATCGACACGGTCGTGCTCGATCCCAATCACGGCCTGCTCGCCCTTGAGAAAGACCTGCTGGACGTCGGGTGGCACGACGACGATGAGATCGAGGCGTCCATCCCGCAATCCTGAGCGGGCTGCTTCGAGATCTTGGGTAACACTTACGATGTTGACTGCTGGTCCCCCAATCTGGCGATAGGTCTCTAGATCCGTGGGCACGTCTTCGGTTGACCCAAGGACAATTGACGTGTTCAAGGGCCTGCGCTCACCCGTGTAGCCCACGCCAAACAGCGCCATAATAGCGAAGGGCGCAAATACTAGCGTGACCAGGGCGCCTGGTTTGCGAATGACCTGGAGCCACTCCTTGCCGATCAGCGCCCACAGGCGACTGACGAACTTAAGTGGCAGAAATAGGAGCTCTTTCACGCGGTCCTTTCCGCTGGAGCAGGCTCCCGCTGGAGCAGCTCGGCGAAGACTTCATCGAACGACGGGCGGTACTCACGGGTTGAGTCAACCGCGCTGCCCTCGAGGTCAATCGCTTCAATGATTCGCGGGATGGCAGTGCCAGCGTTGACAACCGTGAGAACGAGCTGGCGAGGGCCGTCCTGGCGCACGCCCAGCACCTCCGGCAAGTTGCGCAGGGATGTGCCATCGACCGGCCGAGCAACCTGCACCTCAACCATCTCGCCACCAAATGCGCGCTCCCTGAGCCCCAATGGGGTGTCGTCGGCGATGATCCGCCCGTGATCGAGGATAGCCACGCGGTCGCAAAATTCCGATTCACCGACATACTGAGTGGTCACAAACAATGTTCGTCCGTCTTCTCGTAGGCGGCGAAACTCGTCCCAGATTGTCGTGCGCAAGACAGGGTCAATACCGGCGGTCGGCTCGTCCACAAAGAGAATCTGAGGGTCGTGGATCAGAGCGCAAGCCAGCGAGAGCCGTCGTTGCATGCCTCCGGAGAGCTGACGAGCAAGCCGATTGCGGCTATCCCAGAGTCCCAGTAAGCGAAGCAGCTCCTGTTCGCGCCGGCGACGACGTGGCCAGAGCATGCCGAAGAGCGATCCCACGAAGGAGAGGTTCTCACGCGCCGTGAGATCCGGATACAGGACGAACGACTGCGGCATGTAGCCGATCTGTTCGCGTGTGCGCCGTTTGAATCGAGACGGTGACTCGCCCAGCACACGAATGGAGCCGTCTGTGGGGGCCAGATTGCCAATTGCCATCTTGACCACCGTGGTCTTTCCGGAGCCGCTGGGGCCGATCAGCCCCAGGATCGTACCCTGCTCCACCGTGAGCGACACATCGTCCGCGGCCCGCAAATCACCGAAGGACTTGCCCACGTGCTGAAGCTGCGCGGCAATGGGCTGCACAGGTTGAGCCTTGTGTAACGTGGCGGTAGATATTGATGGTGCGGCCATAGCGCCGGAGCGTAAGGCAGCTTTCGTGCCGACTCAGCATGCGGCCGAGGCCGAGGCATCCGAGGAGGAATGCCAAGCACCGCGCGGAGTCCTTCCGTAGTCGGGGCAGTGCCGCGTTGCCGCGGCTCCTGTTGGTGACCGAACCCGCGGGCTAGGCCTCCATCGATCGGCGAATCACCAGCACGCTGGCGTCGTCGGTAATTGAAGTTGTCCGAGTCACGAGATCCCGGAGGGCTTCCATGATCTCAGCGGCACTGGAGGCGTTCTGGCAGGCTTCTCCAATGCCGGCCTCAATGGCGGATGGATCGGGAAGTGCATCGAGCAGGCCGTCGCTAAATAGCACCAGGCTCTGTCCCGGCTGAACGCTGTGCGATCCAGTTTCATAGCTGGGGGAGCGCATGACTCCCAGTGGCAATCCCCGGTGATCGAGCTTGCGGCTATGCCCGTCCGCGTCGCGCACGACCACAAGTCCGTGGCCGGCATCGGCAAACTGCAGCCGACCGCTGGTGAGATCGAGGTCGCCATAGAAAATGGTCACGAAGCTGCCGGTGCGGTCCAGCTCCTGCTCTAATGCCCGATGCGCAAGGGTGAGGGTAGCGGAAGCGGAGCAGAGGCCCATGAGCGGTCGGAGTGTGGCCCGCACGGTGGCCATCATGAGAGCCGCGGGCATTCCCTTGCCCATGACGTCGCTCAGGGTGAAGCAGAATCGTCCGCGCCCCGGCTGGACCCAATCATAGAAGTCGCCGCCCACCTCGCGCGCGGGCTGGCACATGGCGGCGACCTCAAAGCCCCGGAGTGAGGGATTAGCGACCGGTAATAGCTCACGTTGAACCATTGCCGCGCGCTCCAGCTCCGCGGCCAGGCGCTCCTGGAGCGCGGCATTCGCTCGGCGCAGGTCCACGCGAGCTAGCGTGCGGTCGATGACCGCGCGAATCGATGTGGGATCAGGTGGGTACCGGAGGTAGTCGTCCGCACCCTGGCGAAGTAAGTCGATGGCTTCCCACTCAGAGTCACCGGGCGCGAGCACCACAATGCCAGCGCTCAGTTGCCGCTGTCGCACTCTGTCCAGTAAGTCAAATGCTGGAGCACTGATGGATGCTATGTCGATGAAGATGAGGTCTGGTTCTGCATCAAGCACCAGCTCAATATGATCTGTTGATGCGCTGGTCACGTTGAACCCTGAGCGTGAGAGCTCATGCCACAGGCGCTGGTCAACCTCGATATCGTCCAGAATGAGCACGGCTTGCCGCGCTGCGGAGCCAGCTGAGGCAGTTCGCATGTGAGCACTCCGCGTGGCGAAATCGGTCAGGGTCGCACCCGTCGTCAAGGTCGATGGCCGTGGCTCATGGAATGGCTGGATCACGAGAAACTCCGAGCTCCCGCTTCCATGCGAGTGTCGAATATTCAGCGCGAGTCCGTGGTGGGACGCGCCTCTGAACGGATCCTTCGATCAGGTAACGCATTTCACGACCGGGCCGGCCCGGCTTTGATAGGCGAAGTGCACGAATAATTAGTAAAGAGAACGGGTATCAGTCACCATGACTGATACCCGTTTTCTCACGTGGAGGGGAGCGCGCGAGGCTAGTGCTCCGTCCAACTTATTCTGCGGGGTTCTCGCGCCACCGGTGGTGTCGGGCATCTTGCCCGACAGTCTGGTGCGTTCCTGCTCGTCGCCGCGCTGCGAGTTC
>JBJXFJ010000498.1:0-9413 GCA_046154735.1 Chloroflexota bacterium | reverse complement strand
CTGGCGGATACACGGTGCTTGGTGAATCCTCGGGCGCGGGGCGCAAGACCGCCGCGCTACGGGGGATGTCCGCCGTCATCGGAACGCAATATCGGCACAGGAATCCCTCCGAGCCACCCGGGCGATCTTGCCTTATGCCCGGTGATAATCCGGGATAGCTGGCTCGGGTGTCAGGTGATACCTTCGGATGTCCGCAAGAGTTTCAGCCCCGGGACGTGCTGCTTGACCCAATTTTCCGGACCTGAATGACGTCTCGAGCACGCACTGGTTGCATGCGGACTGCTCAGCCTAGTACTGTGAACGGGTAAAGCGCTTTTGGAGGTTTCTATGGGCTACGGGTCGCTTTCCGACTTGCTTAACGACGTTCGCTCGTGCCTTCAGCTCACTGGCGGTGCCGTGAAGGTGACTGATGCGGCGCAGCTTAGAAGCACGGTTATTGATCGGCTCGTCTATGCAGCCGCCTTCGGATCGGATGAGGTTAAGGACGCGGCGCGATGGATCATCTGGCAGGCCGCCTGGGAAGTGGGCGTGCAGCCCGCGAGTATCGACAGCCTCTATCAGGCCCGCCAGCGTGGCGAGTACAGCGGAGCCACCGTCCCCGCGGTGAATGTGCGGGCAATGGCCTGGGACGTGTCTCGGGCGCTCGTGCGCGCGGCGCACGCCAAGAAGGTTGGCCCGTTCATTTTTGAGCTGGCCAAGTCTGAGATGGGCTACACTCATCAGAAACCAGACGAGTACGCCACGGTAGTTACGGCCGCCTCGATTAAGGAAGGGCATCAGGGGCCCATTTTTATCCAGGGAGACCACTTCCAGGCCAGCGCCAAGAACTATGGCAAGGATCCTGAGGCGGAGATCGAGGGGCTACGCAAGCTGATCCGCGAAGCGGTGGCAGCGGGCTTCTACAACATCGATATTGATACTTCCACACTGGTGGACCTGAGCTTCCCCACGTTGGACGAACAGCAGCGCACGAACTACGAGCGGTGTGCTGAGCTGGCCAAGCTGGTCCGGGATCTTGAGCCGGCGGGTGTCACCATCAGCACCGGCGGCGAGATCGGTGAGGTGGGCAAGAAGAACAGCACGCCTGACGAGCTCAACGCGTATGCGGACGGATTCGATCGCGTTTTCGCCGAGCTTACTGGCGGCGCCCGCGGTTTGAGTAAGATCAGTGTGCAGACCGGCACGAGCCACGGCGGCGTTGTACTGCCTGATGGCTCCATCGCTCAAGTGAAGCTGGACTTTGAAACTCTCAGAGAGCTGTCCTCTGTTGCCCGCACCAAGGGTATGGGCGGCGCGGTGCAGCACGGAGCCTCCACGCTCCCGGCGGAGGCGTTTGACAAGTTCCCGCAAATGGATTGTCTGGAAGTGCACCTGGCTACGGAGTTCCAGAACATCCTCTTTGACGGCGGCGCGTTCCCTGAGGATCTCAAGCAGGACATCTACAAATACCTGCGCGAGGCGTGTGCTGATGAAGCGGTGGAGGGCGAGACCGACGAGCAGTTCATCTACAAGACTCGCAAGAAGGCCTGGGGGCCATTTAAGCAGCAAACTTGGGATCTTCCCACCAGTACGCGTGGTCAGATGGGCGAGTTGATTCAGGATAAGTTTGAATTCTTGATGGACAAGTTGGGTGCATCCAATACCGAGCACCTCACGGAGAGCCATATCAAGCCGGTACGGGTGGATAAGCCAATCCCTGAGGCTTTGCGAGCCGCCATCAGCTAGCTGGCGCTCAGATCGCGCGTCCGTTCACCAGGGCCGTCACTCTTCACGGAGTGTCGGCCCTGATGTATTCTTGCCTCGACCTATGATCAAAGCAGAGTACGACGTTAATCGCGCAATTGCCTCCGCCCCCGTGTTCAAGGGGCTTCCGTCCGTGGAGTTGGCCAAGCTCGTCAGCGCCGTGGAGGCGCGCCTCTACGAAGCGGGTGAGGAGATCGTCCCGCTGGGAGGGCGAGCCGATGGTCTGATTGTGATCTGCGAAGGCCGCGCGGAAATTTTGACCCGGAACACCTCCGGGAGCACCGCGGCAGTGGCAGCCCTCAATTTCGGCGACACATTCGGCGAGGTTGCCCTGGGCGGAGTGGTCGAGGGCGGTGCGGGGCTGCGTGCCAGTACACAGGTCCTGGCGCTGTACTTGCCTCAGGCTCGTTACCGCCAGTTAGCAAGTACTTACCCGGAGTTTGCGCGGCGTCTCAATCTGGCGCTGGGCGAGCGCCTGCAGGCACGGAACCACACCATTGCTGAGCTTTCCACCACGCTGCGGATCGTGGTTGACCAACGATTGAATCTGCTGGATTCGGATGCGCGCACGGCGCTGCGTCGGGCGTCACTGGCTGAATCGCTCCCACCTCAGGTGATCCGTGTACTTGGCGGGGGGCCACTGCAGCTTGCTCTCCACATGCTGTCAGAGGCGCCTGCGCTTGTCCTCTGGGAAAATGGCCTGGCCCGCATGGTGCAGCCGATGCGTGATCTGCTCAACGCCGAGCTGCTCGAAACCGCGTCGATGGAGGAGCTCCGCAACGCCCACCAGCGTATTGCCCAGGGTTTGGAACAGGCCGGCGATAGTGCCCTGGCCGTTCGCCATTTCGGCGCGGCAGAGCAGTGGAGTGACGTGGTACGGCTGCTGGACGACGCCAACGACAGCCTCTCGCAAGCTGATCGAGCATCGCTCCATCAGTGGCTACGGACCGTCCCATCGATAGCGCTTCAAGGTGAACCGCGTCTGGCCGATGTGCGAGATAGGCTGGCAGACACCCAGCCGGATTCCGTTGGAACGAAGAAGCCATACGGGCTGGCGGCACTCTCAACGAGGCATCGTTGGGGCCTGGGGCTGGCGATTGGGCTCTTTGGCCTCATAGCCATTCCAGGGCCGCCAGACGGATTGAGCCGCGAGGGCCAGCTTGCCCTGGCGTTGCTTGCGGCCAGTGTGCCGCTCATGGTGTTTGAGGTGATCGCGGATCACCTGGTGGCACTCTTCCTGGTGGTGGGTTGGGCGGCCATGGGTTTGGTGCCTGGTCGTGTGGCTCTGTCCGGTTACGCCAGCAACACCTGGTTTGTGGTACTGGCCATCCTGGGAATCGGCGTTGGCATTGGCAAGACCGGGCTACTCTATCGCGCAGTGTTGACGCTGGCGAATCGTGCGCCAGGTAGTCTCGTTGCTCAGGCGCTTACGCTCGCGGCGGCCGGGCTCCTTTTTACTCCGGCCATGCCCAATGCCACCAGCCGGATGGCGCTCTCCGCCCCGGTGGGGTTGGAGATGGTGGATGCATTTGGACTGGCTCGCCGGGGACCTGGATCAGTCATCGTAGGCATCGCCACGCTGCTCGGATTTGGACTCATGGGAACGCTTTTCCTCACGGGTACATCCAGCGGATTGCTGGTTCACAGCGTATTGCCCACAGAGGTCCAGGCGCAGTTCTCATTCCTGCCCTGGTTTCTTGGCGCATTGCCGTTGCATCTGACGCTATTCGCGGTCACATTTGGGACCGCGGTCTGGAAGTTCCGTGAGGGCGCCGCGGTTTCGGTGAGTAATCAGCTTCTGCGCACGCAGACCGCCGCGTTGGGCAGACCGTCCAGTGGTGAATGGATCTCAGGGACGGTGATGGCCATTCTGATCTTAGGCCTCATCACTGAGCCGTGGCATAGGGTGAACGCCGCCTGGATCGCGGGGGCTGGATTGCTCATTCTGGGCGGTCTCGGTATTGTTGATGCCAACAGTTTTCGAAGCGGCATCAACTGGAGCTTTGTCATCTTCTTTGGCGCCATCACCAGCCTGGGGGATGTGTTCACCACGTTGAAGGTTGATGTCTGGCTGGGTGATAGCATGTCGCGCTTACTGGCGCCGCTCGCTGGGGCTCCAGCACTCTTTCTGCTTGGCCTGGCCGTGGCCGGAATTGCCATGTGTTTTGCCGTCCGCTGGCAGGCTGCCTCAGTGTTGCTCACCATCGTGATGAGCCCACCGGCCGCGGCAATTGGGATTAGTCCGTTTGTCGTCGGCATCATTGCCCTTACTGCCACGAATCTGTGGATCTTTCCGTATCAAAGCACGATTTACCTGGCACTCTATAGTGGTGTGGATGGACGCTTATTCAGCCATGAGCAGATCCGTCCGATGGCGGTGGCATACGCGGTCGCGGTACTTCTCGGTGTGCTCATCAGTGTTCCGTGGTGGCGCGCTCTGGGCTTGATGCCCTGAGATTCCCGCGCTCATCGGGACGACCGTGGTTCGTGCGAGACCAGGGGTAGCAGGTGTGCGTACTGTTAGTTGGTCCTAATTTCGGGCTGAGACGGGACGGCTTCTCAGACGCCTGTCACCCCGCGCTCAGCGGTGACACCGGTAGTCCGGCAAGCCGGCGGAGAATCTGAATGTTTTCAGCGTCCGGTCCTTTCTTCTCTTGACCGGGCACTTCCAGCATCCAGGGGAGATCCCGAAGGGCAGGATGGTGGAGCATTCGCTCAAAGGCCGCCTCACCAATGTGTCCCTGGCCGATGTTCTCATGACGATCAAGCCGTGCGCCAAGCGGATTCTTGGAATCGTTGGCATGGATGGCGTAGAGCCGCTCAAACCCGATGATGTCGTGGAACTGGGCGATCGTGTCGGTGAGGCCCGATTCTGTAGCGATATCAAAGCCGGCGTTGAAGAGATGGCAGGTGTCCCAGCAAACTCCCAGCCGGTCATCATTCCCAAGTGCATGGATAATATCAGCGAGCTCTTCGAATCGATCGCCAATAGTCTCTCCCTGCCCAGCGCAAACCTCGAGCACGATTCTCGTGTGCCCATCGTAGCCATCCAGAATGGTGGTGAGGGCTCGAACGACTCGATCCAGAGCTACCGCATAGCTGTCTGACATCGCCGATCCCGGGTGAAAGATCAGGCCCTCAGCACCGATGCGGTTGGACCACTCGAGCTGGTTACGCAGCGCGATGATCGACTTGTCATACACGTCCACGCGGACCGAGGCGAGATTCATGAGGTAGATGCCGTGCACAAATACCGGTCCAAGATTGTGCCGCGTTACGCCGTCCTTGAACGCCGCGATGTCTGCCTCGAGTGGGTTTGGGCTGCGCCAGGTTTGGGGCGATCCAATAAAGACCTGAAGTGCCTGGGCACCGATCTCCAATGCCTTAGTTACGCCGCCCTTGATGCCCCCATTAACGTGCGCCCCGATGCGTGGTCCCCCGATGATTGGCACTATTGTGCGCTCCGTTTCGTTTCTACTGCGAGAGCTTGAATGAATTGATCTCCCTCTCCCGTCCACGAGAGAGTTCCGTCGTCCGACGGTACGGCTTGATATACTGCCAATGAACACGAGTTCAACCCACTTGGAGATAATCAAGCAGCGATGGCATTCTTCATAACCGAGAAGTGTATCGGCTGCTCAGCCTGCGAAATCGTGTGTCCAGTGGATGCAATCAGCGGTGTCAAGAAGGAGTTGTACTTCATCGACCCGCAGATTTGTATTGACTGTGGCGCATGCGGCCGGGCATGCCCTTATGATGCGATACTAGATTCCTTTGGTGATTTGGCTCAAAAGGTTCGTCGAACGGAGTGGGCGAAGCCAGTAGTGACCGACGAGATCTGCTCTGGTTGCAGCTACTGCATTGACATCTGCCCATTTGAGTGTCTGAGCCTGGAGGGCGATCCGGAAACACCCTGGCTCAAAGTCGCCAGGCTCACAAACTCAAAGACATGCGTTTCATGTTTTCTCTGTGAGTCTGCCTGTGACAAGGGGGCTATAGTTCTTCAGCCTCCAGAAAATGTCGCGCCAGCCGCGGCAGCACGATTCAACAAGTCCTGATCCCACGGTAATCCTAGAAAAGGCTCTCGCATACGTTGCGAGAGCCTTTTCGTTTATCCTCCGGATTATCAGCGCCAGGGATTCTTGTTTATGAGCTCAGGTCCATCATTCATCCCCTCATCTCTCACCGAGGTTGCTGTGGAGGCTACCCAGGCTGGCGGGGCGGTGCTTCGAGAGCATTTTGGCGGCGTGCTCGACATCCGCTATAAGGGCGAGATTGACGTTGTCACGCAAGCGGATCTCAAGGCGGAGGCGGCCATTGTTGGGGTCATACGCCAGCATTTCCCAGACCATCAGATCCTGGCTGAAGAAGGCACCACTGGGGGCGCGGACCCCGCCCATCGCTGGATCATTGATCCACTGGATGGGACAACAAACTTCAGTCACGGACTTCCGCCCTTTTCTGTATCCGTTGCGTATGAGCACGATGGCCGGATTGAAGCGGGCGTGATTTATGACCCAACCCAGGGGGAGCTCTTTGTGGCGCGACGCGGGGCCGGCGCAACGCTTAACGGCCGATCGATTCAGGTCTCGAGCGTCTCGATACTACGGCGCGGATTGTTGGCTACAGGCTTGCCCTATGAGACGGATCGCTTGCCCTTGGCGCTGGGGCAGTTTTGCGCCTTTGCGCGGCGCGCCCAGGCAGTACGTCGCATCGGCTCCGCGGCATTGGATCTTGCTTATGTGGCCGCTGGCCGCTTCGATGGCTACTGGGAGGCATCCATTCACTCCTGGGACATTGCCGCGGGCATGCTTCTGGTTGAAGAGGCCGGTGGCCAGGTAACCGATCTTGCGGGTCAACCCATCAATCTCAATGCTGCCCACATCACCATCCTGACCTCGAACGGCATTCTGCATCCAATGATGCTCGAAACGTTGGATGAGGCTCGCCCTTTGAATCTCAGTTATCTGGATTGAGCAGCCGCAATGCTGAATGAAGTATTGCCCGCCGAATCAGTGATCCGCATCAATAACGTCTCTGGTGTGCGCATCAACCAGTACGAGAAGCCGTTGGGACGTCGGAGAAGGCCTGGGCCGTGCAAAGAGCACCGCCCAGGCAAGACGCTGGTTGTTGACCTCGTCATAGATGACCTGGAGTCGCTGTGACTCGATGCTGGCATTGCGCCATCGGGCATCCGAATCCACGGCGTTCCTGGCAGTAATCGTCGCTTGGCCTTTGGAAACCGTTGGTGTGAGCCTAACCGTAACCTCATCTCTCTGCGCGAGGTAGCGGACCACACCACCGTTCATTCCGGATACCGTGATGAGAACTGAAACGGGGAGCTCGACTTGTGTCGCGGAATCGACGAGCACCCACTTCAGGGTATGGAACGTGTCCCGTTCGCCCGTTGCGGTCTGGGATCGCTCGAGTAATGTGAGCGAGTTGAATCCGTCAAAGTGCCGTGCCCCGAATCTCGCCGCGATGATCGCGGCATCTTCAATCGATGCCCGCCGATCCCCGGCATTCTGCTTCATGCGAGAGCGGAAGACGGCCTCCAGAACGAGTCCGGTGCGCGCGTCAACGCGAAACTCATCGGTGGTTTCGCCGGTACCTGACTCAAGCCAGTAAATCGGCCGCGTGCTCTCGCCGAGGAGGGATTGATCAAGCTCACCGCGAAATTGAAGCGTTGGGTCATCAGCCAGGTCGCGCACATGCTCCATGGCATCACGGAGAGCAATGGCGCCTGACTGGGATGCGAGCGCCGAGGTGCCGTGGTCAAATATGCCCACAAGAAGCACGCCGATTCCGGCCATCAGTCCGGATGCCCACAAGATTGACAAGATCACGAGTCCGACGCGGGCGATCCGACGTCGCATTGGCCGCTCCTTGGCCGCGTCTCCGATAGCTCGGAGACTGTCCTACTTTGATTATAGGAACGAGCGGAGCCCTAATCGGCATTTATTCAGTCGATAAGAGTACTTCGCTGCCCCGCCGCGCTTACGTTTGGCGGCGTGGGCGACTCGCACCGGGTGCTTTCGGCGCAGACTGCATGCCAAGCGCCGCTCGACTTAGCGGGTGCAGGTCGGCGAGATCCGTGCGCGCCAGGATCATCCGGTGCATGAGTGTTTGGAGCTCCGCCTCAGTCTGTGAGATGATGGCCTGTACATGCTGCTCATTACCAAACGCTTCTGCCTGGCCGATGAGGAATGCGCGGAGTCCAGACACGCTGCCCCGGCGCAGGGTGCGACCGAGCGACTCGCGATAGCCGAGATCGCCTGGACTTGAGTCGGCTTCGTCAGTCATCGATCTCCTCCGCCTCAATGGTGATGCGATATCGAAACTTCGGGCAGCGCACATAAGCCGCCCGTTCTCGGAGATCGCGGATCCAGTGATCCGGTGGCAGCTCATCGTCTGTTGGGCCAGAGTGGAGCCACTGGTGATAGCGCATGGAGTTGTAAAACTCGCCCACTTCGTACCCCAACGCTTTGGCGATTAACTGACAAATCCCAAAGTGCTCACGCGCATCAGGGCGCTCGTCCCAGGCGGCGTGGCTCGTTACCGCATCATCTTCATTCGTGTATACGGGATAGCCAACGCCTTCCCGAACTATGCGCGCCATTCATTCCTCGCTGTACATGTGTTTGGTGCCGCGATGATACCCCGCCAGTGGCGCCAGCCAGCAATTGACGTGCCAAGCGCACCGTGGCGTGGCGGATTATCATGGGGAATTGCGGATTCTGATTGAACCCTGATGCTCGATACTCCAAGTAATCCAACTGACTGTGCTTCTACGTATAGCCGATATCGCCACAGGCTCGCTCTCGTTGCGCCGCCAGGTGGTGTAGAGATTCGGGAAAGGGGTTAGCAGTATGGCATGGCGTACGGTTTCTGGATTCAGCGCACTCATTGCGGCGCTTTCAATGATGGTAGGTTCAGCTCACGCGCAGCAGTCCTATGAGCTCAGCATGTCACCTCAGAATGGTTCTGGACAGTCTGGAAAGACAACGCTTTATGCTGAAGGGGACAAGACTCGGGTTGTGATCCTTTTGGACAATCGAGTCCCGGGGCCGGAGCCGGCTCACATTCATGTGGGGAGTTGCCCACTGCCAAATGCAGCGCCTCTCTACCCCCTCAGTCCGGTTGAGAATGGCAAGTCGGAAACCGTTCTGGATGTGAACATCGGCGCTTTGATCGTCGAGGCGATGGCGATCAACGTGCATAGGTCACCACAAGAGCTGGCGACGTACATTTCCTGCGGGGATATCACCCTTGACGATGACTTCACAGAGGAGTCCACCGTGGATTCCGTGCGCGAAAATGCTCGTGAGGGCACGAGCGATGAGCTCCGGAAAAAGCACGATCGCGATAATCAGCGTCGATGACTCGATTGCCCGTTGATGCGGGCCGCGACTTCCAGGTTGGCGATGCCGTCAGCTCAACCCGCTGAACACTAGCGGATTGAGCTGGAAACCGCTTATCTGGAAGTCTGATTGCCACACTCCGCTAACAAGGCTTTGGAGCGCGGCATGGGGGGAACCCATTTTTCCATGTGCCCTTCACTGAGCCTGGGGAGAACCGAGTCTGGGGAGAATTGAAAGCGGCGCACTGGAGCGCCGCGGGCCATGAGTTCGGGAGTGCGAGCTCAGTGGCAACCTAGTGCAGGATCACTC
>JBJXFJ010000490.1:0-6792 GCA_046154735.1 Chloroflexota bacterium | reverse complement strand
CCATGCGTGCGGGATTCATCTGCACGGCATGGATCTTCTGTCACCGCATGGATCTTCTGTCACCGCATGGATCTTCTGTCACCGCATGGATCTTCTGTCACCGCATGGATCTTCTGTCACCGCATGGATCTTCGACTCAGTTTCCGCAGTAGAAAAAAGCTCACGATACCCCCTAAGAAAGAACGGCGGAACACAAGAAAGGGAAGCGTAAGTATCAAGCGTCGTACGATCCAGGCGAACATGGTGAATGCTCCTTCATGCGCGGCAATTCGTGTGGTCGCTGTTTCACCGCGGTGTTCATACATGCAGAGTGCGTACCGCGACGCTGCGTGCACTGTCAGCGCACGGCAGCTCCGATGGAGTCGCAGTAGGATTTCGGCGTGGGTCTCGATGTGTCTCGTCAGCGTCTTCGGGTAATGAATCGCCGCTCACGCGGGCTGGATAGTGACCACATCACGTCCCTCAGTTACGATGCCACGCCCGTCATCGCCGCCCACCTGCATCTGTTGCAGGGTGAGGAGCTCAACCAGATTGCGCGGGTGCTCCGCCAGCAGCAGCTTTCGCTGACTCGCGAGGTGGAAACGCGCCCCTGGCAGGCCTACCATCCCGCCATCCAGCGCGCCTATGAATCACTCCTCCCCCACGAGGAGCTGCTGAAGCAGTACCCGACAGGGAGGCAAAGCTAGCGAGAGGCGAGAGGCGAGAGGCGAGGGCCAGGGACAGGAGTCGGGGGTCGGGTAGCCGTCCTGACCCCTGTCCCTCGCCCCCTGCCCCCGGCCCCCTGTTCCCGGCCCCCTGTCCCCGGCCCCCTGTTCCCGGACCCCTGAGCCCCTCCGCTCTCGCCTCTCGCCTCTCGCCTCCCCCATCCTCCGTCAGGTATCCTCCGCCCCGTTATGCATGTTGTTCTCATTTCCCGACTCCCTGCCGCCCAGACCGCTGAACTGGCCGCCATTGACCCTCAGATCACAGTGACGGATGCCCGGGATCTCTTCGCGGCTGAGATCCAGGCCGACTGGCCGCCGCACACCGTTGCCCGGTATCTCCGTATGCCGGTTTCAGAGATCACCAACAGTCCGGAGCAAGCCGCTCAGCGCGATGCGCTTCTCCAGGACGCGGACGTGCTGGGCATCGCCTTCCCCTATCCCAAGCGCCTGGTGAGTCGCGCCCCCAAGCTCCGCTTCGTTCACCAGTTCCCAGCCGGTGTCTCCAATCTCGCGCTCAGTGATCTCTGGAACGGTCCGGTTCCAGTCACCTCAGGGCGAGGGGCAAACAACCCGCTGCCCATCGCGGAATGGGCCATTGGCGCGGCCCTCGCCCTCAGTAAGGGCTTTCCCATGGCCGCGGCCAATCGGCACTCGCCGGCGGCCATGCGCGCCTCGTTTCAAGGTCGGCAAATTGCCGGGAAGACCCTGGGGGTAGTGGGACTTGGCGGCATCGGCCAGGAGGTGGCGCGCCTCGGCGCGGCACTCGGCATGCAGGTCGTTGGCACCAGACGATCGATGGAGCCAGTCCCCCACGTGGAGAAGCTCTGGCCCGCGGCTGAGCTCAAGACGATGCTCTCCACATGTGACATCGTCGTGGTCGCCGCGCAATTCACCGATGAAACCTTTCATCTCCTGAACGAGAGTGCCATTGCGGCCATGAAGCCGGGCTCCTTCCTCATCAACGTGGCTCGCGGGGAGCTAATTGATGAATCAGCCCTCTTCCCCGCGCTGCGCTCCGGACATCTCGCGGGCCTTGCGACGGACGTCTACGAAGGCGAGTTCGAACACGCCCCGCCGGAAGAGCTGCTGACGCTGGAAAACGTCATCTTCACGCCCCACACATCCGGCCAGAGTGAGGAGCGCGAGTTTGGCTCGCTGGCCATCTTCAAAGAGAACCTCCGCCGCGCGCTCAATAACCAGCCGCTCATCAACCAGGTGGACTGGGAGCGCGGCTACTGAGACATCAAAGCCGCATGCGATGTCAGCCACTTCGGTCACGCATGATGGCGCCGTGCGCAAGCCGGATCTGGATCTAATATGGAGCGGGTATGCGCTCGTACACCGTGGCGAATGGAACCTGGGAGTTCCGCGGTGGTGTCGAGCAGCTTGCACGATAGTGCCCGGTTCGATGGGCCGGCCTATCGGGCAAGATGCCCGACACCACCTAGCTATCCACCGTGTTCTCCAGGAAACCGGTCCTGTCAGGGATGCCGCCACAGGTTCGAACAACGCCCCGCTAGACTCCACCACTTTGAAATGACCCTGACGTGATCCCGTGGACATCACTCCGTGACAAACTTGTAGTGAGCTCCCGCTAGAACGGAAGCCCGAAAATCGTTACGCTCGCCTGGACATCCGAACATCAGGGGAATGGTGCCCAACCATTCTCTCCGCCACCACAACCGGTGAGCTCCCACCGAGTTCGGGCTACCAGGAAACGCATGCGGAATCTTGATCTCAAGTCACATGGCTATCTTTTCAGAATGGGACTACTGGGCCTCGCGCTTGCGCTGACCAGTTGCCTCCCATCCGCTCAGGCTCCGGCGCCTCGCCCCGCGCTGCACCGAGCGCAGACGGCGTCCAGCCCCACCTCGCTGCCACTCACCTTTGTGCTCAATCAGGGTCAGTACGATCCCCGCGTGGCGCTGGGCACCATACACGCGGTGGCTGATATCTACTTCGCAGATGGCGAGATCACGCATGCACTCCGTGGCCAGAAGGCTCCGACCTCGGCTCACAACCCCAGGCAATTCTGGAACCTCCGTCAGGCGGGAGGCTCCCCAGGGGCCTCTGGAGGTGCACGCACGCCCCGGCGGGATATCTCACCGTCTGGACTCGAGCGCTGGGCCATTAAGACGCGGTTCGATGGAGCCCAACGCATGGTTGCGCCAGAGCCACTTGAACGGCAGGAAGGCGTGGTCAGTTACTTCCGGGGCCGGCAGGATCAGTGGATCACCTCGGTTCCCACGTTTCGAGGCGCGGTCTATCGGGATCTTTGGCCCGGGATCGATGCCGAATATACGGGCATCGGCGCACAGCTCGAGTACTCGTTCATCATTCAACCTGGCGCGGATAGTCGCGCCATTGCGCTCACCCACCACGGGCTAACCGGCGCACGTATCACCGAGCAGGGTGAGCTGCGACTGGAAACGCCAGTGGGCTTTCTCCTGGAAACGGCCCCACTGGCGTACCAGGAGGTGAATGGGCAGCGAGTAGAAATCGCGGCCGCGTTTGAGCTTGAGGTTGATGAGCGCAGTGAGGCGGTCCGGGTTTCCTTCACGCTGGGTGATTACGACCACACACAGGTCCTGGTGATTGATCCCACTGTCTTCGTATCGTCCGGGTACATTGGCGGAGACGGACATGACGTGGCCTATAGCGTGGATGTCGATGCCGCGGGCAATGTCTACGTGGGTGGATCAACCTCGTCCGCGGCGGCCAGCTTCCCAGAGACGGCTGGCCCGATACTCACCTACGCTGACAATGATGTCTTTGTGGCCAAGGTCCACGCAACAACCGCGGCACTCGTCTTCGCCGGGTACATCGGCGGAGACGGCTATGAAGCATTTGGACTGGTGGCCGTGGATGGCTCGAACAACGTCTATGTTGCGGGGAGCACCGATTCTACGGATTTCGGCACCATCCCGTTTCCTCTGGTCACCGGTCCAGACCTCACTCAGAACGGCAATCAAGATGCCTTCATCACCAAAGTAGACAGCGCCGGCACGTCCCTGACCTATTCCGGTTTTATCGGCGGATCAAGCTACGAAGAGGCGATGGATGTGACGGTAACATCCGGTGGAGTGGCAATCGTGGTCGGCTACACACATAGCGATGATGGATCGTTCCCCACGCTCGCAGGGCCAAGCCTGACTCACGGCGGCGTTGACGATGCCTTTGTTACGCGGGTCAAGGCGGATGGCTCTGGGTTCGATTATTCTGGGTTTATTGGCGGCGATGACTTAGACCTGGCCTATGGGGTAACCGTGGACTCCGCAGGCAACGCGTACATCACCGGATTCACCGGCTCAGACCAGTCAGGCATTGCCTTTCCGATCGCGGGATCGTCGGGCTCATTTGGTCCCTCGTATGGCGATAATGGTGACGGCTTTCTGACCAAGGTGAGCCCATCAGGCAGTATTGTCTACTCCGGTTATTTTGGCGGCGCCCTCTTTGACACGTCCCAGGGAGTGGCCGTGGATGATCTTGGCGCTGCGTACATCGCCGGCATCACGTCTTCCACGCACCAGGGGTCACCGCCCTTTCCCGTGGTGTCATCCCTGGGACCCACCTATAACGGTGGAGGGGACGGCTATGTCGCCAAAATCAGCCCCAATGGCTCGTCCATTGTCTATTCAGGCTACATTGGCGGGTCCAATGATGATCAAGCGCTCGGCATTGCTGTGGACAGCAGCCATCGTGCTTATGTCGTTGGCATGACGCAGTCCACGAACGTCTCCACAGTGCCATTCCCCACTCTGGAGGGACCCAGCCTGGTTCCTGGCGGCGGACCGGATGATGGATTTATCACCATTGTCGCGGCTGATGGCGCGGGTCTGCTGAGCTCAGGCTATATCGGTGGAGGCGGTTTCGAGAACGTCTGGACTGTTGCAGTCCATCCCGCCAGCGGCCGCATCCATGTGGCCGGAAATACGATCTCCACCCACTCCAGTACGCCCTTTCCCTTTCCTCTGCTTCTTGGCCCGGATCTCGTGCACAATGGAGTGAATGACGCGTTTGTGGCCAGCTTGTCATTTACCACCAGTACTCCATCGGCCACCGCCACCAGTACCCCAACGTTTACACACACGCCAACATCCACCCCCACTGAGACACCCATAGCGACCAGTACTCCGACGCTCACGAGCACTCCCACAGCGACCAGTACCCCCACGCTCACGAGCACCCCTACCAATACTCCGACACTCACTCCCGTCTCGACATCCACCCATACTCCCACCCCCACGGCAACAATTGGAGCCTGTGCGCCACGCCAGAATCCAGTCGTTTCGGCCATTTCCGATGGGCAGGGGGGTTTGCTCGTCTCCGTGATCGCCGGGAACGGGGCGCTTCAGCAGATTCAATTCCACGGCGACCCATCATTAGCGGTACCCAATACCAATGCGCTGGTGGATATCGACGGGCAAGCCGGGCTGTCCGGCAGCTTCACTCACACGCCCAATCCAGGGGTTACCACGGTCACCTTCACCGTCCGTCGCCAGACACCCGGTCTCGCCACCACACTGGCGTTGACCGTGGTCGACGGCTGCGGAGGCTTCTCCACCCTAGTTGGCGGTGGACCAACAGCGTTTTAGCAGTGGGCGGCCGACGAAGTTCGAGAGCAATGGGATAGGGGTAGGGGTAGGGAGGCACAAGCCCCCTCCCTCCGAACCGTGCGTGCGGTTCTCCCGCACACGGCTCTCCAGTCGGTGGGTTCCTCATCGGGAGTGGCCCTGCCACGCCTGGACCGCTTGGCGGTGCGCGCCCGCCATGGTGAACAGTCCGTGCTCTTGAAAGTAGGCATTCGGCCACGGCACGTGGTCATTCCCACGTCCGCGGCCGGTCTTCCCGGCCCGCCAGCGCAGGATACTTCGCAAGCGCATCCGTATCCAGGCATCCAGCGGCTCCCAGGTCGTCCTGTGGCTCTGCTTGAAGTATGCGTACCAGCCCCGCAGCAGCGGATTCAGCTCTCCTACGATCTGGTCCACGCTCCCACTCGTCTTCCGAGAGGTCTTCGCTCGGACCTTTTCCCGCAGGTGCTGCGTGCTCTGTTTGCGCGGCCAGCGCGTGCCTCGCTTGAAGTGATATCCCAGAAAGTCGAATTCGCCCGGTTCGCCCATGTGGACCAGCCGCGTTTTCTCGGGGTGCCGTCGGAGTCCGCGACTCCTCGTCCAGGCCTCGAGGTCCCGTAGCACGGTCTGGTGTAGAGCGCCAAGTAAAAGTCCCCGTTTTACTTGGCACTTGACAGGTCTGGCGATCCACGCCCGCGCTGCCCCCGTTGGCCCGCACCCGTCGCCAGGCTGCATCCAGTGTCCGCTTGGCCCAGATCGTATCCATCAGGCTCAACCACCGTCCTCCCTTCACCCCCGTTTCGAGGGCGGCCACCATGCGTTCCGTCCAGACTGCCGGTTCCACGCAGCTCCAGCGGTTCCCCCGCTCGATCTCGGTGTCTACGTCGCGGGTAGCCCTTCCGGGCACTCTCGCCGATGGTTCGTCCGTCGTCATGTCCGTCCCACATCCACCTTCCTGCACCCCTGCGCTTGACACCCTGGTTTCCCTGCAGCGGCCGATCGGGTCTCACGCCTGTTCCCCGGTGCGCGCATCCGTCGGGGCTTCGCCATTCACCAGCAGGCTCACCGCCACACCCGGCCGTATCGCGTTCGTCATCCTACGGACTGGGTGTTCACTTCCTCCTGCTCCCCACCCCGCCTCACGGCGACGCTGGTATCTTCAGTTACAGGCCGGAGAGCGCATGCCTGAAGGGGACTTCCACCCATCTGACCAGGCTCACTCTCGGGCGCACTGGTGTCGGGCTAGAAGTCCGACACCACCCCGCCATCTCACCCGCCTCAACTGCTCTAAAACCGGACACGGACAAGTTTCGGTCGCAGTTGATCGCGCCGATTCATTGACGCTCGTTCATCCCTGACGTACGCTCAGACCAAGCGACCCGCTGAGAAGGCCGGGGAAGGACACAACCAATGACCTACGATCTGCTCATCCGAGGCGGACGCGTGATAGACGGGTCTGGCATGCCGGGCTACGTGGCTGATGTGGCGGTGAAGGACGGCCGCGTCGTGGCAATTGG
>JBJXFJ010000517.1:0-4655 GCA_046154735.1 Chloroflexota bacterium | reverse complement strand
CGCCCGCGCTCCGGCCTGGCGGCGCCCCGGCCGATGACCAGCGCCAGGCGACTGGGGTTGCGACGAGACCGGCCTTTACGGGATTCATCTCAATGTACTCACGGGTGGCGGCCAGGTGCTCATCCGTTCGCATGAACCGATCATGGTAGTCGGCCTGCCAGATGGTGCCGGTCCGCTCGAGGTGAGCATTGATCCGCTTGGCGGTGAATGACTTCCACGTGTGCACGACCCGGCTAATGGGATACTCGGGAAACGTCTTGACGAGCACGTGAACATGGTTGGGCATGACGCACCAGGCCAGCATCCGATAGCGCTGGCCATCAAAATTGAGTAAGGCCTGCTCCATCAGATCCGCTATCTGGGGAACGCGCAACCAGCATGCGCCGAGGCCGGCGTCGAGCAGTGCTTCCATCTGCCTGCGTTTGCGCGGCGATTCAGCCTGCATCTTTAACGCCGCCACGGTCTCGGCGGGCAGTGCGTCGGCCAAGCGGAAGGTGATCGCCTGAACGATACCAGCCGTATCCAGATGTGGCAGGTAATAGCGGCTATGCCAACCACGATCCGAGAGCTCCCCGCTGGGAGCGCGGGCGTCCCGCCCGTCCCCGGTACATTCGGTGTCTCCAGCACGATATCTTGCTTTGTCTGCTTCCGACCGACCGGGGACGGGCGGGACGCCCGCGCTCCCGGGAGTGTTGGCGCTCCCGGCCGGGGTGGTCTCTGGCGTCATGCCACTGGCACCTGATGTTGCAGCCAGTCAATCACCTCGCCCAGCTCGTTCAGCAGGTTACTGAGGTCGGCAAAGTGACGAACCTCGGCTGCCTCGATAGGTTGGCCATAGGCCGCGTTGGAGCGAGCGGTGAGGTTCAGCTCGGTGAAGCGCACCTGGCCACCCCCACGTGAGCCATAGCCCCCGAGATAATCATCCTCCACCATCTGGAGCGCGCCGACCACACCGCGAAAACGCTCCAAATCGCCCCGCTGGTAGATGCTGTAGACCAGCTCCGCTGGTCCGAAGACGGCGCCGGCCGGTACGCGCTCGATCTGCCGTGGCGTGGCGGCAGAGGTGACCCGATCAATTGCCGCCTCCCATTTCTGCTCAGCGTACGGCAGGTCGGTTCGGGCTTGCTCCAGGCGACTGGCGCTGGCTGCGGTGAGAAACGAGTCGCGCACAATGAGTCGTGTAGGCGCCGGCAGCATTTCCGCTGCGGGCACGCCAAAGACGGCGCAAACTTCACAATCGACATTCTGGCAGGAGTGTATGTACACATTATTGATGCGCTGGGTTTGGGCCAGCCCGGCTGAGCGCTCTGAGAGCGAGCGCATCTTTCCGCGCAGCGAGGATCCTGGCAAGTACGGCCGCTGCGTCAATGGGTCACGAATGATGGGCGAATCCACTCCGCCGATCGCCAGGGCGCCCTGGGAGCCGCCGATGTGTAAGCCGGTAACAATATCAATGTGCAAGCTGAGCACCAACCGACCGTGCAGCGTGGCGATGCGCGTGTCGTCTGCCATGGGGACTCCTTCCCTATTTGCCACCGGCGGCTTTGTGATAGGCGAGGATGGCTTCAAAGAAATCTACGAAATGCTGGAAGCGGTCGCGTTTGCCCTCAATTTCAAGGATGGCGGGCTTGATGACTGCCTCGAGCTGCTTTACCCCAGGCTGCCCGCGTCCGGCCTGATATGCCAGTTTGGGCTGGAGCATTTTCACCTGGTACCAGGATTGAGCATCATCGGACGGCTCGCCGATCCGCCAGCTCATCTCGATCTGACGCACGCGTCCGAAGATGCCGCGTATCTGGGCCGTGGTCAGGCGGACATCATTAAGCGATTTGCCGATGCGTTCCGCGCAGTCTACGAGCGTCTCTGGATCCCCGTCTCGAATAATGCGCCGGATCTCACCCGGCTGCGCCAACACGGCAGCCGGCGAACGTTGCGAGTAGCTCATGTCGACCCATGCTCCTTGTGTATCAACAGCTCCGCCCA
The DNA here is from genome assembly GCA_046154735.1 of Chloroflexota bacterium. Classification (GTDB taxonomy): domain Bacteria; phylum Chloroflexota; class UBA6077; order UBA6077; family JACCZL01; genus CAVXYC01. Next base: position 2,672 of record JBJXFJ010000517.1, on the reverse strand, counting down.
GCGGGCGGCAAGCGTGAGCCGGGCGACGCCGCCCGGCTGGAATAACTCCCGTTTCAGCTCCTCCACCTGCTGACGCCAGGGCGCCTGCGTCCGCTCTGCCAGGCGCGCCAGGTGATAAGTGGCCAGCCACATCCAGCGGTCATACACGAGCTGGCCACCGCGCAGCGACCGACCATGGCGCGTCTGTTGCTCTCGCGACTGTCGCTCCATGGCGCCGATCTCCTGGAGCGTCTGGAGGAGTGCCCGGCCGGGCTTGCCGCGGTCCGGGGGCTCCACCAGGCCGGCTAGCTCCTGGGCGCGGCCGGCCACAGTCCGCGCTTCGGCCCAGGTCATGGTGATGCCCAGGAAATCCAGCGCGTTCTTGGCCAATTCCCCGGTCTCTTCCCGGCGCGCCTTGGCGCGGGCCTCCAGGGCCTCGCCCGCTAGGTCCGCGGCGCGGTAAAGCGGGAAGTGACTGTCCACCACGGCAATACCGGCCGAGAGGTGCACGTCCGGATTCCCGCCAGTGAACGCCGTGAAATCGTCTGCGATCTGCATGGCCAGGCTAGGCAGCGCACTCCAGGCGCCCACCACGAAGACGTCATCACCGCCGGAGTAGATCACATAGACCCGGTCCTGGCCATCCCAGCGGGAGCCGTTGGAGAACGGGTTCTTGCGACGGCACAGCTCCGCCACCCATCCTTCAAAGTACAGCCGCAGGGCCGAGCTGAGCGCCGCGACTCGCGCCAGCGTGGGGGCGGGGTGAATACCACGACCAAAGATGGCGCCTAGATCATCCACGTCGATCCGCAGCACGCCCAGCTTGTTCACCCCCTGAGAGGCGGCCGCGAGATCACTGAACTCGGCAATTGTGCCGTCTGGCGCAAACGGAGTGACATTGGCAACGAACTGGAAACCAAGCCCGATGCTTCGGTCCACCAGACCCTCCCGTGCCGGGAGCATTGCGTCGCTGTCTTTCAGGCGCATGACCAGCGTGAGTGGCGCCTCGCTGGCGTACTGGGAAAGCGCCCGATCGTTCTCCAGCACGCGCGCCTCCCAGCCCAGCGCGCGGAGGGTGCTCTCCCACGGGGCTCCGAGCTGACTGGCAGGGGTTGGCGGAACCGCTCGCCACGCCAGGTACTCCGCGCTCCGCAGGTCCCGGCCGAGCCGGTCGAGGCTGTCGCATAGGGTGCAGCGGAGCTCGCCATTGTCACCCGGTCGCCTGCTCCCAACAGGAATCTCCGCGCGGCAGACAGAACAGGGCGTGGCAGGATCGCCACCTCGCGTGGAGAAGAGCTGCTCAGCAAGGATCGCTGGCGGGAGATCGCTAAATTTGCGCGCCTTGGCCAGGCTGAGCCCCTCACCTGCTCGCCGCCAGACCTCGCCAGAGCCGCCCGGCCGCTCACCACGGAGCTCGGCGGCGCTCACCGGCGTTTCAGCCAACGCCACATACAGGCTGCCGCCGTGGGCATCCAGAAGCAACCGGCTGAGCCGGAGCCGCAGACTGGTGAGCCGCTCTGCGGAGAGCGGCTGGGTGAGCGCGTAAAATCGCCCCCCGCCCGCGTACACAATGCACGCGCTCGGAAGATGAAGCTCCCGGAGCAGCCAGCGCGCCACCACTTCCGTGAGGAGCTGGAGATAGAACGACCGTCCTCGAAGTAATCGCCCGGCGCCCCTGGCGGTGAGCGTGTACAGGAATTTCTGGACGCCGGTGATATCGCCGGCTATCAGACTGACAACTGGGGCAGTGCTGGCCTCCGAATCATGATTGATCATCGCCTCGAGAATGGCGCTGGAGGGGTCAGCGCGGACTATGGCTGCCGCAAGCGCCGCGGCAATGCGGCTGTGGTCATACAGCGAGACGTCGCCAGCGCTCGCTGAAGGCACGCACCAGGCATATTTCTGGAGCAGCGCCAAAAGCGATTCGAGATTGGCGAGGGTGTCTGTGCCGGTCAGCCCCTGCACTTCATTGGTGAACGCCTGCCAGAGCTTCTCGTAGGCCTCACGCAAGGCTCCGTTTTCCAACGGCCGGTCATCACTAGGGAAAAGCCGAGTGCGATCCAATGCCAGCGGGCTGAGATGATAGCGCTGACCGGACGGCCGCGGAGGGCCAACCAAGGCGACGCGGCTGAACACCGGGGCAAGCTGGCCTGGAACACCGGCGGAGGATGCAGTCTCGCCGCGGGGATCGCCGGAGGCGAGCTGACGGGCAAGCTCCACGATAAGCGCTTGACGGTTCAGCTTTGACTGGTCACTCGAGAGCAGATCAGCGGCGGCGCTCCACGATGCCGGGAAGTGGTGGAGGATAAGTGTGGCGCTGGCCTGGCCGAGTGAGGTTCCCCCTTCCCCCTGAGCCACGCTGGCGCGCTGCGCGAACACGGCAAGATCATGAAGGAGTGCCGCGGTCACCACCCGCTCGATCTCCGTCTGGTCGCCCGCCACGCCCACAGACCCGCCTCCGTCGCAGGATGGTAGGTCCGCGGCACCGATATGTCAAGACCTGTTCAATCCCTGATCTGCCTGGAATCGGTGTAGATCGGCGGAGCAGTCTTTCAGCTATCAGACGTCACGGTTTCCACGTGGTCACCAGGTAGTTATCGAAGTAGACGTCTGGATCTGAGTCGGGGGCGCTGCCGCGCTCCGCGGCAAAACCGGCCGGGCCCGGACTCAGGAGGGTGAGGCCGGTGAGGTGC
>JBJXFJ010000466.1:0-5783 GCA_046154735.1 Chloroflexota bacterium | reverse complement strand
AAAACGTACCGCGCGGCGGCGAGCAGGAACGCCCCATACGGTCGGGCAAGATGCCCGACACCACCGATGACCTCCACCCGACAATCCCTGATTGTCAGAGCACTAGTGGGTCACTTGACACGAGTATCGCCCGCGCTCCGGACGGCGGATCCGTCTTCAATGGTCCTGAACGTGACAACTGCCCCACTAGATTGTCGTTGCTTCTGACGCTCCCTCACCCCAGCCCTCTCCCTTTGGGAGAGGGGGCAGGCGCAGGGGCGAATTAGTCCTTTTCCTCATAGGCCCAGACGTATTCTCTGTCTTGATAGGCCTCTTCAGGCATGAGCGAGGTGAGGCCCTTTTTGTCCAGCTCCGCTTCAAAGGTCTTGCGGATAAAGGGGTCCTCATCAGGGTACTCAAACATATCCTTGGCGCGGTCTTCCACCTTCTCGGCATGGCCGGAGAACTGCGGCAGGGGATGCAGCGCCAGGTAGCGGGCTGGGTCAGCGCCGGTATTGAAATGCTGATGAAACCATCGGTCCGGCGGGGTGAACATGCTCATCTCGTGCCAGGGAATGACCACCTTCTCCTGTCCCTCGGCCCACATGATGGAGTACCCCTCACCCTTGGGGATGATGATGGCCCGGCCGGGACCGTGGCGATGGCCCTTTTTATATGTACGAGACGGGAAGACGGACATGTGCCCGGACATGTCCGAGCTGGGGAACTGTAAGTCCAGGCGATGCCCGCCCGCCCCACGGCCCTTATGCGGCACCAGCTTGTCCCACGCGCGCATATCTGGGAAGAAGTTGCCATACCAGAAGGCGCCGCGTGCCCTCCAATTCTTCTCCCAATCTGTCTCCATTTTGGCTTCTGAGTAGAACTCGCGCTGGGCGGCGACCTCAGCACTCTCCTGGTACGGATTGTTGAAGTAGAACTCAGGGTCGCGCACCAGGCACAGTGCCATGGGCAGATAGTTGTAGTGCAGGAGTCGCGCGGGCTGATCTCCACGCATGTTCACGTGCTGGTGCCGCCAGTTGCGCGGGATCATGAACATGGAGTGCGGCTGCCACTCAAATGTCTGAGGTGCTGCGCCCTCATGCTCCCAGACCGTGGTGACGCCGTTGCCCGCGGCCACGTAGCAAATCTCATCTAGCGCAAACTTGAACGGCGCCAGCGTGGCACCTGCCCCAATCTCCGTCAGACGGACCTCGTTCACGCCTTCCTGGCCCATGAGCTGGATGAACGCCGCGTTGCACTGGCGCGCATCCCACCAGCCCAGCTCCACGGTGCGCAGGTCCTCCACGTAATACCCTTTGACCACGGGAATTCCCTGTGCTTCCATCCACTCATCGTAGAGAAACTTGGGTTTGAAGTCGCGGTACTTCAGTGGCTCTTTCGGCTTGATCTCGTTGGCGGTGTTAACCATCATTAGCTCCCGGCGATTGCGCCGCCTCAATTGCCGGCGCCCGCGCCATTCATAGCACCTGCTCAGTTGGCTGGCAAGCGCATCCCCCAAACCGAAGGGTTCAGATTCGACTGAACGGGTGTTCACCGCAGAGACTTGGAGACGCGGAGATTCGTCGGTTGTTCTCTCTGCGTCTCCGAGCCTCCGCGGTGTACTCCCCGCGGATTCCGAGCTCTAACCCCGAACGGAAGTGACAGCGATCGTTCCTGCTGCCCATGGGGTCAGTCACGCCTCGGCCGATTCCAGTCGGCTCACCGCTCGCCGGTTCAGCGCCGCGACCACACCGAAGAACAGTGCTGCCGCCGCAATGGGCACCACCACAAGCATGGACCCCAGCCCCACGGCCGATGCAACGCCGCCGCAGATGGCCGGGCTGCTCATGCTGCCCAGGTCCTTACTGGAGTGGTAAAAGCCGGAAGCTGTGCCGCGACTGATGCGTGATTCGTCCATGTCCGCCATAGCCACGGTATTGGCCACCATGACAATGGCGCGCATCAGGCCGATGGCGGCCATAAGCAGGAAGAAGACCCAGAAGAGATTCTGGCTGGGCAGCACGGCAATCAATCCAGCGAGGAGCGCAAGGCTGATGAATGATGCCCGATCAGCGCCCAGCCGACGGATGGGCTCACCGGCCACGGGGCGACCCAGGGTGTTTGTAAGCGAATGGGCACTCTTGAGAATGGCGACCTCGGAAAGCGACATGCCCATTGAAAGGCCGTAGAGCGGAAAAAACGTGGTGACCACACCGTGCAGAAAATTGAGCACGAAGGCTACTAACGCGATGGCCACCATGTGGGGCTCCGCCATGAGCCGTAGCAGTGCCAGCAATCGATCACGGTGCGAGCGCTTCACTTCATCGCGGGAGCGGCGAGTGACGGCGATTGTTGAGAGTGCGGGTAGTCGGTCAAGCCAGAGCACGCCAATGGCCGCGAGCGTCGTGGCAGCGGCAAGCTGGAACGAAGGCACATAGCCAAACGCATCAGCCGCGTTGCCGCCGATGAGGTTGCCCAGCATGTGACCAAGGGAGATTGTGGCGGCATAGAAGGCCATGGCGCGATGCTTATCTGTGCCGCCCGGCATGACGTCCATAAACATGGCCATGTTTACCGTGGTGGCCACGCCCGAGCCGAATCCAATGGCCGCGAGGGCAAGAGCAATCAGCACGGCATTGCTGGCATAGGGATAACTGAGAAAGGCACAACCAACGAGCGCGAGCGCCGCCGTGGTGAGCCATTGAGCGCGACCGCGCCGATAGATCATGCCGGAAGGGAACCGCGAGCCCAGCGATGCCACGCCCGTGACGCCCACAAGCAGTCCGATCAGCGAGTAATCAAAACCCTGGTCTTGCAGATAGGGCGGAATCAGGATGTAGGCGATACTGTCGCTCGAGGTGAGGAGGACAACAAAGACATAGCGAACCCAGGGAATCGATGACATGGACGTGCTGGATTGAAGCACAAAGTCACGGCCGACACAAAGGGCTCCTCGCGGATGCCCGAGAAACGGACAGGTGCTGGAACGACGACTTCACGCTTGTGGTACGTTATGACCTCGTTTCATTGTGCTCTAGTCGGGGGTGGGAATGATCAAGCACTTCGATAGTCTCTTTGCCGGGCATGTGGACCTAGACAACTTGGGCTATGAGGGCACGCCGGTAAATGAGCGTTGGCTCTCTGATGAGCACTTGGCCAGCGTGTTCGATAAGACTACCGCCATCGCTCAGCTCATGGACCGCTCCGGCTATCACACGTTCTGGATGGCGGAGCATCACTTCCAGCGAGAGGGTTACGAGGTCATCCCCAATCTCCTTATGATGGCCTTACATCTGGCGCACCTGACCGAGCGACTCAGGTTTGGCTGCGGCTTCAACGTGGCGCCCATGTGGCATCCGTTGCGCCTGGCGGAGGACTTTGCCATGGCGGATATTCTGACCGGCGGGCGGGTGACATTTGGAATCGGCCGGGGATATCACACGCGTGAGGTGGAGAGCTTTGGCGCGCCCATGATGGATGCGGACTTCAATCGCGAGCGCTTTGAAGAGCAGGCCGAGGTGATCTTCAAAGCGTTTAACGAGCGCTCCTTCAAGCACCAGGGCAAGCATTACACCTTACCGCCCAGCGTGCCGTATCGAGGGTACGAGCTCGAGGACCTTTCACTGGTCCCTCGGCCCGCGCACTATCCCGTGGATTGCTACCAGCCCATCGTCAGTGCCAGCGCGCGCGGCATGGATTTCATGGCGAAGCACGGTATGAAGGGTATCATTGGCGGAGGCGCCGCGGCGGGCGGCGCTGACCCAAAGGTGGTGCAGGCCTGGCAGGAGGCACTGGCCCGCCAAGGCCGCGAGACCGAGCTGGGCGGCGATCTGGTGATCACCTATAGCGTCTGGATCGCGGACTCAGAGCAGGATGCCATGAAGGAAGTTGCTCCGTTTTTCGAGGAGAATGTCAAAATGTTCGCCCCGCTTGGCTTCGTCAAAGGCCTCACTTCTGAGCAGATTGATGCCGCCGCCGATCCCGCGCGAGCACGTGGAGCGGGGCTACCCACCATTGACGTCGCGGTGAAGAACGGTTCCTGGCTGGTGGGCCGACCGGAGCGCATCGTTGAGCAGCTCAAAGAGATTGAGGCGCGCTTCCCCGGCTGCCAGGAGATCAACATCGGCCACGCCGTGGGCACGCCCCAGAAGTACATCCTGGAGCAGCTTGACCTGTTTGCCAAACACGTGATGCCGGCGTTCGGCCGCGCGTAGTGTGGGCGCAGGCGGAGGTCTCACGGCCGGCATCAGCATGATCCCGGCCGTGTCGCTGACTCTGGCGCCCTGATCCCAAATTCAGTTGGTGCGCGTCCCCGGTTCCGTCACCGATGCGATCCCGCCGGAGACGCGAGAGTGCAAAATGCAAAAACAGTGTCTCGGTCACTTGGAGACTGGACCCTGAGTCCGTCAGGCGGGACACTGTTTTTGCATTTTGCATTTTGCATTTTGCATTTTGCATTTTGCATTTTGCCTCTGACCACTGATCCCTGACTCAAGTACACTCTGCTCCATGGCAGTGAGTGAGCGGTTTGTGGCCTGGGTTTGGCGGCAGCGGCGCGTGGTTGGGCCGCTTATTTGTCTGGATGGCCGCACGGTTCAGGTTGTGTTTCCAGGCCGTCCCTGGGGTGAGGGACAGCCGGACTTTCAAGGGGCGCTCATCGCCTGGCCGGATGGGCGTCTCGAGCATGGCGACGTGGAGATACATCTGTCACCACGGCACTGGCCGCGGCATGGGCATCAGCGCGATCCGGCCTACGGCGGAGTCAGGCTGCACGTGGTGCTCTCCGCGGATGGTGCCGGACCGACGCTGAATGCGTTCGGTGAGACCGTGCCAACCCTGGTGCTGGAGCCGTACCTTGCGCGGCCAATTGAAGAGCTGCTCCTTGAATTTGAAGCAGACCAGCCGAGCCTGGCATCCGTCTGTCAATCGGACCCGTTGAGTCTGGTCTCCATGCTCGAGCGGGCCGGGGTGGAGCGGTTCAGGGACAAGGCAGCGCGGCTGGAGGGCGATCTCACAGCGCTGCCGCCCGCTGAGCTGCTCTGGCGCGGGGCTGCCCGTGCGCTCGGCTACACGCGCAATGCTGACGCAATGACGCGGCTTGTGGAGCATGTGACTCTGGCACAAGTCCGCCGGCTCATCGAGACCTCGCAATCGGCTGATCCGGCGCTGACCGTCTATGGCGCGCTGCTCGGAGCAGCCCAGCTTCTTCCCAGCCAGCGCGGCGTTGAGGCTCACGGATTGCTGGCCATGGAGCTTGAGCAAGCCTGGGACCGAGCTGGTTGGTCCAGCGCGCCCGGTGGCAGTCATTGGGAGACCGGCCGGGTGCGGCCGGGCAACCATCCCATTCGTCGGCTCGCGGCACTGGCGCTGTTGGCGCTGGTTCTCAGTAACGGTGAGCCGCTTGGCGATCTGGCCGAGGTCGTGATCGGTCAGGCGCGACCAGCGCGGTCGCTTATTACATATTTCGCGGTCCAGGCGCCGTCCCGTGAGTGGGCCGGCATTGTGGATCTTGACCGCGCGGTGGACCCGCCCGTCTTCGGCCTCGTCGGCCGAGATCGAGCAGCCGAGATCGTGGTCAATGCCGTGCTGCCATTACTCCACGCGCTGGGCCAGTATTGGGGTCAGTCCCTACTCGCGGAGGCGAGCCTGGCTGCCTATCACGCGTTTCCCCGAGCCGGTTCAAACGGACTCGCGCGCCATATGGCCGAGCAGCTTTTCGGTACCGAGGGCTATCGCCTGGCGAACACCGCTTGCCGTCAGCAGGGACTCCTACATCTGTTCCGAACCAACTGTCGCGTCCATGA